>JAQBNK010000131.1 GCA_028288595.1 Chitinophagaceae bacterium
CTTGTTGAATATTGCTATCCTAATGCAGGCAATGGTATTTCTTCGTCTGTGTCTTCTTCTGATTCTATTGTTGTTATTTGTTTTTTCATCGGCTGTTTCTTCATGTAAGTAAGACTGCGCCATAACCATTCAAATGGTCCGAAACGAAAATAGTAGATCCATATATTACTCGCAGCAATTTGAAAGATCCAGATTCCCCCAACAATATAATACACCTCGTATCGCTGTAGTTTTCCAAACCATCCCATCCCATAAAAAATAATGGACGTAATAATAGATTGGGATAAATAATTAGTGAAGGCCATTTGGCCAACAGGTGCAAATACATTTAATATTTTTCTGAAAGGAGCTACTTTGTATAAAATGATGATCAAACTTAAATAACCCATCGTTTGAAATACTCTTCGTAATTCGTAGTAAGCAAATCTCCATTTTTGAACAAAGAGGTATTGATCAAAACGAAGATCATACTGCGTTTTCTGAAAGTAATAATTCAGCGCTGTTCCCACAACAATACCGGTAACAGCCACTGTGATGTATAATTTATTTGATTTTTTTCCCGCGAGAAAACCAGATTTAAATAATGCCATCCCGATAAAGAGGAATAAAAGTATATCCCACCAATACGACTCATAAAAAATAGTGCTTTCAATCATCATATTAATATCCAGGAAATATTTAAAGAGGGGAACATAGCCCTGGCCCTGTATTTTCTTTTCTTCTTTTTGGGCCCTCTTCATAATGCCGGCACTTGTTTGTTTTTCTTTGAAATCTTTATACTTGCCCAGGTCTTCTTCCTGTACCTCGGTAAGTTTTACTTTTTTATTGCTTACCACTTCTGCTGCCTGCCCTTTGGTGATGATATTTTTATATTGATACAAGTCACTGTTGTCTCGATAGGTTCCTATGGCAAGAAAAAAGAAAGCAATCCACAATAAATTTTTAACTGAAAGATTTCTGAAGGGAAACAACAGTAATCCGCAAAGCGCATAAGGATATAAAATATCACCAGGCCATAAAAAAATAAATGCATTGATAAGCCCGAATACCAATAGCCATAACATCCGGCGGTAAAAGATATCTGCCGGCTCCAATCCTTTTTTTGTTTTTATCAGCCGCGATAATAACAACAGCGTTCCTGCCCCAAATAAAATAGAGAATAAGCCCCGCATGGTCCCTTCAAACAAGATCATCTCTGTTCCCCAGGCGAAAAAATTTAACCCCGTAAGCGATTGACGCAAATCCATTTTATCATAAAAAAAATGTGCCTGGCTTTGGGCCATGCTGTTCATAAGTAAAATTCCCAGCAATGCAATGCCGCGAATGGCATCGATCAGCTTAATTCGCTGGCTTTGGCGAATGGGAGCAATAACTAGGTTAGACATGTGCATTTAATTTTGGTGGAAGAATCAAGTGCTGGTTAATAAAGCAGTAGGGAGGGATAAGATAAAAAAGAATTGTTGAAAATGCAAGACACTCTCCGACAACCATGAAGAGCAAATCAATCGTTACCGTTTCTTTGCTGAAGCTTCTGACTCATTGTCTATACTATGTTTTTTTGCTTTTATTTTCATTATTTTCACCATTAACCTAATTAACTGTCATGAGAAAAAAATTTCAGCCCATACTGGTTGTTCTGTGTATGGTTTTTCCTGTACTGGTGTTTTGCCAGTCAAGGCAAATAACCGGAACAGTAACCAATCAAAATGGTGGACCCCTTGCTTCCTCGTCGGTGCTCGTAAAAGGAACCTCAACCGGTGTATATGCAAATGAGGCCGGCAGATTCTCTATAACCGTTCCCGGAAATAATGCAACACTGATCATTTCATCAGTTGGTTATACTCCACAGGAAATACAAATTGGTTCTTCAAATAATTATTCAGTAGTCCTTGCCAATGCAGGCAGGTTAGATGAAGTGATAGTAACAGCATTGGGTATTACCCGTAAAGAGAAATCTATCGGCTACTCTACCCAGCAGGTTAAAGGAGAAAATCTTACCCTCACAAAAGAACAGAATGTGATCGGCTCGCTTGCAGGAAAAGTTTCCGGTGTGCAGGTAGTAGGATCGTCTGGTGCAAGTATGGGTGGCACACA
The DNA here is from genome assembly GCA_028288595.1 of Chitinophagaceae bacterium. Lineage (GTDB taxonomy): Bacteria > Bacteroidota > Bacteroidia > Chitinophagales > Chitinophagaceae > JAQBNK01. Next base: position 2,095 of record JAQBNK010000131.1, read on the forward strand.
AAAAATTAAGATACGCGGTGTGAATTCTTTAAATGGAAATGATCAGCCTTTGATGGTGGTTGATGGCACGCCGATTTCTAATTCCAACTTCGGAGGCTCAAATGGTAACGGGCCGGATCTTGGAAATATCTCACAGGATATTAATCCTGATGACATTGAATCGGTGAGTGTGTTAAAGGGCCCTGCGGCATCAGCGCTTTATGGGTTAAAAGGACAATATGGTGTGATCCTTATCACCACAAAAAAAGGAAAAAAAGGACCGAAGAAAATCGATGTTCAATACAGCTCAGCTTTTTCCCGTGAAAAGACCGCTAACTTTTTACCTCTCCAGGATATTTACGGAGTAGGTAATAACCAGACCTTCTTAACACTCGCTAATGGTGATAAATATGTAAATGGAAATGATGAAAGCTGGGGACCCAAAATGGATGGCACACCTGTAAGAATGTATTATAGTTTTTATCCGCAGGATGCCGAATTTGGTAAGCTAACTCCATTCGTTCCGCACCCGTCGAACGTAAAAGATTATTTTGAAACAGGGCACACGATCAACAATAATATTGCTGTTGCCGGTGGTAATGAGAATATGACGTTCAGGTTAAGTTATAATAACACAGAGATCAAAGGTGTTATGCCCAATACATCATTGTACAGAAATAATCTTGGGCTGAATACTTCGCTTGATGTTACTAAAAAACTCACGATCGGCGCCAATGTAAATCTTTCGAATAACAGGGCCACACGCCCTTCGCAGGGATACCAGGGAACTGCAACAGGACAGGTGCAATGGTTTCAGCGCAATATGGATATGGAGCGGCTTAAAAATTTCAGGTATGCTGATGGAACGATAATGAACTGGAATGTAAATCCGAATACTACTACCGGTATCATTACCAACAACAGGCCGAGTGACTGGAACAATCCTTACTTCGATGCTTATGCAAACAGCAACGATGATAACAGGAACCGTTTATTCGGCGATCTTAATTTCAGCTACCAGCTTTTGCCTGAACTTAAATTAGCCGCCTTCCTTCGTACTGATATGTACACACAAAACATTTCTCATAAAGAAGCCATCGGAAGCAGGCTTGATGAAGGTTATTCCGTTGGTAAATATGAAAGCAAAGAATATAACTATGAATTTTTAGCGCAGTATACAAAACGCTTTAATGATCTTTCTGTAAATGTTAACCTCGGGGCAAATAAAAACACTGTTGATTTTACTTCAGTAAGCGGTAACACAGTTGGCGGTCTTTCCAGCCCTGCGTTTTATAGTCTTGCCGGATCAATTGCACGTCCCAGCCTTTCTTCTTTCATCCGTAATAAAGAAATAAGAAGTATATACGGAATGGCATCGTTCGGTTACAAGGATATTTATTTTATCGATGCCTCTCTTCGTAATGATGTTTCTTCGGCCCTTCCTGTAAACAATAATTCCTATTCATACCCTTCCGTTTCAGGAAGTATTGTTTTTAGTGACTTATTAAAATGGCCCGCTTTGTCTTATGGTAAAGTAAGAGCCAGCTATGCCATTGCCGGCGCTGATCTTGCACCTTATCAAACAGGAAGCAGCTTTAGTGTAGGAACCGTTTATACAGGAGCATCCGCTACGATCAATACACTAAGTGTTCCGGATGTTTTAAATAATCCCGATATCAAACCGTCTTTCGCAAAAGCTTTTGAAACAGGGATCGATGTAAGGTTTCTGAAAAACCGGGTGGGATTGGAATTCACTTATTACCGCCAGCGAAACGAGAACCAGATCATCTCCTTAGATGTGTCCGGCGCAAGCGGGTATTCTTCAACTGTAGTAAATGCGGGACTGATAGAAAATAAAGGATTTGAAGTTTCGCTGAATGCTACACCGGTTCAATCCAAACTTTTTAGCTGGAACACTACTTTAAACTTTGCACGTAACAAAAGCATGGTGAAAGAACTTTATCCTGGTATCAATGTGTATCAGCTCGATAATAATGTTTACTCCAGCGTTCCTATATTTTTAAATGCTGCGGTGAATAAACCATTCGGAAGTTTGGTGGGCCAGGCTTACCTGCGTGATCCTAAAACAGGAAAAGTAATGCTGGATGCGGCTAACCTTCCGCTCTTCGAAACCAATCATGATTTTGGAAGTGTATTACCAAAATTCACCGGTGGCTTCCTTAACAGTTTTAAGATCTGGAAATTTGATCTGAATGCTATGATCGATTTTCAATCGGGCGGACAATTCTTTAGCTGGACCAAAATGCTGGCTATAAAATCGGGACAGGCAGAAGAAACTGCGGCGCTGAATGATAAAGGATTTAATATCAGGGACCCGTTAACGAGTGGCGGTGGTATTAAAGTAAATGGTATTTCGCAGGCAACAGGTTCCGAAGTAACGGCGTATGTGGATGCCCGTTCTTATTACCGGAATACTTTGGGAACTAAAATATATGAAGAGTGGCTCTTCGATGCTTCCTATGTAAAATTAAGAGAGGTGAGCCTCGGGTATAACCTGGATAAACAATTATTAAACGGAACACCATTTAAATCAGTAAAACTTTCACTCATAGCACGCAACCCATGGATGATCTGGCAGAAAGCGCCGAAAGGACTGGAGCCTTCAGAACTTTCTTATGGCAGCGGTTCTATCAGCTGGCTGGAGAAAGGTGAATTTCAAACTGTGCGTTCTTACGGTGTTAGTTTAAACATTTCATTTTAATAATAACAATCATGAAAAAGATGAATAAATCATTATACATTTTACTTGCTGCCACAGTGCTGGTCAGCAGTTGTAAAAAGTTTGACGGCAGCCTGAATGTTGATCCTAACCGGCCCACTAAAGCATCCGGCACGCAGCTGATCGCTAACAGCGAAATGTTTTTGCCCGATATAAGCTCTTCACCTTACGGCGTTCACTACCCGCAGTATTTATCGAATACATCGTTCACCGATAATTCGAGATATACTACCGTCAACTTTAATTTTTACGGGTTATACACGGGTCCTTTAATGAACCTCGAAACGGTGCTTACATCTTCACTCGATGGAAATGAAGGACCGATTGCGAACCAGGTTGCTGTAGCTAAAATTCTAAAGGCTTATTTCTACTGGCACATGACAGACCGCTGGGGCGATATTCCTTATACAGATGCATTAAAAGGGAAAGACAACTTTACCCCGAAATATGATAAGCAGCAGGATATTTATAACAGCCTTTTTACTTTACTTGATGAAGCCAATGCAGCGTTCGTTTCAGGTAATATAAAAAACGACATTGTCTATAACGGCGATGTAACCAAATGGAAGAAGTTAGGTAATACCATTCATTTATTAATGGCGCTGCGTCTTTCTAAAGTTGATGCGAATAAAGGCCCCGCAGAATTTAATAAGGCCATCAACAATGGTGTAATGACAGCCAATACCGATAACCTCGCTTACCCGCATTTGGCTGATCCTGCAAATGAAAATTACTGGTATACTTCATTTACGCGTTTAGGAAGGAACTGGTTTGCCGTTAGTAAACCAATAGTTGATTATATGAAACCACTAGACGATCCGCGTTTACCTGTTTTTGCAAATAAAAATACGGCAGGTAATTATGTAGGATTGGATTATGGATTACCCGGATCAACAACCGTTGTTATCAATAATTATTCCTTGCTGGGTTCTGGTTTGCGTTTACAGAATTCTCCTGTGCAACTGGTAACTTATGCAGAATCTCTTTTTGCAAAAGCAGAAGCCGCTAAACTGGGATGGATAGCGGGTGGTGATGCCACTGCTAAAACCAATTACGATCTGGCATTAGATCAGTCCATCCGCCAATGGAATAACAATGATGTAAGCGGCTTGCCATTATTTAAATCCCATATCGAAGTGCAATACGATCCTGCAAATGCCATTAAGCAGATCGCAACGCAACGCTGGGTTCATTTATTCTTAAACGGGTATGAAGGTTGGGCCGAGTGGAGAAGAACAGGTTATCCTGCATTGGTTGCAGCGCCTGGTGCAAATGGCGATAAAATTCCAAGAAGAGAAGGTTATCCTGTCCAGGAGCGTGCTAATAATGCGACCAATTATAATGCAGCAGTTTCAACTTTTCCTTATGGAGGCAGTGATGATCTGAATGCGAGAGTTTGGTGGGATAAATAAATTCTTTATATAACTATTAATAAAAAAGTTCTCAAGCAATTGAGAACTTTTTTTATGCAGGTCGGTATCTTTTAAATTCAACAATTTGACCCGGCAGCATTTTTTCATGGCATCGTCCCTTGTGCTGTGCCCCGCCAACGGCGGTGGTCACTCACTTGTACTTCCGGTTGGGATGGCCGCATCGCTCACTGGTGCAAAAAGGCTTAATGTCGTGTATTTATTACTTTATGTAAAAAAAACTTGTCTTTAAGTTGTGGGGCATTCATTCACTCAGTATCTATTTTAATATCTTCCGGCGGCTCGAAATGACATCTTGCATCCTGCTTCAAAATTCTAATTCTAAATTCTAAACCCGAAAACCCGAAATCTGAAACTGAAATCCGAAACCCAGCCTCGCCGTAGTTTATGTGGTCCTCAACACCGCCAAAAGCAGAATTCAACCCCAAAATCTCACCCGAACTCAGTCAACGACCGGGCTCAAAATAAATTCCCTGGCAGCATTTCTATCCCGGCAGTGAACATTCCAATAATTCCGAATTTTAGATATTTTGCATCATGGCCGATAAGCAGAAGTTTTGGGAGAAACATAAGGCAACAATTATCTACAGCATCGGCCTGGCTTTTCTGTTGTTCCTTCTCAAATGGCTTGAACTTCGCTTTATCATTTTTACGCACTCTTTTGAAATTTATATCGGCTTTATTGCCGTCATCTTTACCGCACTGGGAATATGGCTGGCCTTAAAACTTTCAAAACCAAAGATTGAAACCTTGGTGGTGGAAAAAGAAGTGTATGTAACACGGAATGAAAATTTTGTTCTTGACACATCACTTGTCTCTCAACTGGAACTCAGTAAACGTGAGCTGGAAATACTGGGTTTATTGGCGCAAGGGCACAGCAACCAGGAAATTGCCGAAAAACTTTTTGTTTCACTAAGCACCGTTAAAACACACATTCAAAATCTTTTTGAAAAGTTAGACGTGAAAAGACGAACACAGGCAGTTGAAAAAGCAAAAAGGTTAAATCTTATCCCTTAAACCTCATACTTTGGTATGAAAACTAAATCCTGCTGTAGGCGGCACAGAAAAATAGCCGAAAGTATGACCGGAAAAAGTTGCGCATTTGCCACATTGCACTTACAAAAGAAGTAAACATGAAAAAAAATATTATCATCTACGGACTTATTTCAGGCATTCTCGTTTCTGTTTTAATGTTGTGCACTGTAAACTACATAAGTCACTGTGAAGGCAACATTGATTACGACAGCAGTATGCTCATCGGGTATGCTTCTATGCTCATCGCCCTTTCACTCGTGTTTGTGGGCATTCGCAATTACAGGGATAAATACAATGGCGGAGTGATCAGTTTTGGCAAAGCATTCAGAATAGGGATGATGATGGTTTTGATCGCTTCCACTATTTATGTTATTGCCTGGCTAATCGACTACTTCTTTTTCATCCCCGATTTTTTAGATAAATATTCAGCACACACGCTTGACAAATTGAAAGCAAGCGGAGCGAGCCAGGTAGAAATTGATAAACAGTCACAAGAAATGGCAAGTATGGGTAAGATGTATAAAAATCCATTCTTTAATGCGATGATGACTTACATCGAAATTTTACCGGTGGGATTAATTGTAACGCTTATCTGTTCATTGCTTTTAAAAAGAAAAACTGCAAAACCTTCTTACGCGGCAGCTTAAAATAACAAGACTACTAAAAAAAATAAAAAAATATGGAAGATCAAAAAGATCAAACAGGCGGTTCAAATTCACCAGTTGACACAACACCGAAGGTTACAGGTATTGGTGGCATTTTCTTTTTTTCAGACAATACAAAAGAAACAAAAGATTGGTACGCCAAAAATTTAGGATTTGAGCTTACTGAATGGGGTACAGTTAGTTTTGAATACAGGGATGTAAACAAACCTGAGGTAGTAATTCCTCTTCAATGGAGTCCTTTTAAAAAAGACAGCGACTATTTCAGTCCTTCAAAAAAAGAATTTATGATCAATTACCGGGTACAGAATATTGAAGGCCTGGTAACCAAACTAAAAGAAAACGGCGTAACCATACTCGACGAGATCGCCACTTATGACTATGGAAAATTTGTACATATTATGGATGCAGAAGGTAACAAGATTGAACTATGGGAGCCTGTTGGCTAACAGCATTTAAATCAGAATGGGCCGCACGAATTAATAATAGTTTCCTTAAAAGCGTAACAGACTGACAAATAAATTCACACAAAATGAAAAAAACGACATTAATAGTTTTAGCCATTACGGCATCATTCTGTTTCGGCTTTGCTTTTAAGACGATTACCACAAAGCCATCTTACAGGCAGGCACCAATGAAAAGAGTAACAGGACTTGGTGGCATTTTCTTTAAATGCAAAGACCCTAAAAAAATGAGAGAGTGGTATCAAACACATCTTGGACTAAGCACCAACCAGTACGGGGCCGTTTTTGAATGGCGGCAGGGTGCTGACACAACTAAAAAAGGTTTTACACAATGGAGTCCGTTTGGAGAAGCAACGAAATACTTTGAACCTTCAACGAAAGACTTTATGATCAACTATAGAGTAGAAAACCTGGAAGGGCTTGTTGATGAACTAAAAAAAGAAGGTGTAACTATTACAGATAAAATCCAGTCAGTGGAGTACGGAAAGTTTGTTCATATTGTTGATATTGAAGGAAACAAAATAGAACTATGGCAGCCCAACGATGTGGAATATGAAAAACTGGGGTTGCAGATGGGAGCTAAGACAACAAAATAGTGACTGGTAAAATGTCTTTGCTAAATTTATTTACAACATGAGATTTCTTGTTCTTTGTGAAAACCTTTGTGTTCTTAGTAGTGAGAAAAACTTTACCACAAGGAAAACAAGGAAAACACAAGGTTCACCAATGGATTTTCTTTAGGTGAAATTTCAATCAAGGTTCATCCGCTTCCTCACTTTATAATTCTTTTCGATGTAGGCTTTAATATGCGCCATCGCTTCGTCTGCATCATCGGTAATAATTACGAGGTTCAGGTCTTCTTTGGCAATCGTTCCTTCATCCGCCATGAACTGCAGGTTTTCCATCAGTATTTTATAAAACTCTTTTCCAAAGATCACGATAGGAAATTGCGTGAGAGACTTTGTTTGGATTAAAGTAAGCGTCTCAAAAAATTCATCCATCGTTCCAAAACCGCCGGGCATAATGATGAATGCATAAGAATATTTTATCAGCAATGTTTTCCTAACAAAAAAATGCTCGAACGTAATTGATTTATGGATATAAGGATTGGGCTTCTGCTCAAACGGCAATTTAATATTACATCCAACAGATTCGCCGCCGTTTTCAAATGCGCCCCTGTTAGCCGCTTCCATAATGCCCGGGCCGCCGCCGGTCATGGTGGTTAATCCTAATTCAGCGATCTTCTTTCCAATGTCATACGCCGCTTTATAATAAGGATGATCTCCTTTAAATCTTGCAGAACCAAAAACAGTTACGCAGGGACCAACAAAATGAAGCGTCATAAACCCTTTAATAAATTGCCTGAATACTTTAAAAGCGAACGCCAGCTCGTAGAAACGGTTCTTGGGGCCCTCCAGGTAAACCTGCTCTTTGGCCGGTATAACTTTATTGACGTTCTTCTGATCCGGCTTTTTTTCTTCCATTACACGAATTTCAAATTAATTACACAATTATAACTAATGTGTTTGCTTGCATAATTCGTGCAATTCACATTAATTCGTGTAATAAATTAAAATATGCGCATCATTTCTTACAACGTTAACGGCATCCGATCAGCAATGAATAAAGGATTTGTGGACTGGCTGAAAACTGATCCGGCAGATGTTGTGTGCCTGCAGGAAATAAAAGCAGATAAGGATGATATTAATATCGCTGCTATCGAGGACCTCGGTTTTCACACCTATTGGTGTTCGGCGCAAAAGAAAGGTTACAGCGGTGTGGGTGTTCTTACGAAAAGAAAACCAGATAATATTATTTATGGCTGCAATCTGGAGCAGAGTGATTATGAAGGAAGAGTGATAAGGGTTGATTTTGGAAACACCAGTTTGATCAATGCCTATTTCCCTTCCGGAACAATGGGCGACATCAGACAAACTTATAAATACCAGTGGCTCGATGAATTTCTTGCCTACCTGGAAGGATTAAGAAAAGAAAGAAAACAACTGATCATCTGCGGGGATTATAATATAGCGCACAGAGAAATTGATATTCATAATCCAAAAGGCAACCAGAAGACCTCGGGATTTTTACCCGAAGAAAGAGCGTGGATGGATAAGTTTGTAGGCCATGGGTATATAGATACTTTCCGTTTTATTCACCCCGAAAGAACCGGCAGTTATAGCTGGTGGAGCCAGCGTTTCCCTACAGTAAGAGAAAACAATAAAGGCTGGCGGATAGATTATATAACGGTTACAGACACAATGAAAGATACCGTGAAAGATGCAGAGATATTACCACATATAAAGCACAGCGATCATTGCCCGATATATGCCGAGATTGCTATTAGTTAGAATCAAAATAAAATTCAGATGTTCATTTATAATGTAACGGTTCATGTCACTCACGATATTCATGATGCCTGGCTCACATGGCAAAAAGAAATCCATATACCTGCTATCATGCAAACCGGCTGTTTTGAAAAATTTCAATTCGTGCAGTTACTGGAAACAGACGAAGCGGAAGGTGTTACTTATGCTGTTCAGTTTTACGCAGAAAGTAAATCGTTATATAACCGTTACATAGAAAAATTTGCACCATCACTAAGAGAATCAACACTGAATAAATGGGGTGATAAAATCATCGCATTCCGAAGCCTGATGCAGGTTGTGGACTAATTGTGGAAATCTAAAAATTGTTGTTTGCTATTAGTGAAACAATAGTATATTCCTTCAAACCCTTACCAGCACTGCATTACAGCTGCAATGCGCTGAAGATCAGGTGCAGCAAGCGTTTCACCTATTCAAAAAAATCTCTTCAAAAAAATCATTAAACACTCATGCTGCTGTAACCCGCATGGCAGGCGACACACAGCGAATAAATCTTTTTTGAAAAGCCGCTCAAAAATTTTGATGGTTTATTAAAGCGTCTATATTTGTCTCTCTGTTATTACAAGTACTTTTAAAAAACAACAATTATGAACAAAGCTGAATTGGTTGCACAACTTGCTGATGATGCAAGTATCACCAAAAGTCAGGCTAACGCAGCCGTGGATTCTTTCGTAGACACTGTTACCAAAGTTTTGAAAAAAGGTGACAAAGTTACACTGGTAGGTTTCGGTACTTTTTCTGTTTCTAAACGTGCAGCACGCAGCGGCCGTAATCCTCAAACAGGTGAAGTGATCAAGATCAAAGCAAAAAAAGTAGCCCGCTTTAAAGCAGGTAAAGAACTTTCAGGCAAATTATAGTTGCCATACATCAACTTATGGAGCAGGAGAAATTTCTCCTGCTTTTTTATTGGGACGAAGGGGTTGAAGTTCAATGTTTCGTTTCAGGGTTCAAATGTTCAATGTTCAATGTTTCAGAGGAATGCCGCAACTTAAACTTGAAACTTGTGAACGAAGCCAGGAGTTTAACATTAAGGGGGCGCCTGAAGCTTTGAAACCCCTAAACTCCTTGAAACTTCTCCAACTTTGGAACTTTTTGTGCATTTTTGCAATCCACAAAAATATAATTATGGGACGCGGAGATAAAAAAACAAAAAAAGGAAAAATATTCCAGGGTTCTTTTGGTAAGAGCCGCCCTGCAAGGCCTGCTAAGCCGAAGAAGCAGGAGGATAAAAAAGAAGATAAAGAATAAAGAACCGGGAACAAGGAAGGCTGAAGGAATCACCGTTCGATATTCATAAACTCCTTGTTCCTTGTTCGATATTCACTAAGGGGCCAGTCGTTCAATTTTCCATTCCCCATTTTCCTGGTAAGTATATCGCAGCCTGTCATGTAACCGACTGGGTCTGCCTTGCCAAAACTCTATGGCAACCGGCCTAAGCCTGTACCCTCCCCAGAAATAAGGACGCTCAATTCCGTTATGTATAAAATTTTCTGTTAGCCGTTTTACTTTTTCTTCCAGCATTTCACGGTTAGAAATAACTTCACTTTGTGGTGAGGCCCATGCACCGATGCGGCTTCCTTCGGGTCTTGAATGATAATAAATATCGCTTTCAATGGGTGAGGTCTTTTCGATCGGCCCTTCAATCCTTACCTGTCTTTCCAGTTCTTTCCAGAAAAATACAAGAGCGCCTTTGTTATTCTGTTCCAGCTCTTTTCCTTTACGGCTGTTATAATTGGTAAAGAAGATAAAACCGTTTTCATCAAATCCTTTTAATAAAACAATTCTTGCAGAGGGCCATCCATCTTTGTTAACGGTTGCCAGCGTCATAGCATTTACTTCATCAATTTTACTGTTAACGGCTTCGGTCCACCATTTACGAAATTGCATGATCGCATCTTTATCCGCCCCACGTTCATCGAGCGAATGCAGTATGTAATCTTTACGGATATCTGAGATGCTTTTTTCCATCATCGGGTTTAATCACAAATGGTACAAAGGAATATGCAAAGAAACACAAAGAATACGATTGTTATACATGAATGCTTTACACAAAAAAGCAGTTAAGAAATCTCAACTGCTTCATTTTTTGAATTTTTACTTTTGAATTTGATTCTAACTCACCAGTGTTCCTACATTCTGCCCTTCCACTACTTTCAAAAGATTGCCGGGCATGTTCATATCAAATACAATGATGGGTAATTTATTTTCCATGCACAAAGTGAAAGCCGTCATATCCATTACTTTCAGGTTATTTGTTATACAATCCTGGAAAGAAATTTTTTCGTAGCGTGTGGCGGTTTTATCTTTTTCAGGATCCGCGGTATAAACACCGTCTACCCTTGTTCCTTTTAAAATTACATCGGCCTTAATCTCAACGGCACGTAAAGAACCCGCGGTGTCTGTTGTAAAATACGGGTTACCTGTTCCCGCACCGAAGATCACCACTCTTCCTTTTTCCAGGTGGCGCATTGCTTTCCTGCGGATATAAGGTTCTGCAATCTGTTCCATTTTGATGGCGCTTTGAAGCCGGGTATATACGCCGATCTTTTCCAGCATCGCCTGCATGGCCATGCCATTGATGACTGTTGCCAGCATTCCCATATAATCACCATGTGCCCTTTCAATGCCACTGTCCGCTTCATTCATCCCGCGGTAAATATTTCCTCCGCCAATTACAATGGCAACCTGCACACCGAGGTCTGTTATCTGTTTAATGTCTTGTGCATATTGTTCGATGATCTTGGGATCGAAGGGGTCGGAATTTACAGGATTGTCGCCCAATAAAGCTTCTCCGGAAAGTTTAAGCAGAATACGTTTGTATTTAGGTAGCATGCAGGGGAAGAATTATTTGATGCAAATAACCTGAAAATTGTGAAAACGGCAATACATATTTTCAGATGATATGTAAGATTACCCGTTCGCTTAAATATTCATCCTTATTATTTTAAGAGGAAGATGGTATTAACAATTAACCCGCTGTTATATTGAAAAACATTTTTGTTGCTGATCTCCCTGCCTAACTGAATTAGCTGGGAGATGCACCCTGCCTCTACCCTGAATGAAGGGTTGAAATTATGCCCGGCTAAAAGGATCAGGCGGTTTTGATCGAAAACATTTTCGCCGGTGCTTTTTCCGAAGCCTATAAATATTTCGTCTGCTATTGAAGCAGACCAGCTTTTGCTTACAGGAACTTCAAGCCGCGTGAAATAACGAATCTTGGTAAAAAAGACCCATTGATCAGGATGGGTGCTATTAATATCTGTGAAGCGGCCGGTCCATTTCTGATCAAACCTTAAACGATTTGTAAGAGTTGATTTACCAACTTTTGCGTTGGCAGATACCTGCTCAGAAATAATATGCTCCGGGAAAGTTTTTGGTAAAGGTGAAATAGTAATTTCTCCATAAGGAAATAACTTATTCCATGTATAAGCAAGTTGCAGGTTTATTTGTGTGTTGAGTTTATAATCAATTGCTGTTTTTAATTCGCTTTGCTGCCAGTCTTTCAGCCAATTAGTTCTTCGCCAGTGATATTCAATTATCCCATTAAATTTCCCCCCAAGGTGCTTGTTGATAGTTGTACTAAACCACTCTATATCATTGTGGTCACTTATTCGGGTTTGACAATTGCAGTAGGCAGATAATAAAAGGGCGACAGAAAGAACAAAAAGTTTCATTCAAACAAAAATAAATGTCCCGCACCAATATCAGCTAAATAAAGTAAGGCATTTTATTCTGTCTTCCCGTAACAAAAAAGAGAGCAGTTACCTGCTCTCTTTTAAACAAATTTCAATTTATTTAATATCCGCCGTTGGTATTCCATGTTCTTCCGAAAACCCTTTGGAGTAAGGGAGTGGTTCTTGCATAGGCATTCTGACGAACCTGTATTTCTTTATCCGCTATTTTCTGAAACATAGCTTCTGTAACCAGACCTGCCATCAGGTTCGCTAGATCAAGGTTTAACCTGTTTCCAAGTACACCCCTTACAGATTGTGTTAATTTCTCCCATTGCTGGTTTACATTATACTGCGCCAGCGCCTGCTGCATCACCGGTCTTACCGCAAGGCGAAGTTCTGATCCTACAGAGCTTCTTAAATAATCTGTTGCAGCGGTTCCCCCGTTTCTTACAATATAAATGGCATCTGCAAAGCTCATCCTGTTTATTCCACTAATAAAAACGGGGATTGAATTTTGTGCCGTTCTTTCAGCGGCAAGTTGAATTGTTGATGCAAACTGGTCAACATCTCTTGACAGCCCCAGTTGCTGCATAGTGTTTAGTACATTCGAAATGGGTGACGGAAATATTGCTGAGAGTATATTTTGCCTGTTGAAAGCATTCATTCCTATTCCTTCATTTACCGCAATTATCATCATTTGACGAATTGCCGATGCTGCATCACCCTGGCTCAGCGTTCTAAGTCCCCCGCAGGAAAAAAAAGCTGGCATCGCAAAGACAAAAAATAATGGAAAGAAAATTTTTTTCATAAAAACGGTTTTATCATTGAACAATAGATTCAGGGAATCACGAGCATACAGCAAAATGGCTTCCAAACTTTGTTAAAGCATATTGTAAAATGAGACGGGCAGCTTATCTATAAAAAATGGTGCTCCATGATAATCAGCAGATTAATATTTCCCTACGGAGGCAGCAACCGCTTCGCCCAGCTGGTTGAAAAAACCTTCCTGGAAAAATAATACAACGGTTATACTTATGATGATAGTGTTACTGGAAATATTTCAAAGTGTAAAATGATTAAGCCTTCACAAATAAATCTGTAGTAAAACTGAAGAATGCTTTTATCAATTCTATTCTTCGTCGCTTAATACAAAGCTTAGGCAGAACTTAATACAGAGTTAGAAGGAAAAAGCGTATTTTTTTCTTTCAATTCAAAATCATCTATACAGATATCATGAAACAGTCAATCATTTGTCTTTCTCTTTTCGTTGCTTCACTTAGTGTATGCAACTTCACACAGGCGCAAGCCAGCGGTTATCATATCTCCAAAAGTTTTAAAGTAGCAAGTCCCGGAGGATGGGATTACCCGGCGGTTAATATGGGTAAATTATATTTATCACACGGCGGACAGGTTAATATACTTGATAACACTACCGGTGATTCGGTAGGAATAATTTCTAACACGACAGGTGTACACGGTATCGCTTTTGCCAATGCTTTTGGTAAAGGATATACCAGTAATGGACGTTTGAATAATGTAACAGTTTTTGATCTGAAAACTAACCAGGTTCTTGGGCAGGTGGCAACGGGTGCAAATCCTGACTGGATATTGTATGATGAGTTTTCGAAAAAAATCATCACCAGTAATCATACCGGCGGAACGCTTACGGTAATTGATCCTGCTACTGATGTTGCTGTTGCAACGATTAATGTTGTTGGAAAACTGGAAACTGTCGTAAGCGATAATGCAGGAAAACTGTTTGTGAATGCTGAAGACAAAAATGAAATTGTAGTAGTAGATATTATTAAGAATGAAGTGCTGGCTCATTGGTCTCTTGCTCCCGGAGAAGGTCCAACAGGATTGGCGATTGACAGAAAAACAAAAAGATTATTCGCTGCATGTGATAAACTGCTTGTCGTAATGGATGCAACTACCGGCAGGATCGTGGATAAACTTCCTATTGGTGACGGAAGTGATGGTGATGCTTTCGATCCTTCAACAAATCTCATTTTTACTTCTAACGGAGAAGGTACAGTTACTGTTATCAAAGAATTATCTGCTGATAAATACCAGGTAGTTGAGACTCTGCAAACCAAAAGAGGAGCAAGAACAATTACATTGGATGAAAAAACGCACAGGGTATTTTTACCAACTGCCGATTACGAACCCGTACAATCAGACGCACCCAAAAATGCAAGACCTAAAATGATACCGGGTTCTTTCCAGGTATTGGTGCTTGAGAAAAAAGGATAACATTTTTTGATTGAATTTCTTTACCACATAGGCACATAGAAACATAGAGCGTGTAATTAAAAAGCTATGTCTCTATGTGCCTATGTGGTAAATCCCTTATTCAACAATACGAAGCTTCGCATAATTAAGCATGATCTTTTTCTCTCCATTCAAATCGAATGCGACAGTGGCAATAGGGTTGTGAGCGCTGCCTTCCATTTTATTCACTACACCAAATCCAAATTTCTGATGCTCCACTTTATTTCCAACCTGGAGATTAGATGTATCGCTTGCGGTAAAATCAGAAGAGGGTTTGTGTTCAATAACTTTTGGTGTAACCGGCTGGGTTGGTAAATAAGATGGTGTTGAATTTTGATTTTTTGTTTTTGATGGTGGCGGGCCATACATTTTCTCAGCTTGTTCAACAGCCCCCGGGAATCCCCTGTGCATACGCTGAAAAGCGGAACCCATGTTATTAAAGCTTGCATTGTTACGGGCACCGCCGCCTGCGAAACTGCGGTCTATATAAGCTTCGGGCATTTCATCCAAAAATCGGCTCGGATCGTTTTGAACAAGCTGTCCAAAACGATAACGTGTATTGGCATACGTTAGCCACAGATGTTTCTTCGCCCTCGTAACAGCTACATAAAATAATCTTCTTTCTTCCTCCAACTCTTCTCTTGTATTAATGCTCATGCCGCTTGGAAATAATGTTTCTTCCAAACCGCCAACAAACACGCATGAAAATTCTAATCCTTTTGCCGCGTGTATCGTCATTAAACGAACTACGTCTGCATTCTGTTCATCATCATCTGCATCGGTAAGTAAAGTGATCTCCTGCAGGTAGGCGCCCAGGCCTTTATCACCAACTTCACCTTCTTCATTCGCAGGGCTTTCTGTCCACTCTTTAATTGAGTTTAATAATTCCTGGATATTCTCATAACGAGCGAGTCCTTCAGTAGTTTTATCTGTAAAAAGATCTTTTATAATATTGGTATGCTTCCCAACCTGTACGGCCACATCGTAAGCATTTTTTTCTCTCAGCATACTCTGAAAGTATTTGATCATCGTAACGAAATTATTCAGCAACTCCAGCGTCCCTGCTTTAAAACCAAACTCACCAGCTCTTGTTAACACTTCCCATACAGAGATGTTGTGCTCGTTAGCGATGATGACGGTCTTTTCAATAGTTGTTTTGCCAATTCCGCGTATCGGGTAATTAATGATTCGCTTTAGCGATTCTTCATCCCGTGTATTTACAATCAGCCTTAAATAAGCTAAAAAATCTTTTATCTCTTTACGCTGGTAGAAACTGATTCCGCCATATATTTTATAAGCGATCCCCATGCGCCGCAGGCTCTCTTCATAAGAACGGCTCTGTGCATTTGTGCGGTAAAGAATGGCGATATCCCTGTTGGAAAAATGGTTTCGTAATTTCTGTTCCTGTATCGTATCGGCAACATATTTTCCTTCATCATTATCCGTCATTGTCCTTACCAGCCTGATCTTTTCACCTTCTGTATTATCTGTCCATAATGCTTTTGGAATTTGCCCTTTGTTATTTTTGATAATTTCATTTGCAACATTCAGGATACTTTGTGTGCTGCGGTAATTTTGTTCCAGCTTTATCACTTTTACATCATCATAATCTTTCTGAAACTGTAAAATGTTTTCTATCGTTGCGCCGCGAAAGGAATAAATACTCTGTGCATCGTCACCCACCACACAAATATTTTCGTTAACTGCAGCAAGTAATTTCGTGATCTGGTACTGAACGGCATTCGTATCCTGGTACTCATCAATCAAAATGTATTTAAACTTATGCTGGTACTTATGTAAAACTTCAGGAAAGTCGCGAAGCAGTTCATACATTTTCAATAAGAGGTCATCAAAATCCATTGCCCCATTTTTAAAACATCTGGCTCCGTATGCTTTATAAATTTGTGCGATAGCCGGGCGGTTTGATCTTGTATCTTCCTGCTGAATATAGTAATCTGTTGCATATTCATCCGGACCTACCAGTGCATTTTTTGCAGAGGAAATCCTGTTATGAACAACATTCGATTTGTAATGCTGAATATCTAAATTCAATTCGTTGATCACTGTTTTTAAAACAGATCGGCTATCATCCGTATCATAAATCGTAAAGCTGTTAGGATAGCCTATCTTATTCGCCTCAGCTCTTAGTATTCTCGCGAATACGCTGTGGAACGTGCCGATATATAAATTCCTTGCTTCATTATTTCCAAGTATTTT
>JAQBNK010000140.1 GCA_028288595.1 Chitinophagaceae bacterium
AGCCCGCGACCGCTATGTGCTGGGCGACCTGGGCATTACAGACCTGAGTATAGCATTTAACGAAAATGACCAGGCTAAAAGAGATTATATTTTTGCGCTGCGGGATTTCTGGGGAGCTTATTACCAGTTACGCTATTTATCACTTTACGATTTTGAACAAAAACAAAAGATCAGCTATAAATAAATTCATTCAAAAAACAATTATGATACGATTAGAGAATATTCAGAAAGTTTATCGCACCGATACGGTTGAAACACTGGCGCTAAACAACATCAGCCTCGACATTGAAAAAGGGGAGTTTCTTTCTATCATGGGGCCTTCTGGTTGCGGAAAAAGTACGCTGCTCAACATTATGGGCCTGCTGGATGCACCAACAAAAGGAAAGATCAGTATAGCAGAGGAAACAACTGCTAAACTGGATGATAAACAACTGGCACATTTCCGGAATAAAAAACTGGGATTTATTTTCCAGAGCTATCATCTTATTAATGATTTGAAAGTGCTGGATAATGTGGAGCTGCCTTTATTATACAGGAGCAGTACAGCTAAACAAAGAAAAGAACTTGCCACCTCTGCATTGGAAAAAGTGGGGTTAAGCAACAGGATGAAACATTTTCCGAGCCAGCTTTCCGGTGGACAAAAACAACGTGTCGCCATTGCACGGGCAATCGTAGGAAGACCTGAAATTATTTTAGCTGATGAGCCTACAGGTAACCTCGACAGCTCTATGGGAAATGATATCATGGATATTTTGCTGGAACTGAACAGAACAGATGGAACGACCATCGTTATGGTAACACATGATGAAAACATGGCGAGAAAGACCCACCGTCTTGTAAGACTTTTTGATGGCAGCCAGGTACAATAAGCAAATCATTTCTATAAACAATTCAACATGCTTAAAAATTATTTTAAAATAGCCATTGCGGTTTTAAAGCGAAGAAAGTTCTTCACTTTCATTAGCCTGTTTGGTATCAGTTTCACATTAACTATCCTTATTGTACTCAGTGCATTTGTGGATCATGTTATTAGTCCGAATTACCCGGATGTAAACAGGGATCGTTCACTATACGTGAACAACATGCGTTTACAGAGTTCTAAAAAACAATGGACCCAGAGTGGCTCTGTCAGCTTTTATTTTTTGGATCATTATGTATCAAAGCTGAAGTCGCCCGAAAAACTTGCTATTGCTTCTCATTTCACTTCAACCAATACTTATGTAAACAATAAGAAACTGGTGATCAATATTTCTTATACCAATGATGAGTTCTGGAACGTATTGCAGTTTGATTTTAAAGAAGGCCGACCTTTTATCAAGCAACAAGTGGATAATGGTGAAAAGGTAGCTGTGATATCAGAAGACACGAAGAAAAAATATTTTGGCGAAGGTGCCGCTGTAGTGGGGAAATATATTGAAGCAGATAACATGCAATACAGGGTGATAGGCGTGGTGAAAAGTGTTCCGATAACGCAACCATTTGCGTATGCAGATATGTACCTGCCATATACCGTTTCTAAAATGGATGTTCGTCGGAAAGAACTTACCGGCAATTACTCTGGTATTTTATTGGCTGCATCAGCAAGCGACAGGGATGCTATCAAAAAAGAGTATGCGGCGATGGCGGCTAAAATTCCAACTAACGACAAAGAATTCGACTTGCTTTTTACTTTCGCAGATAGTTATCTCGCTAATTTTACCCGGGACATGTTTGGAGGAATGGCGGGTAATGGGATACCAATGTTCATTTTGGTGATCAGTATTTTTCTTTTCCTGTTTATGTTATTGCCAACGCTCAACCTCGTGAACATTAATATCAGCCGCATCATGGAGCGTTCATCAGAGATCGGTGTACGCAAAGCTTTCGGTGCTTCGTCAGGCACATTGGTTTACCAGTTCATTATTGAAAATCTCATACTTACCTTTATCGGTGGTGTATTAGGTCTATTATTTTCTTTCATTATCATACAGGTGATCAATAACAGCGGTATGATCGCCAATCTGCACCTTACTATTAACCTGCAGGTATTATTGTATAGCATCATGGCTTGCGTGGTTTTTGGCTTTTTCTCAGGTGTGTACCCGGCATGGCGCATGTCCCGGCTGCATGTTGTTAAAGCATTAAAGGCATAACTAACTTATTAAACTAATTATATGTTCAAACATTTGTTCAAACTGATCTGGAACAAGAAGAAACAGAATTCACTATTAATAACTGAGATCTTTATCTCTTTCCTTGTGATGTTTGCTGTGTTCACTTTGTTCGTTTCCTTTTACCATAACTACAAGCTGCCAATGGGCTTCGAATACAAAAATGTTTGGGCAGTGAATTACAGCCGGCCTGAAAGTTTACAATCGGTAAGAGGCGATTCAGTGATGTTATTCAATGAAACAGTTAAGAAAACAGTAATGTCTTTGAATGGCGTAGAGGAAATGAGTTTTGTAAGTAACAATCTTCCTTTCTCTAACAGTTCATCGAACACCCAGGTAGAATATAAAGGAAATAAAACATTTACCAACATTTACAATAATGAAGAGAGTTATGTAAAGGTTTTAAATTTACATCCCGTTGAAGGCGCGTGGTTCTCAAAAAAAGATGCGACATCTACTTACAAACCTGTCGTGATCAATGAAGCATTGAAAGCAAAATTATTTCCAACAGAAAATGCAATAGGAAAAGAGCTGGGTAGTGACGATGCTAACAAAATGCGTGTAGTTGGTGTGGTACCGAACTTCAAAGACAAAGGTGATTTTGAAGCGCCTGAAGAAGCGTTATTCAGCAGGCTTGATACGGGCGACATGCGTTGGTCAAGTGCGATATTGATAAAAGTTAGTCCGGATGCGGACGCTGCTTTTGAAAGCCGATTGTATAAAACGTTATCAAATGCTATCAGTAATTCAAATATTGAAATAGAACATTTGACTGATAAAAGAGTTGCAAAAAATAAGCTAATAGTTGTGCCGATGATCATTGTGATGATTGTTGCAGGTTTCCTTATAATTAATGTAGCACTTGGATTGTTTGGCGTGTTATGGTATAATATTAATAAACGACGGGGCGAGATTGGATTGCGACGTGCAGTGGGCGCCACAGGAAGATCCGTTTCTTCGCAATTAGTAGGTGAGGCGCTGGTACTTTCAACCATATCATTAATACTAGGATGTTTTTTTGCAGTTCAGTTTCCTTTATTGCAGGTATTCGATCTGAAGTCGGGAATTTATCTTGTGGCAATGGGTTTTGCCATACTCTTTATTTATGTGCTGGTAATATTGTGTGCCATCTACCCGGGGAAGCAGGCCGCGGCCATTTATCCTGCCATGGCACTGCATGAAGAATAATAAGGGCTAATATAAAATTTAAGGAACGCATCTATTCTGAATGTATATTGACGCCGTTCCATTTGTAATATGATACTAATAATTGATGATGATATAGCGGTAAGAACTTCGTTGTTCCTTCTTTTAAAAAATGAAGGGTATGAAGTTGCGGCTGCGCAGAACCAGGAGGAAGCGAGAAATATCGTTCAAAAAAATCCGCCTGCGCTTATCATGCTTGATCTGAATTTTTCGATCGATACATCCGGAAAAGAAGGCATGCAGTTGTTGCAGCAGATTAAAAAGATTGATGATACCATACCGGTTATTTTGATTACGGGGTGGGGGACAATAGAACTTGCTGTACAGGGAATGAAACTCGGCGCTAATGATTTTTTAAATAAACCCTGGAGCAATGATCATGTTCTTCAATCTGTAAAAACTTTATTGGATCTCCGGGAAAAAGAAACCACGAAACATACCCGCAAACAACTTGACAGCTTATACAATTTTAACCAGATTATAGGGGAAGAAGAAGGAATGCTGGATATTCTTGAAACTGTCGGAAGAGTTGCGAATACGAATGCATCGGTTTTAATTACAGGTGAAAGCGGCACAGGTAAAGAGTTAATTGCTGAGGCAATTCACCATAATAGTTTAAGAAGTTCCAAACCTTTTATTAAAGTAAATCTCGGTGGAATTTCTGCTTCTCTATTCGAAAGCGAAATGTTTGGTCATGTACGCGGCGCTTTTACAGATGCACGCTACGACCGCATAGGAAGATTTGAGATGGCCAACAAAGGCACTATTTTTTTGGATGAGATTGGCGACCTTGATGCTGGCAGCCAGGTAAAACTATTGCGTGTATTGCAGGACAGAACTTATGAAGTATTAGGAAGCAGCAGAACAAAAACGGTAGATGTAAGAGTGATCTGCGCAACCAATCGTAACCTCGAAGAAATGGTGGCTAAAGGAAGTTTCAGGGAAGATCTTTTATACCGCATCAATTTGATCACTGTTAAATTACCGCCACTGCGGGAACGTCAGAAAGACATTCCTTTATTGGTTGATTTTTTCATCAATAATTTAAAAGAAATATACAACCGGCCCGAACTAAAGATCAGCCGTGAAGGAATAAAATGGTTGCAGCAACTTCCTTTGCCGGGCAATATAAGACAGTTAAAAAATCTGGTTGAACGCTCTGTGCTGGTTGGCATGAAAGATAATTTAGAGATTGATGACCTCCGTTCACAATTGCAATTGTCACCCAGTATAAAAGGTTCTGTTCAATTACCCGAAGTAGGAACGATAACTTTAGATGAACTGGAAATACAAATGATTAAGAAAGCAATGGAGTTTCATAAAAATAAAATTTCAAGGGCGGCTGCAGCTCTTGGTATTACAAGAAGCGCCTTATACCGCAGGCTGGAGAAATACAATATACCCTACGATGAAACTGCGGACTAAATACCTGTTATTCGTAATCATCCTGCACCTGGTAACCCTGGTGCTTTCTTATTTTATATTCAGGGATAATAAAATCGTTTTCATTGCTTCGGAAGTTTTAATTCTTATTTCTATTGTTATCGCCTGGCAATTATACAATGAGTTAATACTTCCGTTAAAAACTTTAATGCGTGGCGTGGAGGCAATTAAGGACCGTGACTTCAATATTAAATTCGTTCCAACCGGTAAAGTGGAAATGGATGAACTGATCAATGTTTATAACCAGATGATGGACCAGTTAAAGCTTGAAAGAACTAAACAGCAGGAGCAACATTTTTTCCTGGAGAAATTAATTCATACTTCACCAACAGGGATTCTCGTTCTCGATCATGATCAAAAAATACAACAGTTAAATCCCAAGGCATCAATATTATTAGGAGTTGATGAAAAAGAAGTGAAAGGAAAATCTCCTGGTGAAATTCCTGTATCGATTTTGCATGAAATAAATGAACTGGCTTCCGGTGAATCAAAAACAGTAACTTTTAATGGAGTGAATACTTACAAACTGCAGAAGTCACATTTTATAGACCGGGGTTTTCCGCGATATTTTGTTATGATCGAAGAATTAACGGCTGAAATACTCGCTGCAGAAAAAAAAGCTTACGGAAAAGTAATCAGGATGATGGCGCATGAGGTGAATAATACGATCGGCCCGGTAAATTCCATTCTTCAATCCACATTAAAATCTGTAGACCTCTCGCAGGAAATTCATCGTTCACTTCAGCATGCTTTACAGGTTGCAGTAGAGAGGAATCATAACCTGAATATTTTCATGCGGAACTTTGCTGATGTAGTAAGACTGCCTGAGCCCAATAAAAAGAAAGTAGAATTAAACCACCTGGTGCGTGATGTGGCCAAATTAATGGAACTGAAAGCGGGTGAAAAGAAAATAGACTTCAGGTTCGAACTGGCTGAAAACGATTTAATGATCTATGCTGATCAGCAACAAATGGAGCAGGTGCTGATTAATATTATTAAAAATGCAATTGAGGCAATAGAAAATACGGGTAGCGTTACGTTCAGGACACAAAAAAAGCCTTTTCAATTAATAATAACAGACACAGGTTCCGGGATAGACCCTGTGAATGCAGATCAGTTGTTCAGCCCTTTTTTCAGTACAAAAAAAGATGGGCAGGGTGTAGGGTTAACTTTGGTTAAAGAGATATTGCTAAATCATCAATTCGTTTTTTCATTAAAAACAGAGGGAGAAAAAACTTCTTTTATAATCGGCTTATGAATCACTGAAGTGAATAAAAAGGTTATGTCTTTCGGTCTTACCTCTTATTATTTAATTCACAAGGTGGCATCTTAAACGCTCGCTCAAATTTTTGGAAGGGCCTGTATTTGTATATTTTATACTATGTTGTTTTTGTTTAGCATGCTTTTGCCTGCATAAAAAAAACATTAAAATCCTGGGGGGTGTTTTGACTGTTTCGAGCTAACGAGTTCAAAATCAGTAAGGGCGGCTCTTCTTTGGAATGTGAGAAAGAGAAGAAATGCTTTGCATTGTTAATACTATATTATATATTTAAATAATTATTAGGCCAAAACAGCCCGGAAATTTAATAGCCAAACCCCCGAAGAAAACAAATACTGCAGCAAAGAAATCAATACCCCCAGGAACGTAGTTGTAATCTTCCTCACTTTTTTTGATTTTATCCTCCAATATCTTCAGGAGACACTCTCCGTGATCAGCCATTATATACATGCATAAGGCCATGCCTTAATAAATTCTGGAATTAATGCACAGAGAAAAATTCGGCGCCCGGATTACCGGTATAGTAATCTTTTTTATTACGTCTTTGGCAGGCAGGATGAAGCATGTTCTCCGTGGAGTTAACCTGTTGCTTATTTCTTTTTTTAATACAAAAAATAGTGAGTGTTCTTTCGTTACGCCACTGCATAAAAAGTTCGTACTGTTATTCTCACTAATTATTTTCTCTTCTCTCATCTTAAATGCGCAGCAACTAAAAATAACAGACTTTGCTTTGTTTGCCGGTAATGGTGGCATCGTTCTGAAAAATAATGTAGCTCTTACTGGAGGATCGGTTGGTAGTACTTCATCATTCATTGCAAAAGACGGGGCAACTATACAGGGTAATATTTATGCCGGTGGACTGATACAATTTGGAAATAATGCTAAGGTGACTGGAAATATTACTGGTGCAAATACCATATCGGCTGCTGGCAAATTGATCGACATAGGAAATAATGCAATCATTACAGGCAATATAGAAGTGAAGGGAAATACGCTGATTGGCAGTGGTTCTGTAACCGGAAAGCTGACTCATCCACAGGGAACTACATATACCGGACCTGTACCATCAGGAGGAAATGTGGTTGGTAACCCCATATTTCCTGCAGCACCTGTAATGCCTGCTGTTACAAGTTTTCCGACGGCGGGAACTATTAATATTACGGGCACAAGATCATTATCACCTGGAGCTTATGGGAACATCACCCTTACCGGAAATCAAAAAATAACATTTGCCGGGCCCGGTGTTTACATCTTTAAACTGATTAAAGATAAAGGCCAGCTGAACTCATTCATATTCGACTTTCAAAATAAACCGACAGGTTCTTTTTTCATTTATGTCTATGGAGATGTTGATTTAAGCAGTCATGAATCAAAACTAATTAACGGCGGAAGCGCTTCAAGAATATTTGCTGAAACGCATGGGAGCGGATCTACTATTACGGGTCAGTATGCATGGAACATAACTGATGGCGGCAACTCATCCTCCTGCTGGCTGGGAACTATCTGGGCACCGAATGGCAGTGTTAGTCTTGGTAACGGTGTTAATAATAGTTCAATCAGTGGTGCTATCTGGAGCAATTCAAAGATCAATGTTGAAGGGTCATTAAATTTCACTTCAGCACCTTTTCCTCTTTGCAAAACACCTGTTGTAAATGCGGGACCTGATAAAGACCTTAGCTGTACTGTTAGCAGTGTTCAGCTAACTGGTTCAACAACAACTTTAAATGCAATTTTTAACTGGACAACAGATAATGGCAGAATCACTTCGGGAGCAAATACATCAACCGCAACGGTTTCTGCTAAAGGAAAATATATTTTAACCGTTACCGATCCTAATGGAGGATGTACCGCCACCGATACAGTTGTGGTAACATACACTCCTTGTATAGTACCTTATTTTCCACCGCCAGACAGTGGTAAGGTGAGTAGTATTATCGGTGCGGAATTAACGCAGATCGCAGTGAACCCTGGCCCTGTTCCAGATTCTGTGAAAACCATTTTGCAGGTAAGTCATGATAGTATAATGGTGGAAATAATTGCACGGACAGGGCAGTACCAAACACTTTTATCTTTATTGCAATCACCTCCTTACGGGTTAACAAACATTATTAATAACGGAACAAACACACTTTTCATTACGGGTAAAATTCCTATTAGTAACTTGAGAAAATTAGACAGCTTACCAAATCTGATTAATTATTGCAGACCAGTTTTTCTTCCTATCAGCAATGGCGGACTGGTTATGACACAGGGTGATGCCGCTATGCGGACAGACTTTGTGCGTAACGGTTATGATTTGCAGGGTAAAGGGATTAAGGTAGGTGTGCTGTCTGATAGTTATAACACACTGCCGGGAAATCCTGCCGGGATCGATATGGAAAATGGTGATCTTCCCGGAGGGAGCACTGATTCTATTAGCCCGGAACCCGTTCATGTATTACTTGATTATCCATTCGGATCATCAAGAGATGAGGGTAGGGCGATGCTGCAGATCATTCATGATATTGCACCAAAAGCTAAACTTGCATTCAGAACAGGATTTATTAGTCCGGGCGATTTTGCACAGGGAATTCTGCAGCTTCAGCAGGATAGCTGTAAAGTGATTGTTGATGATGTAACTTTTATTACCGAGCCTTTCTTCCAGGATGGTGTTGTATCAAAAGCGGTTGATTATGTGGCGAGCCAGGGTGTGGCTTATATTTCTTCTGCAGGAAACTTTGGCAAGAAATCTTACCAGGGAACTTTTAGTCCGATACCTGCGCCCCCGGGATATGCAGGAACGGCACATAATTTCGGAAATGGAAATGTCTTTCAGCGGGTTACTTTAAATCCCGGCACTTACACCATTGTTCTGCAATGGCAGGATTTTATTTATTCAGGAGGACAAACTCAAACCGGAAGTATCAATGACCTTGATATTTATATAACAGATAACAGCGGCAATACCATCTTTGGATATAACAGGAACAACCTGGGCGGCGATCCTATAGAAATTTTGCCCTTTACAGTAACTAATACTACTGAGGCAAATATTATGATCGTAAGATCAGCCGGTGCTTCTAATGTAAATTTTAAATATGTTGTTTTCCGCGGTAACATAACATTCTCTAATGATTACCAGGGTGCGTCTTCTATTATCGGGCAGGCAAATGCTGCCGGTGCTATAACAGTAGGAGCGGCACGCTATAGTAATACACCGGCTTTCGGTAACCAGGTAGTAACCGAAACTTTTTCATCAATGGGGGGAACATCGATCAATGGTGTGGTAAGAAATAAGCCAGATTTTCTTGCACCAGATGGTGTTGCTACAACAGTTAACCTCGGTGGAAACCAGGGAACACCTTACCCGCTTTTTTACGGTACTTCCTGCGCAGCGCCCCACCTTGCAGGGATGGTGGCTTTATTACTGGAAGGAAAGAAAAAGTTTACCAACGAGGGTTTGAACCCGCAGCAACTAAGAGCGCTTTTACAGGCGACTTCTTTACCTGTTGAAGGTGGAGGCTTTAGTTTTTCTTCTGGTCATGGTTTAGTACAAGGCGATGCTGCGATGAAAACATTCGCGAAACCCAAACCTGAAATAAAGAAACTCGTTTTAGCTGACAGTACATTGAAACCCGGTCTTCAACCTGTTGTATTAAGAATAAAAGGAAATTACCTAAGCAATACTTCGGTAGTTACACTCAGGGGAGTAACGCTTCCAACAACTTATGTAAGCGATGAAGAAATAACAGTGGTTATACCTCCGTTCACAGGTAATCCATCCGTTCGTGTCTATACAGCTGCAGTTTCTCAAAGTACTATTGACGGAGGGTATTCCGATTCATTATTCGTACTGGCGCCGCAAAAGAAAACTATTAGTATTACAGCAGACAATAAAATAAAAAAATATGGTGAGCAATTGCCGCCTTTAACTTACAGAATACTCGTAGACAGTATTCCGTTACAGACTTCAGGATTAACACTGCATGATCTTAATATTGATAGTATTATTCTTACAACACCGGCAACCAGTAAAAGTAATATTGGTACTTATCGGATTGGCCCATCTATCGTAAGGCTGAACAATTCAGATTCTGTTGTGAATGGTTTTGCTGAATTATATAATTATGTTTTTCATGACGGGGCCATTACTGTAAACCGCATGCCAGTAAAAATTATTCCAAAGGATATGACGGTTAATTATGGTGATAAGATATCAGGTATCGATTACAATTATAATTATGATGATGCCGGAATTGCACCGAATGAAAAATCAGACTTCCTCAACTTTATAAAAACATCTCACAAGGCGGGTATTGTAGATTCTGTAATTGGTCTTACAAATGACCAGGCACAGGTAAATGGAAGAACGCTTACTGCGGCTGACCTGGATAATCTTGGTTTTATGGCCAGTGGTTATGCACTCGTTAACGGTTATGCATTAGTAAATGGCTACGCCCTTGTAAATGGTTATGCATTAGTGAACGGCTATGCCCTGGTGAATAATATAATAGATGTTTCTGCGCAAGCACTTTTCCAATACAAAGAAAATAATACTTCCACATCCCTTGTAAATGGTTATGCATTGGTGAATGGATATGCGCTTGTAAACGGTTATGCACTGGTGAATGGATACGCATTAGTGAACGGGTATGCATTGGTGAATGGTTACGCACTTGTTAATGGATATGCATTGGTAAATGGATATGCTTTAGTAAATGGTTACGCACTCGTAAACGGATATGCATTAGTGAATGGCTATGCGCTGGTGAATACAAATACAAGTGACACAAGCAACAGAAACCTGGTAATGGTGCTACATGAAAGCGATGGTCATTCAACAGACAGTGTTTCACGCACATCAAAATCGATCAATTTAATTACTGGTCTCACTGCGGGATCTCATTACATAGTGCCAGCGGCTTATAGTTCATTCAATTTTGATGTTACTTATGGTGTAGGCAACCTTGCAGTTCACCAGGCAGCGCTTACTGTAAAAGCAAAAGACACTTCTGCTTTATTCGGAACACCGCCTGTATTTACCAGTACCATCACAGGATTAAAGTTTAAAGATTCGCTAGAAGGAATTACTACAGGGCCACCAGTTTATACAGTACGTGATGCGCAAAATAACACGGTTCCGTTAAGCCAGCTTGTTACCGGTACATACCAGGTTATGCCGGGTTCATTACCGTTGAAAGATCCATCCAATTATACGGTGAGTTATCAGCCGGGACAATTAACAATCTCCTCTGATACCCTTACGGTAAGAGCGAATGATATACAGGTAATGCAGGGTGCACCAATGCCTGTATTTACTTCAACCATTAAAGGATTTAAAAACATTGCCGATTCAATCACCATTGCTCCAACGATTACATACACTGTTGAACCGGCATATAATGGACAGCCTGGTATTTATGTGGTAAGGCCGGCTTCATCTGTACCGGTGAGCAATTATGTGAAGAAGATGATCTATGGAATTTTATATGTTAAACCTAACCAGTAAGAACAGAGGCTATTTAAACTTATAAAGTGCAGAAACTAATGTTTATAAAATCAAAGCATAAATTCTTACTACGACATATCATTGTTTTGATAAGTGTGTTTATTAGTGGGTTTGTTTCACTTTCCGCTCAAAACAATTATGCAGTGAACGGAAGCGCTTCATCCAGCGGATCAAATTGTTTTGTACTTACACAGAATCTTAGCGGACAAAATGGTGCAGTTTGGAATACGCAACTCATCAATCTGAATTTCAATTTTGATTTTAGTTTTAGTTTAAACCTAGGCTCTAATCCCTCAGGCGCAGATGGTATCGCATTTGTTTTGCAGCCTACCAGTACAGGTGTAGGAGGGGATGGTAATTCTTTAGGTTATGGAGGTATCAGCCCTTCAGTGGATATTGAATTTGATACTTACCAGAACCAGGATAACAGGAATGACCCGGCGTACGATCACATATCCATACAGAAAAATGGAAATGCCAGTCACTATTCGCTGAACGATTTTTATTATCCCGGAGGTACATTAGCCGGACCAATATCAGCCAACCCTTCTCAACTCAACATCAAAGACGGGCAATGGCATACGGCAAGAATGACCTGGGATGCAAATACCAAAACTTTAAAAATTTTCTTTGATGGTCTTGAACGTATTAGCTATTCAAGTGATATTGTAGCGAATATTTTCAATAATAATTCTATTGTATACTGGGGATTTACCGGAGCGACTGGTGGACTGTCTAACTTGCAACAGTTTTGCGTTACCAGCCTGTCATACACGGCAGCACCTTTGCAGTTATCTGTTACTTCATCAAATGTATTGGCTTATGGATTAAACAATGGAAGCGGTTCTGTAAACATTTCAGGAGGATATACTCCTTATTCAATTCTATGGAGTAACGGATCTACTGCTAACAGCATTTCAAATCTTTCACCAGGCACATATACAGTAACCGTAACAGATAATTCAGGAGCGAGTGCTCAGAAATTTGTAACGATAACTCAACCGCCACCTCCGCTTATTCCTCCCGTGATCAGTCCAACTGGTTCCACAAACTTATGTCCCGGCGGATCGGTAGGTCTTAATAGTTCATCTGCTGCACGAACCAGTTTATATTTTAACAATGATAGTTATATAGATGCGCCCGGCATCCCAGCAACTGCATTAACGAATGCACTTTCTATAGAAGCCTGGGTAAAAACAGATGCACCGGGTGCTGTTCAGTATGTAGTATCGAAAGGTCTCAATGACCAGGGCGAAGGACAATATGGAATAGTTATCGCTAACGGAGTATTCCAGTTTCATTTATGGCATAATGGCGGCCATGCGGGAACTTCAAGTGTGTCACCGATCAATGCAGGACAATGGTATCATGTTGCCGGTACATGGGATGGAGTTACAACAAGAATTTATGTAAATGGCGTGCTTGAAAATTCGGCTTCTTTGGTAGGTCCGATAGGTGCGAACAATGATCCTTTAAGAATTGGTAAATTAGGATTAACATGTTGTCCTTACCAGTTTTTTGGTGAGGTAGATGAAGTAAGAATATGGAGCAGGGCAAGAACCGCATCTGAGATAGCAACCTATAAGAATTTGAATGCTTCTTTATCTGATCCTGCACTCGTCGCTAATTATAGTTTTGATGAGGGCAGTGGTTTTAGTGCGATAGATGGCGCAAAAGGAAATACAGCAACGTTTACTAATTCTCCTTTATACCGGAATTCAACAGCGCCGATTGATTATTATTCTTATTACTGGTCTCCGGGCGGCCAAAATACAAAGAACATTACCGCGACTGCCGCGGGATCGTATTCTGTTACCGTTACTGATGCCAATGGCAGTTCAGCAACATCGGCAAGCGTGAATGTAACGGTGGCTCCAAATGCTACAATTACTGCCAGTGGTCCAACCACTTTTTGTAATGGAGGTTCTGTGATGTTAACCGCGAATGCAGGCGCATCTTATTCATGGAGCAACGGCTTTACTTCCCAGTCAATTACGGTAACGCAATCTGGCAATTATTCTGTAACTGTAAGTTATTCGCCGGGTTGCCAGTCAATTTCAGCGGCTGTTCCGGTTTCAGTGACGACACCTGCAATTGTATGCCCGCAAGACATTGTTATCACGACCGAACCTTCAAGGTTGCTAGCTAATTATCCGCTTCAAACTGATCTTGCTGATGCCAGCGGGCAGTTGGAACCTATTTCCACTTTTGGAAGTTCATCACCTGTTGCGGCCAACGGAATGCTATGCATCAATGGCAATTATCCTTTTACTGGGTATCCTAACACACAGAATGCTGTTACCCCGAATATCCCATCATTGAATGAGCATGATTTTTCGCTCATGCTAAGTTTTAAACAATCTGCAAGATCTCTATCGAACATGCCTGTTATTATCGCAGGCGGATCAACACGATGGTTTGGTCTTCAAATAGATCCTACCGGAATAGTGGGAATCAAATACAATAATAATTTGGATAGCTGGTCTGCATTTAGGGTCGATCCTAACCAGTGGTATTTTGCACAGCTTTCTTATAAGAATGATACCGCCACAATATATATGAATGGAGGACTAGTGTACAAACAACGCATCGGATCTTTAACCAGCGGTAATAATTATGTGTTTACAGTGAGTGATGGCGCCACATCACAGGTATTAAACGGGTGTATAAAAAATCTCCAGATATTCAATGGTTCATCAGCGGGTTGCGATGCACAGGTTTTTTATTCATCGCCGGTAGTTGTAAATAATTGTTCAGGCGCGGTTGTCAGCCAGACCGGTGGTTTACCAAGCGGATCTGTTTTCCCAGCGGGCATAACAAGAAATACTTTCAGTATAACAGATAATTTCGGAGTTACCTCAGCCTGCAGTTTTAATGTAACTGTTACAGATAATCAGCCACCGGTTGTTATTACCAAACCGGTTACAATAAACCTTGTTAATGGAACTGCCATTGTTACTGCTGCCGCGGTAAATAACGGAAGCAATGATAATTGCGGTATCGCTTCAATGACATTGTCAAAATCAGTTTTCGATTGTTCAAACAGGGGAGTAAACAATGTTACATTAACAGTGACAGATAATGCCGGGAATTCATCGTCGGCTGTTGCAGTAGTTACTGTCGTCGATAATTCACCACCTGTTCCTTCAGCATTACCGGTTGTTAACGGTCAATGTTCAGCTTCGGTAACACCGCCAACCGCGACGGATGATTGCTCAGGTAACATTACAGCAACTACTACAGATCCGCTAACATATACTGTACAGGGAACCTTTACAGTTAACTGGAAGTATACAGATGCGGCGGGCAACTTCACAACACAAACACAAACAGTAATTGTAAAAGATAATACACCTCCGGTTATAGCGAACTGTCCGGGCACGATTACAAAAGATGTAGATGCCGGTACATGTGGCGCAGTCGTTTCATTCGCACTGCCACCGTTGCCGCCTGTGGCTGATCAGCAGATAACCAGTTTCAATACAGGAACATTAGGATCAGATCAATGGCAGTCATTTACTGCCGGTAAAACGGGGTTGCTTACACAAATAGATCTGTTTCATAACGGTTCGCAGGCAACAAATTTCACCCTCACGATTTATAGTGGCTCAGGCACTAGCGGACCTGTATTATTCTCCAAATTTTATGATTTTGGAACTTTCGCTAGTCAGTGGTTTGGTATAGGAATACCTTCCGGAAGCCAGCCAACTGTTACAGCAGGACAAACATATACTTTTCGTTTGCAGGGTAATGGTCTTGGATTTGTTGCCGGGCCAGGCGGGGGAACTTATTTTTCGAATGTTTACCAGTTCCCACCGTGGAGACTTAATTTCATTTCATATGTGGCAGTTGCGGTTCCAGGTACGAGCGCATCCGATAACTGCAGTACCCCAACACTCACGAGCAATCATCAATCAGGTGAGGTTTTCCCTGTAGGCACCACACCAGTAACATTTACTGCAACAGATGCAGCGGGTAATACTTCATCATGCAGTTTTAATGTAGTTGTTACAGACAATGAAAAACCAGTTGTAAAAACTAAGCCGGTTACTGTTGTACTTGTTAATGGCGTTGCTACTATAACAGCGTCTTCAATTGACAGCGCCAGTACTGATAACTGCGGTATAGCTTCCAGAACGTTATCAAAATCAAGTTTCAACTGTTCTAATAAAGGCCAGAATACTGTTACTCTTACGGTAACTGATACTCATGGTAATTCATCATCAGCGACTGCAGTTGTAACCGTCGTTGATAATTCATCACCGGTTCCTGTGACTTTAAGTTTACCTGTTATTACAGGACAATGTTCTGCAACAGTAACTGCACCAACAGCTACTGATGGTTGTGGCGGAATAATAACTGCGACAACAAATAATCAGCTCAGTTATAATACACAGGGAACATTTACTATTAACTGGACTTATACCAGTGCGAATGGAAATACTACATCACAAAGTCAGCAGGTTATCATAAGCGATAATATTCCTCCGGCTATACCTGTATTAGCTGATGTAACAGGCGAATGTTCTGCAACAGCAACCGTTCCGACTACAACAGATAATTGCAGTGGTACTATTACAGGAACAACAAGCGATCCTCTTTCTTATTCAACCCAGGGGACTCATATCATTCACTGGACTTTTACAGATACACATAACAATACAAGTAATGCAACTCAAAATGTAATTGTAAAAGATAATACACCACCTGTGAGACCTGTATTAGCTGATATAACAGGAGAATGTTCTTCGACCGCCACTGTTCCAACTACAACAGATAATTGCGCAGGTGTAATACAAGGCACTACTGGTAATGCGCTCATATATACAACACAGGGCACGCATGTAATTACCTGGACATTCAGAGACGGGAACGGGAATACTATAACCGCTGTTCAGAATGTAATTGTTAAAGATGTAACAGCGCCTGTTGCGCCGGTACTTCCGGATATTGCTGGTGAGTGTTCTGCAACTGTAAATATTCCTGTGGCAACTGATAATTGCGCTGGCAGTGTGCAGGGAACAACCAATGATCCGCGTAGTTATAGCAGCCAGGGTAACTATGTAATACACTGGACATTTAATGACGGAAATAATAATATCACCACTGCTACTCAGAATGTAATTATAAAAGATATCACACCACCTGCAGTGCCGGTGCTTCCTGATGTAACAGGTGAATGTGCTGCTACTGCAGCTGTGCCAACTGCAATTGATAATTGTGCAGGTGTAATTACGGGTACTACAACTGATGCGCTGACTTATACAACGCAGGGAACTCATATAATTACCTGGACGTTTAATGACGGTCACGGTAATATTTCAACTGCTACTCAAAATGTTATTGTAAAGGATATTACAGCACCGGTTCCTTCTGTGGCGGTTTTACCTCAGCTAACAATTGCAACAATAGATACAGTTACACCTCCAACGGCTACAGACAACTGTACCGGAAATATTACCGCGGTAACAACTGACCCGGTTATGTATCCACAGCCAGGCACCTATACTATTACCTGGAAGTATAATGATGGAAATGGAAATTCAACCATACAGTTGCAGACTGTGATTGTAAAAGATATGCAGCCTCCAACGGTAGGATGTCTTGTGCCGATTGTAAAAAATAATGATCCTGGTGTATGTGGCGCAATAGTAAACTATACATTACCATTGGTAAGCGATGATCAGTCCAAGATAGCTACAGTTTCAGAAGGTGGTGGTGATGGAACGATCACGTTCAATACGCCACTTGCTTATAATGTAAGCAGTCTCGATTTCATTACCTCAGGCGCTTACGCAGATATTGCTCATGGACATGGTATAAATATTACTGTGAAAACGGAATTATATAATCCGTCAACAGATTCATGGATACAGGTTCAGTCGATACAAACCGGTACCGGTGATTATCATTTTGGCGGCACCCACGTTAATTTCTCATCCATATCGCAGGTAAGCAAGATAAGATTCACTGCAAGTCAGTATATCGGCGCAGCTTTCCACTTCTACCAAATGGATGTGCATTTGAATAGCGTTGGATTAGTCCAGACCGCTGGTTTGGCAAGTGGCTCTGTATTCCCGATCGGAACAACAGTGAATACTTTTGAGGCTACAGATTCATCTGGTAATAAAGCAGTGTGCAGCTTTAGTGTAACTGTAAAAGATACAACGAGACCGGTTGTAGTAAATGCTGTTGGTTCAACTCAAAATGCAGGCAGTACAGCCAGCTGGACAGGTAGCGGCGGTTCATTCACATTATCTGATAATTGTTCAGTACCATTAACTGTAACAGAAGCATATTTTGATAAGAACGGTGTGAAAATCATGAATGATAAGGTGGTTGTACTGAATACAGGTAATCATACAATAGAAGAAGCAACTTTCCCTCTGGGAACGAATACTGTGAAAATATCAGCAACCGATACCTCAGGAAATATTTCTGATATCGTTTCTCTTCAGGTTAAAGTGACTGATGTAACACCACCGGTTATTGCATGCGCAGAAAATATTATTCTAACTAATGAACTTCATAAATGCGGCGCTGCAGTTAATATCACAGCTGCTACAGCAACAGATAATGCAGGTACAGTAACTGTTACAGGAGCAAGGAGTGATCAACTAGCACTGACTGCCGACTATCCTGTCGGAACCACTGTAATTACGTGGACTGCAACTGATGAAAGCGGTAATAAATCAACCTGTACACAATCCATAATTGTAAATGATATTGAAGTTCCTGTACTGTTAAACATGCCTGCGAACATAGTTCGTACCAACGATGCTGGGGTATGCGGTGCAAGGATTTCATGGAGTGCGGTAACAGCTACCGATAATTGCGCAGGTGTAATAATTACTTCAAATCATCAGCCGGGTGATTTATTCCCGCTGGGTACCACAACTGTAAATTATACAGCAACCGATGCACATAACCATAGTGTAACGACCAGCTTCACCGTTACAATAACTGATAATGAAAAACCAGTGATCAATATTCCGGTTTCAATTATTCAGACAAATGACGTGGGAGTATGTGGCGCAATTGTTAACTGGAATACAGTTACTGCAACAGATAATTGTGGTGTGGCATCATTAACATCAGATATTCAGCCTGGTCATCTCTTCGCCTTGGGAACTACAACAGTTACTTATACGGCGACTGACAGTCATAATAATACCAGTACTTCAAGTTTCGCTGTTACAGTTACCGATAATGAAGCACCGAAAGCAATTGCAAGACCTGTAACGGTAACTTTGGTTAACGGAATTGCAACTATAACTGCCGCGGATATTAATATTGGAAGTACTGATAATTGTGGTGCTGTTACTTTATCAGCATCTAAAACAACATTTACCTGCGCAGATGCAGGCGCTAATGTTGTTACATTAACGGTAACAGACAGTCATGGTAATTCTTCAAGTGCAACTGCCGTGGTAACAGTTATAGGCCAGGCATTAACGTCATCTGTTCTTGTAACACCGGAAAGTGCAGTTTATACCGGCGGTGTGGCTACTAACATTTATCTGGGCTACGGACCGCAGAGTGTAACATTAACAGACAATGTAACCGGTGGCACTTCACTCACTTATTCATGGAGCGGTAACGGAACATTATCATGTACAACTTGCGCAAGCCCTGTATTCACAGCTACAGCAGCAGGCTTATATACGTTTACTGTTACAGCCACTAATCAATACGGCTGTACTACCACTTCAACTGTTTCGATTTGTGTTCGCGATATCCGCGTTCCAAACGCAAACGGAAAGGTGTATGTATGTCATACAGATCTTTTAACCGGTGCAACAACAACCCTTTCAATTTCTACGAGTACGGTTGCTAATCAACTGACATTAAATCCGCAGGATAAACTTGGAAGCTGCAATATGCTGCCATGTGGTTCTTCTGCAAGAACAGGAAATGAACCACCTGTAGTTGCCGTACCGGTGAAGCCTTTAACTGGTGTACCGGTACAAACGGTTATTTCACAGCCTAAAATTGGGAGAGCTGAAGAAGCCTTATCGGTTAAAGTATCGCCAAACCCGTCACGATCATTATTTACACTCATTGTAACCACCAGCAAAAAAACGCCTGTGTATGTACGTATACATGATGGAGCGGGACGACTGGTGGAAGGTCTTGATAATGTTCCTGTAGAAGCGCCGTTCAGAATGGGTGGTAAGCTGATCGCAGGAATTTACTTCGCTAAGGTGATGCAGGGAAATGAGCGAGTAGTAGTGAAAGTGATTAAACAGAATTAATACGAACGATTAATTAGAAAAATATCTTTATGTCAAAATCCACCATCCTTCTATTTTTTGCTATTATTATTTCATCAACAGTAATAGCACAGGATAAAATAACAGATAGTTTGAAGAACGTGCTGGCGCATTCTAAAGCAGATACCAGCAAAGTGAATACGCTTATAGCATTGAGTAAATCCTTCAGTGGGTCAGCCCCAGAAGTGTCTTTATCTTATGCAACGCAGGCAAAAGACCTGGCTGTTAAACTTAAATTTAAAAAAGGTCAAGCTTATGCTCTGAAATTTATCGGCATATATTATTATAACCAGGCTAAGACGGTTGAGACATTAGATAACTGGCAACAATCACTGGCACTTTTTCGTCTGGTTAAGGATAAAGCAGGCGAGGCAAGTATTTTAAGTAATATCGGTTCGCTATATTATAACCAGGCTGATGATGCCAATGCTCTTGAATATTACCTGCAGTCACTTAAAATAGCAGAAGATATTGGTGATAAATTGCGAATGGCTACGGCTCTGCAGAATATCGGAAATGTTTACCTGAGAAAAAAAGCAACGCAGGGAAAGGCATTGAAGTATTTATTGCGGGCGCTTCCGCTGGCCGAAGAACTAAAAAATCATGATGCGATTGTTGTAACGCTTACTAACCTGGGCGAAGTTTACCTGACGATGGGTAAAGTTGATTCTTCACTCTATTATTATCAGAAAGGACTTGCTGCAAGTAATAATAATGAAGAAGTGAGTTCTGCGTTTATTTTAAACAATATTGGAAGGGCTTATGCGAAAAAAGGAAACTTTGATCTTGCGATCGGTTATCAAAAGCAGTCAGTAGCATTGGCTAAAAAGTTTAATGCTAAGTTTTTCATGGGAAAATCCTTGTTGGGATTAGCAGATACTTATTCTGCAAAGGGCGATGTTCAGGCTGCCCTGGAAGCTTATAAACAAGCAGAGCCTTTATTAGTGGAAGCTCATGCCGTAGAAGAGTTACGGGATACGTATTCAGGTCTTACGAATGCTTATGCAAAACTTGGAAATTATAATAAAGCCTATACCTACCAGACGTTATTCGGCAATTTCAAAGACACTATTTATAATACCGAAACGGATAAAAAGTTAGCCAGCCTTCAATTTGATTTTGATCTTTGGAAGAAACAATCAGAGATCGTATCGCTTACAAAAGACCAGAAGCTGAAAGATCTTGATCTGCAAAAACAAAAAACAACCAGGAATGCGCTTGCAGTTGGTTTTACTTTGTTACTCATTTTAGCGTTTGTTATTTACAACGGCTATCGCAATAAAGCGAAAACAAATATTATCCTCGATAAGCAAAAAGCACAGATCGAAAACCTGATGCATAATATTTTGCCTTCTGAAGTTGCGACAGAATTGCAGGCAAAAGGGAGTGCAACACCAAGGCATTATGATAGTGTTTCAGTACTCTTTACAGATTTTAAAAGCTTTACTTCTCTTGCAGATAAGTTAACGCCGCAGGAATTGCTTGAAGAATTAAATGATTCTTTTATTGCGTTCGATGATATCATTGAAAAACACGGCCTTGAAAAAATTAAAACGATTGGGGATGCATATATGTGTGCAGGAGGTATTCCTACACCGAATGAAACGCATGCAGTGGATATGGTTAAAGCAGGACTCGAAATGCAGCAATACATAACCGGGAAAAATAAAAAACGAAGTGCGGCCGGATTGCCTCCATGGGAACTACGTATTGGTATACATGTAGGCCCCGTTGTTGCCGGCGTGGTTGGAAAGAAAAAATATGCTTATGATATCTGGGGTAATACGGTGAACATCGCCAGTCGCATGGAAAGTAACGGCGCTCCCGGCCAGGTTAATATTTCTGCAAACACTTACGACCTGGTGAAAGGCCGGTTTAACTGTACCCACAGGGGCAAGATCATGGCAAAAAATGTAGGAGAGATAGACATGTATTTCGTAGCGGAAAATGCTGAGCGTGAATACATAATTGTGGAGCATCAAATTGAAAAGGAAGAAATAAAAGAATCTTAGTAAGTCAACATCTCCTTTGAGTTATTTCTATTAACATCGATTATTGGGCTGAATATTTTTTTCTTCATTGTGCCCGCTTTAAAAATACTGTACAAAACTCCGCGGCATGTTTGCCTTTAGAATTTAATAATGTAACTTCTCAGCTGCATACAAATTCAAATTGATGTTTGCCGGAAAATTTAAAAAAACGCTGCTTGTTCCGTTATTGATAATAGCGGGTACCAGTGTTTTTGTTTTTAGTACCGGCCGGCAAAAAATTGATTTTAGTACCCAGGTGAAACCGATCATTAATAAAAAATGTATCACCTGTCATGGCGGAGTAAAAAGAGAAAGCGGGTTCAGTTTACTTTTCAGGGAAGAGGCGCTTGCTAAAACACGTTCTGGCAAACCAGCTATTGTTCCCGGCGATCCGGGCGCCAGTGAAATGATAAGGCGGTTGCATCTTAAAGATCCCGAAGAACGAATGCCTTACAAACACCAGCCATTAAGTGATGATGAAATTAATATTTTAACGCAATGGGTAAAGCAGGGAGCAAAATGGGGCGAACACTGGGCCTATGTTGCTGTTAAACCTGTAGAAGTTCCAAAGGCCGGAAGAAATTTATTTGGATTACTGCCCGCTGATAAATGGGAATGGCCAAAGAACGACATTGATTATTTTATTTATGATGCGCTGCAAAAAAAAGATATTAAACCTTCCCCGCCGGCTGATAAAGCAATGCTTCTTAGAAGAGTGAGCCTTGATATTACCGGGCTTCCGCCAACACAGTCTTTGACAACACAATTTCTGAGTGGTAAAATAACTTACGACATACTCGTTGATTCATTACTTGCTTCTGCTCATTATGGTGAACGGTGGACCGCCATGTGGCTGGATCTTGCACGCTATGCAGATACCAAAGGATATGAGCGTGATGCCGGCAGAAGCATCTGGCGCTATCGCGACTGGCTTATTAAATCTTTCAATGAGGACAAGCCTTATGACCAGTTTTTAACAGAACAGCTTGCCGGAGATCTTTTGCCCGATGCAACGAATGAACAATTTATTGCCACTGCTTTTCATCGCAATACTATGACGAATGATGAAGGAGGAACAGAAAATGAAGAATTCAGAACCGCTGCCGTTATGGATCGTGTCAATACAACATGGACAGCATTAATGGGTACTACCTTCAATTGTGTGCAGTGCCATAGTCATCCTTATGATCCATTTAAGCATGATGAATACTACAAATTCATGGCGTTCTTTAATAACAGCCGGGATGAAGATACCTGGGCCGATTATCCTTTGCTGCGTTATTATAATGAAGAGGATAGCATTCGCAGGATCAACGTGGTTAGCTGGTTAAAGAAAAACAATTATGGAAAAGAAGCTCATGAGGCGGATCTTTTTTTAAGAACATGGCAACCTTCAATCAATTCAATCAACACTGACAGTTTTATCAATTGTGAACTGAGCGATACTAAATGGCTGACGATGCGTAATGCATCTCATACACGGTTAAAACATATCAACCTCGATAAAAAAACTCAACTGATGTTTCGTTATATAGGATATGCAGCAAATGGTGTGTGGACAATACGAGTGGGTAGTAAGGAAGGACCGGTACTAAAAAGGGTTTCCATTCCTAAAACCAAAGGATGGTCCATCATGAAGATTGATTTTCCTCAACAGGCTGGTGTTCATGATCTTTATTTTTCATACAGCAATTCAACTTTAAAAACTCCGGATGCATCAGGTATCCAGTTCGACTGGTTTTATTTCACCACACCTTTGCCCGGTAAAGGATTACCCGGTTACGACAGCACTGCAAAAAATTATTGGAACCTTGTTATAAAAGATGTGCCCGGCACGCCGGTAATGATGGATAATCCTTCAGACATGTATCGTCATGGATATGTATTCGAAAGAGGAAACTGGCTCGTAAAAGGCAAGGAGGTTTTTGCTGATGTTCCGCAATCTCTAAATCCTTTTCCCAAGGGGGCACCACATAACCGTTTGGGTCTAGCTATGTGGCTCACTGATAAAAGAAATCCGTTAACTGCCCGTACCATAGTGAACCGTCTCTGGGAGCAATTGTTTGGTAATGGAATTGTTGAAACACTGGAGGATATGGGTTCGCAGG
The DNA here is from genome assembly GCA_028288595.1 of Chitinophagaceae bacterium. Classification (GTDB taxonomy): domain Bacteria; phylum Bacteroidota; class Bacteroidia; order Chitinophagales; family Chitinophagaceae; genus JAQBNK01. The sequence continues at coordinate 23,978 of JAQBNK010000140.1, forward strand.
GAATAGAACCAACACATCGGGAACTCCTGGATCATTTAGCATACAGGTTGATGAATGATCATCACTGGAGTATAAAAAAATTGCTGAAAGAAATGGTTTCATCTGCAACGTATTGCGAGGATTCTAAAGTGTCGGAAGAATCATTGGAAAAAGATCCCTATAACAAATATTATTCAAGAGGTGCAAGAGTTAGACTATCGGCTGAACAAATGCGTGACCAGGCTTTAGCGCTAAGTGGTTTACTCTGTGAAAAACTGGGTGGCCCAAGTGTGATGCCATGGCAGCCCGGTGGTATCTGGCTGTCGCCATGGAATGGCGAGTACTGGAAAAAAAGTGAAGGAGAGGACCAGTACAGAAGAGCTGTTTATACTTACTGGAAAAGAACTGCGCCTTATCCTTCCATGATAACTTTCGACGGTGTTGGAAGAGAAGTTTGTACGGCCAGGAGAATAAGAACCAACACGCCTTTACAGGCACTTGTTACGCTAAATGATTCCGCATATCTCGATGCTGCAAGACATTTTGCCTATAAACTGGAAAAAGAAAACATACCCGGCATAAGACAAAAGATAAACAAGGCGTATGAGCAGACTTTGTATAAACCCGCTGCTCCTGCGAAGCTGAATGCACTCGAGACATTATATTATGAAGCATTGCGTTCGTTTAAAAAAGATAGTGCGAAAACCTGTGAGATGATTGGTGAAAATAATGAACACAATAATCCTGAAACAGCTGCAATGGTTGTAGTGATGAATGCCTTATTGAACCTGGATGAAGTAGTAACAAAATTTTAAAACTGCAGACAAAAATATATGACACAAAAAGAACTGCATATTCAACGTCTTGTAAAAGAAGCGGAAGAGCAGGTTTTACAAATGAACACCCGAAGGCATTTTCTTAAAGAATGTGCTTTTGGTTTTGGTTCACTTGCTTTGGGCTCTTTACTTCAGTCATGCGGTGTTGGATCATCATCAAATCTTATTACCCATAATTTATTCGATCCCGCACATCCGCTGGCGCCTAAGCTTCCGCATTTCGCGGCGAAAGCAAAAAGAATTATTTACCTGCACATGGCAGGTGCGCCGTCTCAACTGGAACTTTTCGATTACAAGCCCGAACTTTTAAAATTAAACGGGCAGGACTGTCCGCAATCATTGCTTGAAGGAAAACGTTTCGCATTTATAAGAGGTGTTCCTAAAATGCTTGGGCCGCAAGCGAAGTTTTCGCAGCATGGCCAGTCGGGTGCATGGGTAAGTGAGCATCTGCCGCATCTTTCTTCCATCGTTGATGAAATATCTTTTTTAAAAGCAGTAACAACAGACCAGTTCAATCATGCACCCGCTCAATTATTAATGCATTCGGGCAGTGCCCGTTTAGGAAGGCCAAGCATGGGTTCGTGGGTAACGTATGGATTAGGAACAGAAAATCAAAACCTGCCCGGATTTGTCGTGCTCACATCAGGAGGTAAGTTTCCCGACGCAGGGAAAAGCGTGTGGGGAAGTGGCTTTTTGCCATCTGTTTACCAGGGCGTGCAATGCAGAAGTGAAGGCGATCCTGTTTTGTTCATTAAAGATCCCTCCGGAATGGATCGTGATCTGCGCAAAGCATCCATTGATGCAATAAATAAAGTGAACGAAGAAGAATATAAAGAATACAATGATCCGGAAACGTTGTCACGGATTTCGCAATATGAAATGGCTTATAAAATGCAGGTATCGGCACCCGAGGTAATGGATATTAGTAACGAGCCGGATTATATAAAAGAAATGTACGGCGTTCAGCCTGGCAAAGCATGTTTTGCCAATAATGTTTTACTGGCGAGAAAACTTGTAGAGAAAGGAGTCCGTTTTGTTCAGTTGTTCGACTGGGGATGGGATAGTCATGGCACTGATCCCAGCCTGGCCATTGACCTGGGGTTGATCAATAAATGCAGGCAGACAGATAAAGCAGTTACAGCTTTGATTTTCGACCTGAAACAAAGAGGTTTACTGGAGGAAACATTAGTGATCTGGGGTGGAGAATTTGGCCGCACACCCATGATGGAAAACCGGGAAGGAAAACAAAATCCTTACAAAGGAAGAGACCATCATGTAGATGCGTTTACGATCTGGATGGCGGGCGGTGGAATCAGTAAAGGAGTGACCTATGGTGAAACAGATGAGATAGGATATTATGCGATCGATGGAAAAGTAACGCCTTATGATGTGCAGGCAACAATCTTAAATCAACTGGGTTTTGATCATGAAAAATTTACTTACCAGTTCCAGGGACGACCATTCCGCCTGACGGATGTTTCAGGAAGAGTGATAGAAGAAATAGTGGGATAAATTCACCAGTACTTAAATTCAGCTAATTAAATGGCACAAAACAGAAGAGCTTTTATCAGAACATCGGCTTCGGCAACTACCGCATTATTATTATCATCACTCGATGTGCTTGCTGCTGCAAAGCCTGATAACACAGAGACTGGAAAAAATTTTACATTGAAGATACTAGCTACCAACTGGGGCTTTAACGGAACGCTTGATGCCTATTGTGAAAAAGTAAAAAAAGAAGGATACGATGGTATCGAGATCTGGTGGCCAATGGAAATGAAAGACCAGGATGAATTATTTACAGTATTAAAAAAATATAATTTGGAAGCGGGCTTTTTATGCGGTGCTTACCAGCCGGATTATCAACAACACCTCGATCATTTTAAAAGAATGATCGACGCCGCTGCGATGAATAAAGCGCAAAGGCCGTTATATATCAATTGCCATTCGGGCCGCGATTTTTTTTCTTATGATGAAAACCTGGCTTTTATACATCATACAAATACACTCGCGAAAAATACAGGGATCTTAATTTGTCATGAAACACATCGTTCGAGAATGTTATTCGCTTCGTCTGTCGGAAGACAATTCATCGAAAAAAATCCTGAATTAAAAATAACGCTTGATGTATCTCATTGGTGCAATGTGAGTGAATCCTTATTACAGGATCAAACACAAACCATGCAACTGGCACTGGAACGTACAGAACATATTCATGCACGTATCGGTCATTCGGAAGGGCCGCAGGTGTCTGATCCAAGGGCGCCTGAATGGGAGCCTGCCGTTAAAGCGCACCTGGCGTGGTGGGATGCGGTTGTTGAACGTAAAAAGAAAAATGGTGAAGTGCTTACCATATTAACAGAATTTGGTCCGCCGGACTATATGCCCGTATTGCCATATACGCGGCAGCCGGTTGCAGATCAATGGGCCATCAACGTACACATGATGCATCTGCTGCGTAATCGTTATCAAACTAAATAAAATTGATTTGTGCTGATTTCCATCACTGAATTCATCGGGCATTTTCATCCTGTCCTTGTTCATTTGCCGATCGGTATTTTATTGATCGCTTTATTATTCCAGTGGCTCTCACACCGGGAAAAATATGTAATACCTCATAACGTTTTAAAACTACTATGGGTAATTGGTATTGCATCAGCGCTGCTTTCCTGCATAACCGGGTACCTCTTATCTCTCACGGGCGAATATGATGAAAGCACGTTGTCGCTGCATATGTGGATGGGCATTGGTGTCGCTGCTGTTTCACTTTTTGCAGGATCAAAAGTTTTTCGTTTCAAATATGATAAAACGTATAAAGTTATTTGCGTGCTTTTACTTTTACTCGTTATAGTTACTGGTCATTTCGGAGGGTCCCTTACACATGGGAATGATTATTTAACAGTGGCGTTATTCACTAATGAAAAGGAAAAGAGTACTGCGATTATAAAACCGATTAATAATGTGCAGGAAGCAAAAGTTTATGGCGACCTGGTTCAACCACTGTTAGAATCTAAATGTTATAGCTGTCACGGTGCTAAAAAACAAAAAGGAAAACTGCGTCTTGATTCACCTGGTTTTATTTTGAGAGGCGGCGAAGATAAAAACATCATCACCCCCGGAAATGCATTGCAAAGTACCTTAGTGAAACGGCTTCTATTACCAGAAGATGATAAAAAGCATATGCCGCCAAGGCAAAAATCACAGTTAAAAGAAAAACAAATTGCGCTGGTACAATGGTGGATACAGGAGGGTGCATCTTTTGATAAAAAAGTAAAAGAAACAGACCAGCCCGAAAAAATGAAACGGGTGTTGGCATCTTTGCAAACAGGCGCACAAAAACAAAGTTATATACATAACGTTCCGCAGGTTGATGTTGAAGCAGCGGATGAAAAAGCAATAGGCTTACTGAGAAATAAAGGTGTAATTGTTTTGCCTGTTTCACAAAAAAGTAATTACCTCATGGCTGATTTCGTTTCAGCAAATTTGTTTACCGATAAGGATATGCTATTATTATTGCCTTTAAAAAAACAATTAGTATGGTTGAAACTAAGCGATACGAAAATTGGTGATGAAGGATTAGCTGTTATCAACCAGTTTCCTAATATCAGTTTGCTGCAATTAGATCATACCAGCATTACAGATAAGGCATTGACCGTACTGCGATCATTACCGTCCTTACAATCACTAAACCTTGTAGGAACCGCGGTTACAGCTTCAGGAGTATTCGGGTTAAAAGATCTTCATCACCTTCAATCAGTTTATTTATACCAGACAAATATTAATACTGTGCAGGTTCAGCAATTAAAAAAAGTGTTTTCAAAAGTAAACCTCGAATTAGGCGGTTATAGTGTTCCGACTTTTGATACGGATACCACGATGTTAAAACCGCAGGTGAAAAAAACAAGCTGAACCAGCCAGGCATCAATTCCATTTATTTGTATTTTTTATATATTGAGTTATGAAAACACGAGTATCATTTCAATTGTTATTATTAAGAAATAAAGCGTTTATTTTTCTTATCAGCAGTGTATGTTCTTATGGCGTGTTAAACGCACAAAGCAGTGATGCAGTCATTGATAACATAGTTAAAGAAGCAAATAATAATTCGCAACTTCAGAAACTGGCGCATGAACTATTTGATATGATCGGGCCACGGCTCGTTGGCACACCGCAGATGCAGAAAGCCAATGAATGGGCCCTGTCAAAATATGCCGGGTGGGGTATAAATGCACACAACGAACAAT
>JAQBNK010000159.1 GCA_028288595.1 Chitinophagaceae bacterium
CCCCAAAAGAATTCAAGGAAAAATGGCTCTACCTGGATAAGGATGATAATGACTGGATGAATAAATCGCAGCCCTGCCAGTTCCTTGATCTTAAAACGAACATGTGTAATATTTATGATGTTCGCCCTGCAGATTGCGCAGGTTTCCCTCATATTGTTAAGCGAAGGATGAAAGACTATATCCATGTTCACCAGCAGAACATAGAATACTGCCCGGCTACTTATAAGATGGTGGAGAAAATGCAGGAGCTGGTGAAATAGAGTATAGAGTATGTAGTATTTAGTATAGAGACACAAATCTAGGTTCTCAATTTTGTAATTTTATTAGTTTGTTCTTATCTGCATCATCTTATACATCAGGCACGTAGTATTAAGTATAGAGAAACTGCAGTTTTCCATATTCAAATACCTGGAATTTTGTTTCTTAGCTCCTGTCTAAATACTAAATACTGCTCCCTAAAATAAACATCTTCAATCAGCAAAATCTCCGGCAATAAATTCCCTTTCAGTAAAATAGAGAGTGCATCGACTGGATGTATTTCCATTCGTCGTACTGGTACTGGTATTCTTCGTCAGCGTTCTTCATGCAATCCATCTTTCATAGGTGATGCTTTCTTCCGGTCGACCGTAGTTAAGATTGGTACGTGTTTTTACTTCGATAAAATGAAGCAATTTTCCTTTGGAGGCGATGATATCGACCTCCCATTTTCTAAAGCGCCAGTTTCTTTCCAGGATTTCAAAACCTAGTTGCTGAAGGTGATTCGCGGCGATGTCCTCGCCTTTGTTCCCGATGTCTTTGTTCCAGTTCATTATATTAAGTTTGTATGAATTGAAATTCACCGGGGATATGCAAAATAAAATTTTTTTACTTAAAGGGCAGGTACAACATTATGAGTGGGGTGGTTACGATTTTATTCCTTCATGGCTTGGTATAAAAAATTCAGAGAATAAACCTTATGCCGAATACTGGATGGGCGCTCATCCTTCAGCCAGTTCAATTATTCAGCCCGGGGAAATAAAACTGGATGAAGCAATTACTAAATCACCGGCTGATTTTTTAGGTAACGAGGTTTATCATCAATTCAAAACCCTTCCTTATCTTTTTAAATTGCTTGATGTAAGAGATATGTTATCCATCCAGGTACATCCTTCTAAGGAAGCTGCTGAAAAAGGGTTTGATGAAGAAGAAAAAAAAGGTATTCCACTGAATTCTCCTGTAAGAAATTTTAAGGACCGGAATCATAAACCGGAAGTGATGATTGCACTGAGTGAATTCTGGCTGCTTCACGGTTTTAAAGCGAAGGAGTTAATGAACCAGTCACTTTCTGCTATAAAAAGTTTTGAACAATTATTACCTGTTTTTTCTGAAAAAGGTTATCGTGCCTTGTTCGAACATGTGATGTATATGGATGAGGTTACCGCAGATGCATTGCTTGCGCCGGTTGTACAAAATGCGCTTGCATTACATGATGCAAATCAGCTTCAACGCCATCAGCCGGAATATTGGATCGCAAAATTGTATGCAGGCAAACCATTACCATCACACGGCTATGACAAAGGATTGTTTTCTGTTTATTTTCTCAATATTGTTCATTTACAAAAATTAGAAGGAATCTTCCAGGCTGCAGGTGTACCGCATGCTTATCTTGAAGGACAAAACGCTGAGCTGATGGCTAACAGCGATAATGTTTTAAGGGCAGGTTTAACAGGAAAACATATCGACGTGCCGGTTCTAATAGAGCATACGATCTTTGAGCCGGTAATTCCTGCGGTTATGAAAGGCAGGAAGGTGAGTAATATAGAAACGCTATATCAATGTCCTGTCCCGGAATTTAGTATCAGTGCAATTAATTTGAATAAAAGCGATGAGTGGGTGCATACGACCACATCACTGGAAATCTTTATGGTGCTGGACGGTGAAGCGGAATTTATTGGTTCTGAACATTTGAATGTAAAGAAGGGTCAGGTGGTTGCAATAGCTGCAAATGAGCAGTTTATCATTAAAATTGCTCGGTCGGGCCACCTGTTCCGGGCTTTTACACCCTAAATATGCACAGTTTTATAAAATTCACTTTATAGAAGGCCATTAAAAAAAGTCAAACACTTATTTTTGCCACCTAAGGAATAAAAAAGATGAAAAACAATAAAAGACAAATCATTGCGGCGCTCATTGTGCTGGTGATCATTTCTGCAGTATATCGTGTATTGCCAAACAGGCCTCTGAATTTCGCACCACAGTGGGCCATGGCGCTTTTTAGCGGAGCCATGTTTGTAAAGAATAAAAAATGGGCATTTGCGCTTCCGTTATTATCCATGTTTATTTCGGATCTGCTATACCATAATTTATACGTTAACGGCTTATCTGTTATTCCTGGTTTCTATACGGGGCAAATGACAAACTATATTTTGTTCGGCGTGCTTACTGCAATTGGTTTCCTGGTGAACAAAAAAAGTGTGCTTTCAATATTAGCCGGTGCGGTTGCTGTACCAACTGTGCATTTTATCTTATCTAATTTCTTTATCTGGTTTAGTGGTTTCGGTGGATTGAACAGGCCCCATAATTTTGCAGGATTGATACAGACCTATAATGATGCTGTTCCTTTTTATCCCAACAGTATTTATGCAACGGTGTTATTTAGTGCAGTATTATTTGGCAGTTATTTTTTAATCAGCTCAACAAGCAGATCTGCAGAGAAACAAATAGCATAGTCTTAATAAAAATTATTTTATAACCCGGCCACTATGCCGGGTTTTTTTTATTCCAATACCGCGAACCAGTATTGTTCATGTTTGATCTTTTCTTTTACTGTATACCTGATCCTTTCTTTAAATAAAGGACAGTCCACCACAAGAGTATGAAATTCACCATTTTCGCCGCAAGCATCAACGCCGAGACTTTCCAGTTCTGCTACAAGTGATTGTGTAATAGTAAGACCTAAAAAACGTTCCCCCATCATTTCATTACAACTTACAATCACCGTTTCGATGCCGGCATTAAGCATTTCAATCACTAAAGCTTTTCTTTCCTGTTGCCATAATGGTAATATGGCGTTAAGCCCCGCATTAGCGCAGACTTTTTCTTCCCAGTCTCGATGCGGTTGCAGATCTATATCGCCGAATACTGCTGCAGATAAATTGAATTGATCTTTTAGATCAGTCAGTGCCTGGGTAA
>JAQBNK010000161.1 GCA_028288595.1 Chitinophagaceae bacterium
ATTGTTACACAACAAGCTGCTAACAGGGTTTGGGCTGCGCAAGCTGTGATCAGTGAAATCTTAAGATCGAAATAATTATGGAAAAATTATTCGTTATTAAGATCGGGGGAAATGTGATAGACGATAAAGAGACCCTTCATTCTTTTCTATCGGCGTTTTCTTCCCTGGAAGAAAAAAAGATTTTAGTGCATGGCGGTGGAAAAATCGCAACTAAAATCGGTGACTCACTTGGCATTCAATCAAAATATAATAACGGCAGAAGAATTACGGATGATGACACCCTCGATTTGGTAACGATGGTTTATGGCGGACTTGTAAATAAAAAGATTGTCGCACAACTACAGTCACTTAATTGTAACGCCATCGGATTAACCGGAGCTGATGCAAACATAATCCCTGCGAAAAAACGTCCTGTAAAAGATGTGGATTATGGCTGGGTGGGAGACATAGAAAAATCGAAAATTGAAAGTATAAAATTGAAAATGTTTCTTGATAATAAAATCATTCCCGTATTTGCTCCGCTAACGCATGACATGCAGGGAAATATTTTGAATACCAATGCAGATACAATTGCGTCTTCATTAGCGGTGGCTTTGTCTGCCGACTACGATGTGCGGTTAATTTATTGCTTTGAAAAAAAAGGTGTACTGGAAGATGTAAATAATAACAACTCTGTTATTACAAACATCGATAGAAAAAAATGGGCAGAGTTGCTTGAAGACGGCAGATTATTCGACGGCATTCTGCCGAAGCTTGAGAATGCTTTCGGCGCTATTGACGAGGGGGTGAAAGAAGTTTTAATTGGAAATGCAAACGATCTTTTTAATAATACTGGTGATAAAACGACCGGAACATTAATTACAGCATGAAGCAAAATATCCTGCATGATAAGAGTATTGAATTACTGAAGCAGTTAATTGCTACTCCTTCTTTCTCAAGAGAGGAAGAAAAAACAGGCACACTCCTATTTAATTTTTTAGAGGCTGAAGGAATTAAGACGGAGCGATATTTAAACAACATATGGGCTGTGAACAAATATTTTGACCCTTCAAAAAACACTATTCTTCTTAATTCTCATCATGATACGGTAAAGCCGAATCCCCAATACACAAAGGATCCTTTTAACCCGGAGATATCAGAAGGCAAGTTGTTCGGCCTCGGAAGTAATGATGCCGGTGGTTGTCTTGTTTCGCTGATCGCGGCATTTGTACATTTTTATCCGGAAGAAAATCTTTTATACAATCTCGCCCTAGCGGCTACGGCGGAAGAAGAGGTTTCGGGCAAAGATGGTATTGAGGCTTTGCTGATAAACAGTGACTTTGCTTCAACCTTTAAAGATTCCGGATTTGCAGGCGCTATCGTCGGTGAGCCCACGCAGATGAATTTAGCAATAGCAGAAAAAGGATTAATGGTACTTGATTGCACAGCCTTTGGCAAAGCGGGTCATGCCGCAAGGGAAGAAGGAGATAATGCATTATACAAAGCCATAAATGATATTGAATGGTTTCGTACTTATTCGTTTGATAAAGTATCTGAATGGCTGGGACCAGTTAAGATGAGCGTTACTTCGATTGAAACTGAAAACAGGGCGCACAATGTAGTGCCGGGCACCTGCAAATTTGTGGTGGATATCCGGATAACTGAAGATTATACTCATGATGATATTCTTGAGATCATTCAGCAGCATGTGAAGTCTGAAGTAAAGCCGAGAAGCATAAGAATGCGGTCGACCTTAATTCCCGAAGATCACCCCATTGTGAAGGCGGGTATTTCGCTGGGGAAGAAAGCTTACGGTTCGCCAACCAGTTCTGATAAAGCCCTGATGCCCTTCCCTGCTTTAAAGTGCGGTCCTGGTTTCAGCGGAAGAAGTCATACAGCAGATGAATTTATTTTTATTGATGAAATAAAACAGGGCATTGATGATTATATTGGAGTATTAAACGGCGTAATGCGAAGCCCGGAGTAAATTTTGGTTTGCTCATTCAACATTATCAAACAAAATTCAACATAACAAACAAGTGAAACTCTGGCAAAAAAACACCACCTCATTAAAAGAAGTAGAACTATTTACTGTTGGCAATGACAGGGAATTTGATTTACTGCTGGCTCCTTTTGATGTTCTTGGAAATATTGCTCATGCAAAAATGCTTGCCACGGTAGGATTACTTACAGAAGAAGAAAAAAATATTCTCGTAAAAGAACTGCAGCACATTTATACTTCGGTTCAGCATTCAGAATTTAAAATTCAGGATGATATAGAAGATGTTCACTCACAGGTTGAGTTCCTGCTCACACAAAAGCTTGGCGATACGGGGAAAAAAATCCATTCGGCCCGCAGCCGCAACGACCAGGTTTTGGTTGATATAAAACTTTATCTCAGGAATGAACTGGAAGAGTTGGTTAAAAGCATTGACCAGTTTTTTGATTTGCTCCAGGAAAAAAGTGAACAGCATAAAGATCTTTTACTGCCAGGTTATACGCACTTGCAATTAGCGATGCCCTCCTCCTTTGGTTTATGGTTTGGCGCATATGCAGAAAGTCTCGTGGATGATATGGTTACATTAAAAGCTGCGTTTGATGTGGTGAATAAAAACCCCCTGGGTTCTGCGGCCGGTTATGGCTCATCGTTCCCCATTAACAGGAAACTTACAACAGAATTGCTGGGCTTTGATTCATTAAATTATAATGTTGTGTATGCGCAGATGGGACGCGGTAAGGCCGAGCGGATTGTAGCATCCGCACTTTCAAATGTGGCAGATACACTATCGCGGCTCTCGATGGATGCTTGTATATTTTTAAATCAGAATTTTGGTTTTATCAGTTTTCCGGCAGAGTTAACTACTGGCTCCAGCATTATGCCGCATAAAAAAAATCCTGATGTTTTTGAATTAATACGATCGCATTGTAATCAAATTAAAAGCCTTCCGAATGAGATCATGCTAATGACAACCAATCTTCCATCCGGTTATCACAGAGATCTCCAGTTGTTGAAAGAACATTTGTTCCCTGCTTTTAAAACATTACATACCTGCTTAGAAATGGCGGGGTTGATGTTATCCAATATTGAAATAAACAGAGACATACTGGAAGATAAAAAATACCAATATCTTTTTAGTGTTGAAGAAGTGAATAAACTTGTAACCGCCGGAATGCCTTTTCGTGATGCATATAAAAAGGTTGGACTTAATATTGAGAACGATGAATTTCATTATAGCACAAAACTTCATCACACACACGAAGGAAGTATCGGGAATTTATGTAATGATGAGATTTCATCAATGATGGAAAAAGTAATCGGTTCATTTCCGTTCGCCGGGATCAAAACGAAATTGTCTTCCCTTCTAAGTGATTAGTGATTTCTCATTATTGCATTTCACTCATCAATACATTATATTACCGTTCCTAAAATAACCCTGTATTAATTCAACCTTACCAGATGTTTTTTCTTTCTAAGCTTGTTTATTTCTTTTTATCGCCATTCGTATGGGTCTGCATTATTTTGCTCTTTGCAATATTTTCGAGGAACGCAGCAAAATCCAGGCGGCTGCTCATCATTGCATGTATTACCCTTTTTATTTTTTCGAATAATGTTATTGAATCGGCAATTCAGCGAATGTACCAGTACCCGGAAGTTCAGCTAAAAGATTCTTCACATTATTCATGTGGTATTCTTTTAACCGGCATGGTAGGCGTCGATAAAAATAACAAGGGGCATTTTGGCGGTGCTTCTGACAGGTACATTCAGACTTTGCTTTTATACAAGAGAGGCATCATTGATAAAATACTTATTACAGGAGGCAGCGGCTTAATCACCAATCAAACATTCAGGGAGGCGGATTTTCTGCAGGAAAAATTTATTACAGCGGGGGTTGCGGCCGAAGACATCATCATAGAAAATAATTCCCGCAACACTTACGAAAATGCTTTGTTTACCAAGCGGCTTCTTGATTCCATCAGGATCAGGGCTCCATTTGTTTTAATTACATCGTCTCTTCATATGCCAAGATCCCTGATCTTATTCCGGCATATGAATGTTCCTGTTGTTCCATATCCCTGCGATTTTATTACGGTAGCCGAAAACATCACGCCAGACGAAATTTTTATCCCAAGCGCATGGGCCATGCTCAAATGGCAATCCATGATAAAGGAGTGGGTTGGAATTTTATTTTATAAAATAAAACTGTGAGTGATCACCGAATTTCAGGCATACAAATTTCCACACCCGGATTTTCCCCTTGTATTTTTGTTACTGCTTAGTGCTGTTGCAATAAAAAAGTTTGATATAAAGCATTAAAAACTTTTTTAATTTTTAATGATGCGTGCTTTCGAATGAAACCGCTGGGACTCTTTGCCATATGCAAAAAAATAGGCTAATTATAAATTCTTATACTTATTCCGGCATGGCACAAATATGGTGGACGGTTTAGAAAAATAGGTATATATGAAAAAGATGATTGCAATACTGCCCCTGGCAGTTATGCTGGCAAACTGTAGCACGACCAGGAATACAGATACGGGAGTGGCCAGCAGCACCGACGAAATGTCGGTATCAACAAGTTCTACAGCTTCAACTGATGTCACAAACACGAACTCCGGCAATGATGTTACGATGAGTGGCTCTGCAACCGTATCTCCAAACAATACATGGAATAACGGAAGCGGTTCAACCACTACATACAACTCAACCGGCAGTACTAACTGGGGCTGGGATTATGGCGGAAGCACCGGTGTTTACACTTCTTCTTATGATCCTAATCTTCATTCTGATCTTGACGGTGAATGGAGCTTAGCAATGTCTCCGGATCTTTCTTCATCATGGTTGCCAGACAATACCACGTCCAACACTTACACATGGAACAATGGTTCGGGAACAACGTATACTTCCGGTTCGGCAACTACAGGTTACAACACTGATCTTAATTCTTCAGGTAATTCCGGAACACTTAACAGTCAATCTACAACGACTTATAATAATGGCACTGTAGATAATTCGTTAAACACATCCGGCGTAGCTACGAAAACTAAAACTAAAACCACTGGAGATAAAACAAAAACAAAGACTAAAACAACAAATGGCACAACAACAAGTACGGATGTTAATAGCAGTGATATGAGCACCTCTTCCGGAACCGATATGAGTAGTTCTTCTTCAACAACTACTACAACATATAATTCGGGAAGTGCCACTACCGGCGGCTGGAGTAATCAAACACTACTTTCTTCAAACGGAAATTCTTACATGGTTCCTAAGTTGAATTTATTTATAGGGAACGGTAGCTATTCAGGATTTACAGGATGTAACGCTATCAGCGGACGAATAAATACAGTAGGTAATGCAATTTCGTTTGAGAATACGATGCCATCTACAGCTATAGATTGTGCAGGTGGTTTTAGTCAGCAAGCATTCCTTGACAGGTTGAGTCGCGTAGATTCCTACGAATTAAATAATGGTCAGTTATTATTAAAACAAGGAAGTACCGTATTGCTTACACTAAACAGGAACGGTAACAGCAGTATGACAACAAGCTCAAATCAGTAAGTATAGTTTAATTAAAATCAGGTACAGTTATGCTAGCCGCTCTTAACAGGGCGGCTTTTTTGTTCAGATGAAATACCTTTACAAAAATTTAGATGCGCCGTTTCCTTTTATTCGTTCTCCTGTTTTTGATTCTGGCGGGTTGTTCTTCTACAAGATCAACACAGGGCTTTTCAATAAATAGCCGTTTGCACTTTATCAATGAATATGATGTCCCCTTTAATTTCTCTTATCTGAAAACTTCAGTAGGCGGATTGTCGGGAATTGATTATGATAAAAAAAATGATCTCTATTATTTAATTTCTGATGACCGATCTGCTTTTAACCCCGCACGATTCTACACTGCAAAGATCAAAATATCTGCAGACAAGATTGACAGCGTATATTTTACCGGCATAAACTTTTTAACAGATGCTACTGGTAGTTTTTATCCCAGCTCGAAACAAAATCCCTCACGCACACCAGATCCGGAAGCAATTCGATTTAACCCTTCTAAGAACCAGGTAACCTGGACAAGCGAAGGCGAAAGAACTGTGAAATCAAAGGAAAATGCAGTCATCGAAAATCCTGCAATTTATATTACTAGTTTAACGGGTGATCTTATTGATTCCTTTTCGCTTCCACCAAATTTATATATGCATGAAACAGAAAAAGGACCAAGACAAAATGGAGTTTTAGAGGGAATGACTTTCGCCGATAATTATAAATGGCTTTTTGTAAATGTTGAAGAGCCCTTATATGAAGATGGGCCAAGAGCTGGTCTTACAGACGCAAGTGCATTTATCCGTCTGTATAAATTTGACGCCATCACTAAAAAGAACATAGCGCAATATGCTTATAAACTTGATCCCGTTGCAAGGGCTGCTGAACCCGCAGATGCATTTAAAATAAATGGCGTTCCGGATATTTTATACGCAGGACGAAATAAACTTTTTATCATTGAGCGTTCTTTTTCAACAGGACATGCTAATTGCACTATAAAAGTTTTTCTTGCTGCACTGGATAAAGCGACTAACATTCTTAACAACCCTTCGCTTTCATCAAACAAAAATTTTACGCCGGTCCAAAAAAGATTGATCTTGAATATGGATGATCTTGGCATTTTTACTGATAACATTGAAGGAGTAACTTTTGGCCCTCAATTATCTAATGGCCATCAATCGCTCATTTTTGTTTCGGACAATAATTTTTCCAAAGAACAAAGAACCCAGTTCCTTCTTTTCGAAATTGTTCCTCGCTAAATCTTGCTTTTCTCATCGAAAAAAAATTCATTATCTTAACCGGAATGATAAAAACACTTCCCGAACAACCTTTTTATATAAGATTGGCTGTTATATTGCTGGCCTTATATCTTTTGCTTTACGGTATATATATTGGTCAAAGTATTATACTGCCAATCGCTTTTTCTTTTTTGTTCGCTGTCTTGCTTCAGCCCATCGTCAATTTTTTTATCCGCAGGAAGTTCCCGAAAGTCCTTTCTATTATTGTTACGCTCGTGCTGGCAATTTTATTTATCTATGTTTTGATAAGTTTTATTTCGTACCAGATGCGGTCGGTGGTCTCCGATATTCCGGCGGTAAAAAATAACCTGCTAAATCTTTGGCATCAGTGCCAGCAATGGTTATGGAATACTTTCAAACTGAATTATGCAAAGCAGGAAGAAATGGTGCAAAATGCAAAAGATAAAACAATGGATACCCTGGGTTCGGCCGGTACCTTTAATTTAATAACCGCCTCGATTGCTACGATTTTGCTTGTTCCCATTTATATTTTCCTTTTTCTTTTTTATAGGCCGTTGCTTATAAATTTTATCGTGGATGTTTTTGATAAGACGCACGAGAAAGAAGTGCGTGTTATTGTAAGTGAAATTAGAAAAGTGGTGCAGCATTATGTTATCGGAATAATGACTGAAACATCCATTGTAGCGTGTTTAAATGTTACGGGCCTGCTTATTCTCGGTGCTCCTTATGCCATATTGCTTGGTGTTGTTGGTGCCATTCTTAATATGATCCCCTATATCGGTGGTATTATACAACTGTTGCTTACGGCACTTATTGTTTTTTCAAATACGGCATCAATCGGTAAGGCAACCGGTGCTATTGTCATATTGCTGGCCGTGCAGTTAATCGATAATAATTTTCTTGTGCCACGTATCATTGGTTCAAGGGTAAAACTTAATGCACTCATTTCTATTATAGGCGTGTTTGTTGGCGGTGCATTATGCGGGATCGGTGGCATGTTCCTAAGTATCCCTGTCCTGGCAATGTGCAAGGTTATTTTTGATCGGGTGGATGGATTAAAACCATGGGGCCGTCTCTTCGGCAGCGATATGTAAAAACGGCAAGGTGTTCGATGTTTATTAGTGATGAAAAAAAAGATTTGGATAGGAACATCTGGCTGGAGCTATAAGCATTGGAGAGAAATTTTTTACCCGGTGGGAATGAAGCCGGTTGATTACCTGCCGTTTTATTCAAATCACTACTTTGTTACAGAAATTAATACGAGTTTCTATCATCTCCCAAAACCCGAAACCGTTACAGGCTGGATAGAAAAAGTTCCTAAAGGGTTTATGTTTTGCCCTAAGATCAGCCGCTATATTACTCACATCAAAAGATTAAAAGACCCGGAAGATACACTTCCGAGATTTTTTGAAGTTTTTGAACCGGTTAAAAAACATCTTGGGCCCATATTAATTCAACTTCCTCCTTCATCTAAATTTCATTATGATATCGCAGATCATTTTTTTTCTGTTTTGAAAAAAGAATATAAGGGCTACGATTTTGCTTTAGAGGTGAGGCACGATACCTGGCTGGAAGAGGATAGTCTCTCGCTCATGACTAAATACAATATTGCATTTGTTATTTCTCAGTCAGGCGACCGTTTTCCTTACAGCGAAATGGTTACCGCAAAAAATATTTATGTTCGGTTTCATGGTCCTGAAGGATTGTACTCCTCTTCTTATTCAACTAAAATGCTGAAGATGTTCGCCAAAAAATTTGCTGGCTGGATTGATAGCGGCCACGTTATCTGGGCATTTTTTAATAATGATATTGGCGGCCATGCGCTAACAGATTCTAAGCGCCTGATAGAAATGATGGAAATTCAATAAGGAATAAATGTTGCATGCTTTAATAAAAATTTTTATGCTGCCCATCACCTTCGTAGTTATTTTGATCGTTGTTATTGTATTTATGTAAAAAATGTAAAGAAGGAAGACCGGGGCAACAGGCCTGGTTAATTCTGTTTCAGATGATCTAGTATCTTTTGCAAAAGGTCTTCCGGGATAAAAGGTTTAATAACGGTTCCGTCCAGCCCGGCTTCTATCACCTTATCTTCCACTTCTTTTGGGATGCTTGCGGTTAATGCGATAATTGGTGAAGTAATTCCCCTGGTTCTTAATATCCGTGTTGCTTCATACCCGTCAATCCCGGGCATATGCAGGTCCATCAAAATAAGATGGTGTCTTGCGGGATCAAATTTATCAATCGCTTCCTGTCCGTTAACGGCAACTTCCGTTTCTGCTCCCCAATAATTTAAAAAATTATTTGCCACAAGCACGTTTATTTCATTGTCCTCCGCCAGCAATATGCGGATTCCTTTTAACGGAGTTGAAGAAGCGTTTGCATGGTTGTTTATCGGTTCACTCTTACCCTTTGATTTTCCTGTCCGATTAATAAGAATCGTAAAATAAAACTCAGAGCCATTTCCTTCTGCGCTGTTTAACTTCAGCTCAGAGCCCATCAATTGTAATATCCGCCTGCTGATTGAAAGTCCTAAGCCAGTACCGCCATGGCTCCTGGATGTGGAAGAATCTGCCTGGGTAAATTGATCAAAAATAATTTTTTGTTTTTCTGCCGGTATTCCAATGCCGGTATCTTTTATCATTATCCTTATGGTAGCGTTCCGTTCCGTTAACCTTTCGGCAACCAGGATTAGCTTAACCATTCCCGAATCTGTAAACTTAATCGCATTATGAATAAGATTACTCATCACCTGGCCAAGTCTTGTAGGATCGCCGCTTAACAAGCCAGCTTCAGAAATTCCTTCCTCAAGCTGAAGGTTAATTCCTTTTTCGTTCGCCATCGATTTGAACCCGTTAATAATATTTCCAGCAAGGGTGGCAAGATCAAATTCAATTTGTTCAAAAGAAATTTTATTGGCTTCTATTTTATTAAAATCAAGAATATCATTTACCAGCGTAAGTAAATTATTTGCAGAAAATAAAAGTACATCCAGGTTTTCTTTCTGATCCTCTCTTGGTTTGTTCTTCAAAAGAAAATGCGTCATGCCAATCACCGCATTTAAAGGTGTGCGTATTTCATGAGACATGGTTGATAAAAACTCTGACTTCGTTCTAAATCCCTGCTCGGCTTCTGCTTTCGCTTTTTTCAATTCAAATGCAAAACGGTAGGAAAGAATTAGTGACTGAAGAAAGAAGAAAAGAATATAGCCACTAAAAAGAAAAATTTTATGGGGGATAAATATTCCAAAATAATCAAGGTTGATTATTAGAAATACCAGCATCATTACCCCGTTGCTCATCAATGCATATTGCGAGCCGGCCCGTTTATTCCGGAATGCTTTTATAAAAACCATGAAGGCATAAACAATATACACGAACATAAAAACCAGGAAAGGAGTTGTTAGTTGGGAAAAAATCCGGGCAGGAAAAAAAACAGTTACAAAAGTGAATAATAAACAAACGCCGATAAGACCTTTCATCAGCGGATGATAAACATCTTTAGGGTACAGGCAGCGGGTGTATTGCGCAAATAATGCGATACTTAAAAAGAGAGAAGCATACTCTATCCTGATAGTAACAAACCAGCTGAGCGTTGGAAAAACATGGTGGAACGCATAAAGATCCGTACCCATTATTCTATAACTATAAAGCATAGAAAAAAGCGAGAAAAATAAAATTGCCCGATCATGTTTTCCGAATAGAAAGAGTCCGAATAAAAACAAGCCACCCATAAAAAGGCAGCCCGTTAAAATCAGGTCTGCTGCATAATCCTGCTCGAATTTGGTAAGCAATAGTTTCTTTTCTCCGATAACAATATCCTTGTACGTGCCTGCACGTGTATGCCAGAAATTAGAAACCTGCAATAATATATGAAGCGTATCTGCACGAGGTAACGAAATAATAGAGGTGTTCCAATAAGGTATAGCGTTTGCCGCAGATGTTCCTGCTTTACCATTTGAAGAAAGCAGTTTGCCGTTCACGTAGAGCTGGTAGGACGAGTATGTATCAGGGATCTTTAATCCGAGCTCAGCATTTACCAAAGGCATAACAACATCAACAGCGTAAGTGGCAAATCCATTTGCAGGTAACTTTTGCCCGTACAGAGATTTACCGGTCCACAAAAAAGGAAACTGCACAAACGTATCCGCAACGGCATGTTTTTCTGTTGGTGATACTTGCCTGTTCCAGTAAAATGCCCACTCTCCCTTTAATGTAATTCCATTTTTTAAATGTGCCGTATCCAGGTTAAGGATGGCGTGTGCCGCCTTGCCTTCTTTTGTAATAGTACCGGTACAGCCAGACATTAACAGGAGAAAAGCGGCGATAATCGCACCGGTGATATATTGTAGAAAGGGACGCATTAGGGTTGAGCAGCAAATTAAGATGTTCTGTTTGAACTCGCTCAAAAATAAAAGCCACCTTTTACAAGATGGCTTTTCCTCATTAGTACTACCCAGATCCGATCACCTCATGCTATCAACTTTAGTCTTATCTTTTGTTGCAGTATCGCCGCGTGTCGCCATAGTATCAACTATTATTCGCGAACAATCCTGTGATACCTTTTCTTTATCATTACCTCCCTGCTGATTACCGCCGCTTCCACATCCTGCTATCATAAATCCTGTCAATACTGCAACTGCCAATTGTTTCATTTCCTTTTTATATAAAAGACAATATTCCTGCCATCGCTTTTAAACAGGATGATTCTATAACTTAGTTAAGAATTTCAAGCAGTTATATTTTTCATCCTTTCTGTTGGTGTGGCAAAGGGAGGCTTTTCGTCTACAATTCTTAAAATGGGGAACAATTTTAGCAACAACAGCAGTATAACATAGTTCAATGATAAAGATCAGGCCCGCACACTATTTACAGTTGCTGACTCCTTCTTTTAGCACAAAAAGAACCCGGGAGATCCTCAGTGTTAATCCTACCATAATACCAGAAAGAAAAGAAGCGGCTGAAATATGCATCTGTGTTTATGATTATAATGAACAATACTTCGATGAGCATAGCCTCAATAAAATAAGCGAGAGCTTTTCCTTTTATAAAAATGAAAGAAAGACCTGGTTAAATATAGACGGGATAAGAAAAAAGGATATAGAAGAACTCGCTAAGAATTTTGAGATTCATCCGCTTATCGTAGATGATATTTTGAGTATAGCACAGCGCCCTAAGATGGATGAGATAGAAGGCAAATTATTCTGCGTACTGAACATGTTGTATTTCAATGATGAAGAATCTTCTGTAGAACAGGAGCAGGTAAGCATCATTCTTGGAAATGATTTTTTAATTACTATACAGGAAGATGCGACAAGAGACGTACTTGACCCTATACGGGATAAATTAAGATTACCGAACAGCCGTTTGAGACAGAGTGGTGTTGACTATTTATGTTACCTGATGCTTGATGTGATTGTTGATAATTATTATCTCGTTCTGGAAAAGCTGGGCGATAAAATTGAAACGCTCGAAGAAGAAATTATCCGGAAAAGCGATAATAATACGCTTGCAAAGATTAATAATTTAAGAAAAGAATTAATTGTTTTGAAACGGAATGTTATTCCTGTAAGAGATCTTATCAATGGTTTTATAAGAACCGACAGCAAGGTGATGGAAGACAAAACCAGGAAATATTTTCGTGATATTTATAACCACACCATGCAGGCAAGTGACCTGGTTGAAAATTACCGTGATATGATGATGAGCCTGCAGGATCTTTATATGAGCAAGGTTAATCTGCGGCTAAATGAAATTATGAAAGTGATGGCAGTTGTAACCTGTCTTCTTGCTCCTGCAACGGTAATCAGCGGAATATTCGGAATGAACTTCGATATTATTCCGGCCGCACATCAAAAATGGGGATTTTATTTTGCAGTGATACTAATGCTTGCTATACCTGTATGGATGCTGACTATGTTTAAACGGCGCGGCTGGTTCTAAGATTTCTTTTTGTAGATAGGAACGGTACTGCAGGGCTCTCCGTACATTATACTTTTAGCATAAGGTCTTAGTTTTCCTGTGATAGACACATAAGCAGACTCGGGAACGGGCACTTCTCCGCATCCTTTAATCACTACTCTTTTATCTGTATACTCTGCACCATTAATCGCATCAATATTTTTTTGAATTACCTGCCTGATAATATCCATCTCATTGCCAAAAAAAAATGAAGCAGTAACGGGTTCTAAGTATGCGGCTACTAACATGTGAGCCCACATAGGAATTACAGCATCTGCAGAACAGGTAATGGCAACATGCTTATTGCGATATTTTTCCCAGTCGGTTTGCTGTAATGCTGCCCTGAAATCTTTTTCTTTCAGAATGAGCTCCATGAATAAATATTCTTTCAGATCAAAAACAATAACCTCTTCTTTCGGAAAATAATCTTCAAGGTTTAATGTTATCAATCCACTTTCAGCTACTTTATTCAATATTGTTTCACTCATCGCTTTTCTTTTGCTTTTCAAATTTACTCAACAAACTGCTAAGAGTTAGTTACATATGTTTTACTGCCTGATATTTTTCCCTTACTCGTAATAAAAAACGCATCCCCATTATAGGATGCGTTTAAAAAAAATGGTTCGGTATATTAATAAAATTTAGAACGATAATCTTTGATCTCTGCCGACTTATGAAGGGCATCAAGTGCTCTGTAGGCAGCCTGGGCTTTCAAATTATTTTGCAATGCGGCCGGGTCATTTCCCATAGACGGTTTGGCACTTACGCCTTCCCCACGCAAAATAAATACGCCGGTATTTCCGGAAATCGGGGTCGTTTGTTTTCCTTGTACCTGCTTGTTAAAAGCGGCTCCGATAATTTTTGGTTCGTTTCCAACATTTGGAATGAACGGTGTTTGAAAAGCAATACTGTCCGCACGCTGTACACTACTGCCCACGCTTTTAGCAATCTCTTCCAGTGAGTTCCCTTTTATTTTTGTGTCTATAATAATTTTTGCTTTTTTCTCATTCCTGATAAATGGTTCGGCAAGTGGCCTGGCCGATGTAACGGACATCTGCCCGGCTTTATTTATTCCCGTTACTGTTGCAACGATATATCTGTCGCCAATTTTCATGGGTTCGGAAACGTCTCCATTATCTTTTTCATAAACCCATCTTACCAACTGGCGGCTCGCGGTTAATGGCCCTACGGTAAAATCATTAGCCTTAATATCTGCAGCAACAAGAGGCGTCATCTTTAATTTCTGTGCATTCTGCGAAAATTCTTTCGAGGTCTTGCTCCCTGCAGCAAACTGCTGGGCCGCCGTACTTGCATTGTTATCCGTTTCCGGGCTAATCACAATTGGCTTGGAGAAGTAGGCAACATTATATGCAGGCTGAATATTTTTTTGCTGAACGACTTCTATGTAATGATACCCGCTATAAGTGCTGTTTTCAACCTTTACAATTTTTTTATCGCCGGTATTGCCATAAAAAGCCACTTCAGCAAATTCTTTACTGATGGTTGAAAATTGAGAAGAGGGAAATTCGTATTCTCCCTTCGTTGGTTTGCTGCTGGGATCGTCAGAAAATTGCTGAACCATCGCATTAAAATCAGCTCCGCCTTTTATTGCATTCGCGATACTGTCGATCCTTTTTTTCGCAATACTATCGGGAAGAACGGGCTGTCCCCGGTCTGCAGTCTTAATTAATATATGACGAACTTTTACAGAATCAGGCATTGACCTTTTAGCAATCATTCTTGCAACTACATAATTTCCTCCATCTACATAGGGGCCGAAAACTTGCCCAATGCCAAGTGATTTTATAGTATCAGCATAAGGCATCTTCATGTTATTGCTGGTAACATATCCGTCAAAATAAGGCGTCTCACTTCCTTTCGTGCTAACAAAATTTTTCACATCGGGCGCGGTAGCAAAAGCGGGTTTAATTTCTGAAACCTGTTTAAACGCCTCTTCACTATCCTGTGCACTTGGTCCCGCTTCAAAAGCAACATAAGATATTGAACGTGTTTCTTCTTTTTGCTCAAATTCAGACTCATGCTTTTTTTCGTAATCCCTGATGTCAGCATCAGATACTTTTACCTGGTTATCGGGGATCAAAGTATAGGGTGCCTGTACATAAGAGATACTGGCTATTGAATTATTATCGGCATTCATTTTTTCATTCATCCATTTTGGAACATAGATAGCTCCTGAAATTAATGACTGGTATTTCTGACGGAGCGACTGGTCGATTGTTGGTTGTATATAAACCTGGTAATACTGAGCTACCCGCGGATCATTTTTTAATTTTTTTATCTGGTTGATTTCTTCCCGGGCAGCTTGTTCATTAAACTGTCCTGTTGCCGGATCGGTAAATCTTTGCGTAAACCATTGAGGCGGGTTATTACCAAATAATACATCTGATAATTCTTTTCCCGTAAATGCGAGGCCGAGTTTTTTATATTGTTGTTCGAGAACAATCTGGTCAACCATCATGTTCCACACACCCGGCACTAATTGTTCCTGTGGTATCTGGCCACCGTTCATTTGATTTACCAGGTCAGATTTTGCCTGGAAATCTGTTCTGTCTACAGTTTGGCCGTTAACTTTACCTATGGTTGTATTGTTGCTAAACAGGTTACCCCTGCGAAATGCAGAATCCTGTAATATAAATGCAAGTAATGCGAGGGCGATGATACCAAAAATGATCCAGGCTCCTTTTTCACGAATTCTTTGAATAACAGACATAATACTATATAAAGGTTTACGATGAGGATGGCAAAAATAGGGGAATATAGTGTTTGAACAAACTGTGGAAAACCTCCATGATGCAGAAGGGCTGGCGATTCTGTGGTTAACAACAGAACAGCCCGTTGATTTGCCGTTGATTTTAAAAAGAGGTTATCCCCGCACCTGTGTTAACAGGCCTTGTTTTCTGTGGACAAGCGGCAGTTTCTTTCTCTGCCGCTGTGCAAAGATGGAAAGCAAAATAGGTTGCATTATCTGGCCGTAATAACAGGGGTAAAACATGTTAACTGTCCGTCCCCGTGGATTAACAGTGTACATGCTGTGGATACGGTTTGTTTATAAGCATAGTTCCTCTTTATCATTTTTGTTGATAAACGAGGTATCGTCTTTGCCAGTATAACTTTCACTTTGTGTAAAGGATGTGTAAAGCCGTGTACAAGGATGAACTAATTAACTTTGTTCATTGTGGATAATCAACTTTTCCCGATATCCACACCCGTAATAGTAATAGGTTTTTATAAATAAACTAATTATAATTAATACTACAATGGATATTAACATTGGAGAAATACCCAAAATAAAAATTGCTGAGGCAAGAAAAAATTTAAGCCGAAGAGGATTTTTGGATATTGAGCTGGATCCTGAACTTGATCTCTTCGCAGAGATTGAAAAATTAAAAAAAGAAAAGAATGCCATTCTCCTGGCGCATTATTACCAGGAACCAGATATACAGGATGTAGCAGATTATATTGGTGATAGTTTGGGTTTGGCACAACAGGCTGCAAAGACAAGTGCCGATATGATTGTTTTTGCCGGCGTTCACTTTATGGCCGAGACTGCAAAAATTTTAAACCCGAAAAAAAAAGTTCTTCTGCCAGATCTGAAAGCGGGTTGTTCTTTAGCCGATAGTGCTCCTTCTGAATTGTTTAAACAATTTAAAGCCCGGTACCCGAATCATATTGTTATTTCTTATATCAATTGCACTGCAGAAATGAAGGCACTGAGTGATATCATCTGTACAAGCAGTAATGCCGAAAAAATTATTGAAAGTATACCGGGGGAACAGCAGATTATATTTGCCCCGGATAAAAATCTCGGAGGATTTCTAAATAAAAAGACGGGTAGAAATATGATCCTTTGGAATGGCGCCTGTATGGTTCATGAAATTTTCAGTCTTGAAAAAATAACCCGGTTAAAGGTTAGGCACCCGGAGTCTAAGGTTATCGCTCACCCCGAATGCGAGGAGGCTGTACTGGCAGCAGCCGATTATATTGGAAGTACTACTCAACTTTTGAAATACACCCTGCAGGACGCCTCAAAATCGTTTATAGTGGCAACAGAAACCGGCATCCTTCATCAAATGCAGAAGAATGCCCCGGATAAAACTTTTATTCCCGCTCCCCCGAATAATGCCTGTGCGTGTAACGATTGCCCCCACATGAAGCTGAATACATTGGAAAAATTGTACTTGTGCATGAAATATGAATTACCAGAGATTCTGATGGAGGAAGAATTGCGTAAGGCAGCACTGAAGCCTATTCTACGTATGCTGGATATCAGTAAAGCGGCTGGCCTGGGAGGCTAAAATTTTGACTGTCAGCTAATTGGTTTGCTTTTTGTAATAGTGCTAAAAAAGATGTTATGAATAAACTTTCAGC
Source organism: Chitinophagaceae bacterium (assembly GCA_028288595.1). Classification (GTDB taxonomy): domain Bacteria; phylum Bacteroidota; class Bacteroidia; order Chitinophagales; family Chitinophagaceae; genus JAQBNK01. The sequence continues at coordinate 17,127 of JAQBNK010000161.1, forward strand.
ATTAGTACTGTTCTCTTTCATGGTGGCAACACTAACTTCCTGTGCTGTGGTCGGTGGAATTTTTAAAGCCGGGATGTGGGTAGGAATTGTAGTGGTGGTGGTAATAATTGCTTTAATTCTCTGGCTCGTAGGAAGAGGACGCCTGTAGTTGTTTACTTTCTATGAAGTTCATAATGTTTGAATGATTGCTGGATATAGTAACCCAATTCAAGATCATTCATCATTTGTAATAATTCATAGGCAGGTTTATACAATAGTATAAATTCATCAAGGGCGGTAGACTCAAGATTGGTCAATTGCTTTACAAACCTTTTACTAAAGCGATGATTGATATATTTATCCTGTTCCTGCTGCAATAATCTTTGCTGCAGCGATAATATCTGCCTGTTTCTTTTAAAGCGAAACATGTTGATAAATTCATCCAGGTCTAAACCAACGCTTACACTGCCGGGAACATAATTTTGATTGGTGGAAAGACTAATACCAGGTTTTTTAAAGTTGAAGATTTTTGCATAATCTTTCCTGTTCATCAGAGAATCAAGATGGTAATTTGTACTTCTCACTTTTACATCAGGAAGAAATTTAATATCCAGTCTTAATCCAATATCAAAAGCTGAAGGATTAGAAATAGTGTCTGCAGCATAACGCATGGTATTCTTCCCTAAAAAAGCGAACCAGATGGAATCATTTTTAAGAACGGAGATACTGTAACGACCCAAAGAATCGCTTGTTGAGCCGAGTCCTTTATTACTGATAACAGAAACTCCCTCAACCGGCTTGCGATTAAGAAAATCATAGATCGTTCCCTGTATAGTAATTTTCTGAGCTGCTGCCAGGTTCGCAATAAAAAATGATGCGCATGAAAGAAATAAAATTCTCTGTAAAATTTTCAAACAGGATTTTTGTGGACGTAATATTATTGAAAGAAAAAGAGAAGTGATCAGTAAAAGAATTAATTAACGAAGTATTCAAACTAACGTCCCATATAAACCATTAATATCTGCACGTCACTGGGATTTACTCCGCTTATCCGGCTTGCCTGGCCAAGCGTTCTGGGCTGAATTTTTTTAAATTTTTGTAATGCTTCATTACTCAGCGCCGCAATTTTTTCATAGTTGAAATTATCAGGAATGGCGAGGTCTTCTAAAGACGACATTCTTTGAACGAGGTCCTGCTCTTTTTCAATATACCTTTCATACTTAACCTGTATCTCAGCCTGCATAAGGCTTTCGGGAGAATAAGGATGTAACTCATTTTTCAAGCCCGGAATAAATTCCATGAGAGAAGTAAGATCAATGTTGGGTCTTAAAATTATTTTATTCGCTTTTTGCTTTTCAGTTAAGATCGTAGAATTAATACTTTCCAGGTAAGGATTAACAGCAGCCGGGTCGATAATAACGGTGTTTAGAATTTTTTTAATTGACTCAACACCGTTCCTTTTTTCCACTACCGCATCCATTCTTTGCTGGGAGGCAAGACCGAGGCGATAACTCATTTCGGTTAATCTGAGATCGGCATTATCCTGTCTTAATAAAGTCCTGTATTCTGCACGACTGGTAAACATGCGATAGGGCTCATCTGTTCCTTTACTAATAAGATCATCCACTAAGACACCTATATAAGCCTCGTTTCTTTTTAAAATAAAAGGCGCTTCATTTTTTGTTTTAAGATGAGCATTCATTCCTGCTATCAATCCCTGGCAAGCCGCTTCTTCATAGCCGGTAGTGCCGTTTATCTGGCCAGCAAAAAATAAATTACTGATCAGTTTTGTTTCGAGGCTGTGTGTTAATTGTGTGGGTGGAAAGTAATCATATTCGATAGCATACCCGGGCCTGAAAACTTTGACAGATTCGAAACCGGGAATATTACGAATAGCTTCGTACTGCACTTCTTCCGGTAATGAAGTGGAGAATCCATTCACATAAATTTCTACAGTATTAAATCCTTCCGGCTCAACAAAGATCTGGTGACGATCACGGTCGGCAAACCTGTTTATTTTATCTTCAATACTTGGACAATAACGCGGCCCCGTGCCCTCAATTCGCCCGGTATACATAGGGCTACGGTCAAAACCGGTTTTTAAAATATCATGAACCGTTTGATTGGTATAAGTGATATAACAACTTCTCTGAGCTGAAGCAGAAATTTTGTTTGATGGCAGGTAAGAGAAGCCTACAATTTCATCATCGCCTTTTTGTTCTTCCATTTTAGAATAATCAAGGCTTCTTCCATCTATCCTTGGGGGCGTACCAGTTTTGAGCCTGTCGCTTTCAAAGCCGAGTGAGACAAGTTGCTCGGTGATGCCGATAGCAGCTTTTTCTGCAACGCGGCCACCGCCAAACTTTTTCTCGCCAATATGAATTATTCCATTGAGAAAGGTGCCACTCGTAACCACTACAGATTTAGATCTAATCTCATGGTCCATACCCGTAAGGACCCCGCTGGCTTTTCCATTTTTTATGATGAGTGATTTAACCATGTCCTGGTAAAAATCAACATTTGGAGTTTGTTCAAGACGCTCTCTCCATTTCCCGGCAAAAAGCATCCGGTCATTTTGAGACCGGGGGCTCCACATAGCTGGACCTTTAGATTTATTCAGCATCCTGAACTGGATCATGCTTTCATCACTAACCAAGCCGCTATATCCGCCAAGCGCATCGATTTCCCTGATTATTTGTCCTTTTGCAATTCCTCCCATTGCCGGGTTACAACTCATCTGTGCAATGGTTTGCATATTCATGGTTATAAGGAGGACTTTACTACCCATGTTAGCGGCAGCGGCAGCGGCTTCACAACCGGCATGGCCGGCGCCAACAACAATTACATCATATTCCTGGAACATAAGGGGCGCAAAGATACAACGGGCTTACTTAACTGTAGTGTTCCACGTGGAACGACCGTATAGTTTATACTGGGGACTTGAAAAATCTTGCACAAAAAATACGGAATTAGTATTTCCATATTTACAAATCCCTAATCCAATGTCGGTATAATCAGGGTTCATTAGCGTTTTGCGATGCCCAAGATCAGGAAGATCATGGTCCAGATAAAGAAGAACAAGAGCAAGTAACATATTACCATTCCCCAGGCTTATATTTTCACCCCCATAATTCTTTAATCCTGCCAGGTGGAATCTATCCTGAAATGTGGTTCCATCGGTGGAACTATGGCTAAAGGTTCCTTCATTTAATCCAATATCAGATGCATGCTCCTGCGAGGTCTTTGCTAATGTATCGTTCAAACGAAGAGGAAGCAGGGAAGCGCTTTTGTACAAATCCTGCTTTAAGCTTCGGCTATATTCTGTGTTATTAATATTAGGAAACAGTGAAAGAATTGGTGCAACAACGCTATCCCAAAAAGCACGGGGATTGGAACGACTGTAGTTCGTCCAATAGAAAAGCTCTTTTTGTTGACTACTTAAAAACTGATAACCGGGCTGATTTTCATCCCACTGCTGTATATACGTATTTGGCTTTGCTAAAACAGTTATCGGTTTTTGTTCAAGAACAACTGTTGAATATTGTGATTTGGCCGATAAGGAAAGGGCACAAACGGCTATTGCTAACCATAGATGTTTCACGTGGAACAGGCTTAGGATTTTCATGAATGGGGTAATTCGTTACCCAAATAAACGAAGATATTGGTCTTCTTTATTGCGCATTATTGTTAATTCACTTTTGATTTTATCCTTGTATCCGCACAGGTGAAGCGCCCCATGAAAAATTACTCTTAAAAGCTCTTGTTTGAAGACGGTTTTATGAAGTTTGGCATTTTCTCTAACCCTATCGAGGCTTATGTAAATTTCTGCAATTACCTCCCGGGAAGAATCACTAAGGTCAAAGGTTATGATATCGGTATAAAAATCATGCGAAAGGAAGGAGCGGTTGATCGACAATAAATAGTCATCGGAGCAAAAAATGTAGCGAACTTCTTTTAATTTCTTTTTCTCTTTTTTAAACAAAGCCGATATCGATTGCTTGATTTCGGTTTTTCCTTTAAGAGAAAGTTGGCGGTCAGCATAACTGAAATAAACCATTGCTAATTTTGTCTTCCAAAAATCGTAACAAAAAGTCAATGGGCAGCCAGTACTTTTGTTTTGGTATGAAAAAATTATCTGAGATAGGGGTTGGTAAAAGAGCAATAATTAAAGCGTTTGAAGGAGATGACCTTTTTATTAAACTAATGGAGATGGGTTGCGTACCCGGTGAAACGGTGAGAGTTGATCAACTGGCGCCGCTGGGGGATCCGATTTGTATTTCTGTGGCCGGTTATAGTTTAAGCCTGCGGCTGAATGAAGCAGAAAATATACTGGTAGAAGAAATTTAATGATAAAATGAACATCGGATTATTTTTTGGATCATTTAATCCCATTCATACAGGGCATCTTATTATAGCATCTTTTGTCGCTAACAATACACCGATGAACCAGGTTTGGCTGGTGGTTTCTCCTCAAAATCCATTAAAGCCTAAGGGTCAGTTATTAAATGAATATCACAGGCTTCGCCTTGTTCAGCTTGCGGTTGAAGACGATAATCAATTAAGAGCTTCTGATATTGAATTTAAATTACCAAGGCCCTCATATACGATAGACACGCTTACGCATCTAAAAGAAAAATACCCCCAACATAGTTTTTCTATTATCGTTGGATCGGATAGCTATCTAAATATTGGTAAGTGGAAAAACGGTGATATTTTATTAAGAGACTATGACATGTTTGTTTATGAGCGGCCAGGTTTTCAATCTGAGCAGATTCATGATAGGGCCAGCTTGTTAAAAGCACCGCTGCTGGATATCTCTGCAAGCGCCATAAGAAGCTACATAACTAACGGAAAATCAATACGTTATATGATTCCCGACAAGACAAGGGAAGAAATAGAGAATAATCATTACTACCGCTAAAAAATCCATCCCAATAAAATACAGCCAATTACAATCACCGGAGAAGGAATGCGGGTCTTAAGCAACAAAAACAGCGTTATTGCAATCACTGCGACATTAAGAATATTAAGGGCTCTTCCCTGCATGATATCAATTGAAATATCTTTCATAAGATAAAATGTAGCGCCCGTCATAATGCCGGTAATGGCAGCATTGATGCCTTCTAATGAACGATAAATGATCGCATATTTCTGCAGGTTTTGCCAAACCGGAAAAAAGAAAAGGACCAATAAAATACTGGGAAGGAAAATAGCAACTGCACCGATAATACAACCAAGCAATTGCATATTTGGTCCGCGGGATCGCATTACAAGCCCACCCGTATAAGCGCATATAGAAAACACGGGTCCGGGAATAGCTCTTACAATTCCGGATCCTGTGAGGAAATCTGCTTTATCTGCTTTTAAAATGCGGGGGTTTTTTTTGATGACCTGCGGATTCTCCGACCTCGAAACATATTGTTCATACATCAGTGGAATAAGAACATCGCCACCACCAAAGACAAGACTTCCAAAACGATAAAAGTTTTCAAAAAGATTATATGCGCTTCTGTGTTTCCATTCATTTTTTCTTGCAGCCTCACTCAAATATCCGGCGATAATAAATAGTGCTATAAAAATGAGCATGTTCCCCCATTTTATTTTTTTTGATCGAACACCTTTTTGCGGAATTCGTTTACTGCTGAAATTTGTTGCTATTCCTGCCGCAACAATTAATGAAGGAAATATCCAGGGAGTTTTAAAAAAATAAAAAGTACAAATTGTCGCAACCACCATTATGATGCGGGTAATCAAATTGTGAACGGCTATCTTATACATTCGGCATGCAGAGAAGGCAATAAATCCAACGGCCATAGGGCGAATGAAAAGAAATAATTTATTCAGCTCCAGGTATTCATTACTATAAGAAATAAAAAAAGAAAATAAACTCATCAATAAACACGCAGGGAAAATCCAGATAAGTAAGGTGAAGATCGCCAGTAGAATGCCACCTCTTTTGTAACCAATAAGCGTGAGTGTTTGAGTGGAAGAGGCGCCGGGAAGTAAATTGCAAAAAGCATTATATTCTATTAGTTCTTCTTCCGTTACATCTCTTCGTTTATGAACAAATGTTTTTATCATCATGCCCATATGACCCTGCGGTCCGCCAAAAGCAGTAATGCTGTAGAGAAAGACAGTCTTTAAAAAAGGGATATGCCGCAGTAGCTTCAAACTCCGGTATTTAGGGTACGAAATTATTTTTTAAGACCGATCTCTCTCAGCCTTTCATCGAGATATTCTCCTGCAGTAATATCCTCATAAGCTTTAGGGTGCCGTTCATCAATACAACCCTCCAGGCAAGACAGGCTCATTTCGCTTTTTGGATGTAAAAAGAAAGGCATAGAAAATCTGCTGGTATGCCATAACTCACGTGCAGGATTAACTACCCTGTGTGTGGTGCTCCTTAATTTATTATTTGTTAATCGCTGCAGCATGTCACCAACATTTACTACAATTTGTTCGGGAAGCGAAGTGACGTTTACCCAATCGCCCTGCTTGGTTAAAATCTGTAAACCGTCCGCAGAGGCGCCCACTAATAAGGTGATGAGGTTGATATCTTCATGTTGCTCGGCACGAATAGCAGACTTTGGTTCAGATGTAATTGGCGGGTAATGAATACAACGCAAAATAGAATTTCCATTGTGGATATTATTATCAAAATAATGCTCATCCAAGCCAAGATATAGTGCGATAGCCTGTAACAAAGAACGACCGCTCTTTTCAAAATTTCTATACGCAGATTGTAGGGTTGGATTAAAGGGTTTGATTTCAGCCACCTGTACATTAGGAGGGTAATTATCATTTATTGCTTCGCCATCTTCAACGGTTTGACCATATTGAAAAAACTCTTTCAGATCGGGAGCATCACTTCCTTTAGCATGTTCACGGCCAAAGCTCGTATAACCACGCTGACCAGCGAGTCCGGGTATTTCAAATTGTAATTTCTTTTCAAGCGGAAGGCTAAAGAATTGCTGAACGTATTCATACAGTTCAGAAATTAATTTACCGGGGATACCATGATTTTTAACAGCTACAAATCCTACTTCTTCATAAGCTTTTCCTAACTCCTGCACAAAGGCCGCCTTTGCATCAGCATCGCCGGTTACAAACTGTGACAGATCTACAACAGGTATTGACATAGCAGACATTTTTATATTAAAAGCAAATTACAAAGTAATTTATGATTATCTATATATAACAAAGACCCGCCTATGCAGGCGGGTCTTAAAGTATACATACCCCCAATTGAAAAACTAATCTTTTGTAAAGCGAATGGCTTTAATAAAAGAATCACCATTAAAAACATTCAGCACATACATCCCCTCACCAAGGTCATTCATATTTACCATCAGTTGTTGCGCCCCCTGTTCCACTTTTTCAATAATTGTTTTAGCGATGCGGCCCTGCACATCAAGTATTTTTAATATTAGATTACCAGAGTTCAATGCAACAATATCAAGAATACCCTGGCCATCTTCTACTAATGGTTGCCTGGTTTGTACATTCATGTGGCTCACATTTTATGATTCGTTCCCGGAGTAAATCCCAAAACAATGCCAGAACCGGATTGTTTTTACAAGGGCTGTGATTAATAGTAAAGGCAGGATTTCTTAATCTCACAAGCGAAAGGAAAATATTTGGGGCACAGACTGTACTCTTAGAGAATTGTAGAATGGTTTACTGATGGCTTAAAATAAAAAAAGCCGCATTTAAAATGCGGCGCCGAATATTAGGCATATCCGTTTATAAACTCTTTTAGTCGTTTAAACTCCCGTTTTTGGGGAGATTCAAAAAGAGAGGGTAGTTTTTTCAGGATGGAAGTAAAAGCCGGTCTTTTCTCCATGAGTTTTTTGGTTGATACTTTCATAAGAAATGGTTTTAGGATATTGTTAACACAAAATAATCTTTTCCGTTAACAGGCGACCTGATAGGCAATCAAAATAACCGTTTCGGTTATAAAAAAACCTAATTACCATATTCACAGAGGAACTTGATTCTCATTATTTTTAACTGTTCCCAGTTATAATCCCCATCAGCCAATTCTTCCTGTGCCACTTGCAGGGAAGAGGTTTCACAGCTTCTGAAATAATCAATGATCTCGTCCTGTTCATCCTCATCCAGCATATCAGAAATAGCATAATCTAAATTAAGCTTGGTGCCACTGGCTACTATCGTTTCCATTTCTTCAAGGAGATAGTCAAGCTTTAATTCCTTGTTCCTTGCGATAGTTTCGAGTGGAATTTTCTTATCTACGTTCTGTATAATATAGATCTTGTTACTACGCTTATCGGCCACAGATTTCATCACAAAATCATCCGGTTTTTCAATACCGTTTTCTGTCACATACTTACTGATCAGGTCGATGAAGGGTTTCCCGTATCGAATGGATTTCCCTTTACTAACTCCCTGGCATTTTTCCAACTCTGCTAACGTGGTTGGATAAAGGGTAGCCATATCCTGTAAAGAGGTCTCTAAAAAAATCACAAATGGCGGCAGGTTTTTTTTCTTTGCCTCCTGCTGTCGAATTTCCTTTAGCATTGATAATAATTGCTCATCAGTTGAGGTTCCCGCGGAAGGGCCACCGTCATCTTCATCATCAATATCTTCATCACTAAATTGAATGTTCAGGGCGATTTTAAAAGACTGTGGCTTTGAGATGAATTTATTTCCTTTGGCAGGAAGTTTCAATAAGCCATATTCTTCAATGTCTTTTACCAGCAGATCTGCTAACAGCAATTGACGGATCAGGCTGTTCCAAAAATGTTCGTCGTGGTCCTTGCCAGAGCCGAATACATCCAGGCTGTCATGCCGGTACATTGTTATTTGCGGGGTTTGTTTGCCTCTCAGTACATTAATCACATAATCTGTTACGAAACTTTCTCCAAGCGCTTTTACAGCTTTGAGTGCCTTAACCGCTTCTCCTTTTACTTCTATCATTTCCTTTGGACGAAGACAATTATCGCAGCTTCCGCAATTTTCTTCCTGCCAGTCTTCGCCAAAATAATGAAGCAACATTTTTCTGCGGCAAATAGCACTTTCAGAATAGGCTACAATCTCCCGGATAAGCTGCGCCCCAACTTCCCGTTCACTTAAGGGCTTATCTCTCATCAGGTGATCCAGTTTGGAAACATCTTTATGAGAATAATACAAAAGACATTTTCCCTCCAGGCCGTCTCTTCCCGCCCTGCCGGTTTCCTGGTAATAATTTTCTATCGACTTTGGAATATTATAATGAATAACAAAACGAATATCCGGTTTGTCAATTCCCATCCCGAATGCGATGGTAGCAACAATCACCTGCACGTCTTCATTTAAAAACTGATCCTGCCTGTCTGCACGTACTTTACTATCCAAACCAGCATGATACGCCACGGCCTTAATATTATTGGCCATTAAAACTTCTGCAAGCTCTTCGGTGGTTTTCCTGTTAAGCGTATAGATGATTCCGCTTTTGCCCTTGTTTTGTGAAATGAAACGAACAATGCTTTTTATTGTTTGTTCCTTTTTTTGTTTCGGAACAATTTCATAATAAAGATTGCTTCTATTAAAAGAAGACATAAGGATGTTGGCATTTTTCAATCCCAAATTCTTCACGATATCGCTTTGAACCTTTGGGGTGGCGGTCGCGGTTAATGCTATTACAGGAATATTGGTATTGATATTATCTACCATTTCACGCAGCCTTCTGTATTCCGGCCTGAAATCGTGACCCCACTCAGAAATGCAATGCGCCTCATCTACTGCAAAAAAAGAAATAGGAAGATCTGTAAAGAACTCCAGGTTTTCTTGCTTGGTGAGCGTCTCCGGAGCTACATATAGTAGTTTGGTTTTCCCGGACGCCAGGTCACTTTTTACTTCCCGTTCCTGCGCCTTTGTTAACGAAGAATTTAGAAAGTGAGCAACGTCATCTTTTTCACTATATCCTCGTACCAGGTCAACCTGATTTTTCATAAGGGCAATCAACGGGCTTACAATAATTGCGCAGCCATCCATTAGCATGGCAGGAAGCTGGTAGCATAAACTTTTTCCTCCACCCGTTGGCATGATCACGAAAGTATCACGGCCCGAAAGGAGGCTGTTGATCGCCTCTTCCTGCCGGCCCTTAAATCCATCAAAACCAAAATATGTATTTAATCCAGCATGAATATCATAGGGGTGTGTGAAAGTATCCGTCTTATCTTTTTTCTTTGAAGCGGTTTTAATAACAGTACCGGTGGCCGTGGTCTTCTTTGTTGCCATAATAATTTGCCCGTTAAGGAATTGCACACTAAGGTGCGGTTGAATAAAATACTGCTTTTTAGCAGAGTTTCATAATATTTCGAAACAGCATAGAAGCAGTTAAACTGCACAGGGCAGGGTTAAAGGGTTGCGAAGTTAATGTACAACCGACCGATTGTAACAACTTGCATGTTAAAGTTTATTTTTGGCGTAATGAAACATCCTGTTATAAAAGAAGCGCAAAAAACCATTGAAATAGAAGCGAAGGCGATCAGCAACCTGCAAGCTTTTATTGATGAAACATTTGTGACCGTCATTGAATTAATTAATAAGTGTGCAGGCCGACTTGTAGTAAGTGGAATTGGCAAGAGTGCAATCGTTGGACAAAAAATAGTAGCGACACTTAACTCAACCGGAACCCCTTCTTTATTCATGCATGCGGCTGATGCAATTCATGGGGATCTTGGGATGATACAGGAGGAAGACATTGTTCTTATCATCAGCAAAAGCGGCGAGAGCCCCGAAATAAAAGTGCTGGTTCCGCTGATTAAGAGCTTTAGTAATAAAGTGATTGGAATGGTGGGGGATATGAATTCTTATTTAGCAAGAACTGCAGACTTTGTTATAAACACTACTGTTCAACAAGAGGCTTGTCCTAATAACCTGGCTCCAACCAGCAGCACTACGGCGCAAACGGTTATGGGTGATGTGCTGGCGGTTTGCCTTATGCAGCTAAATAATTTTACCGGCAGTGATTTCGCAAAAATTCACCCTGGCGGCAATCTTGGGAAACGTCTCTATCTTAAGGTTAATGACTTATTCCGTGATAACCCGGCTCCGGCGGTGAAACATTCGGCCACCCTGAAGGAAGCGATTATTTCAATTTCCGGGGGGCGACTGGGCGCCACCGCAATTATAAATGAAGAGGCAGTGGTGTCGGGAATTATTACCGATGGGGACGTAAGGCGTTTGCTGGAGACGGTAGAGAATATCAATGGCATAGACGTCAGTTCGTTATACACATCGGCCCCTAAAACTATAACCGCCGAAACCCTGGCCGTGCAGGCATTAGAAAAAATGAAGGAGCATGATATTAGTCAGCTGATTGTGACCGATAATTCAGGAAAATACCTGGGTATGATTCACCTGCATAATCTTATTAAGGAAGGCATTATTTAATCAGTTGAAATTAGCGGCATTACCTGTAGCTTTGCGCCCTCTTTGTTATGAATGAAAATTATTATGTGGCCATAATGGCCGGTGGTATCGGCAGCCGCTTCTGGCCAAAAAGCAGGACCGCTTTCCCAAAGCAGTTCATCGACATTTTAAATACTGGTCAGACGCTTATACAAGCAACTTATGAAAGGTATACCCGTTTTATAAAGCCTGAAAACATTTTTGTTGTTACCTCCCAGGATTACACCGATATAGTAAAAGAACAGCTTCCTGCCCTGCCATGGGAAAACATTTTATCTGAACCGAGCAGGAAAAACACGGCACCATGCATAGCTTATGTTTCTTTTAAACTTGCGCAGAAGAATCCTGAGGCTTCATTAATAGTTGCCCCAAGTGACCACCTGATCCTGGATAATGAAGAATTTGAAAGAGTTGCCATGCGGGCTCTTGAATTTGCGAATCACCTGAAAGCTTTTGTTACGCTGGGAATACGACCCACTTATCCGAATACGGGCTATGGTTATATTCAACATGATTCACTCGCTGCTGCAGATGAAATTTATAAAGTAAAAACCTTTACTGAAAAACCGAACCTCGAGCTTGCACAAACATTTCTGGCAAGCGGTGATTTTTTGTGGAACGCCGGAATTTTTACCTGGAAAGTATCTGCGATTTTAGATGCGTTCGAAAAGTTGCAGCCGGAAATGTTTGAATTATTCGCTGCGGAAAAACAACATTTTGGTACCTCCGAGGAAAAGACGGCTATTGAAAGGGTTTACCCTCTTTGTACAAATATTTCCATTGATTATGCCATAATGGAAAAAGCAAATAATGTTTATGTAATCCCGGCTTCTTTTGGATGGAGCGACCTGGGGACGTGGAACAGCGCATATGATAACCTGGAGAAAGATTATCTCGGAAATGCAGTTGCAGGAAACCAGGTGATGATAATAGATGCGACTAAGTGTATAGTCTCTGCGCCAGAGGACAAGCTGGTGGTTTTACAGGGTCTTGATGATTTTATTGTAGTTGATACAAAAGACGTTTTACTCATCTGTAAAAAAGATAAAGAGCAGGAGATCAAAGAATATGTTTCGGAAGTAAAAAGAAATATTGGTGATCACGTTCTTTGAGAAGAGCAGGCCTGGTTTTTGTTTAAACTTTTAAGAAGGCGTTGTTTATGCGCCGTTGCTAACTTCAGGGAAGCCGCCATTTTTGAGCGGCTTCATTTTTTTTATGCGGTATAGCAGTTGAAAAAGCTTCACAGAATTTATTGGTTTTTCGCAACATAAATTTACTCCTGCTGCGGATAGTTTTTCTTTATCTACTGATTCGGTACCCGCGAGCAGCACGATAAAAGCGAAGGTAGAATTGTTTTAATAATAGCAGCCGAAGTATAGCCATCTATTCCCGTTAGCCTGTAATCTATAAAAGCCGCATTATAATAGTTTTACCCGCTAGGCTGGCGGCATCGCTTCCGTTAGTTGCAACATCGTATTGGACATTACCTTTTTCCAGAAAATGCATAATGAAATTCAGGTGCATGGGAATCTTCTTCTGCCAGGAGAACCTTGAGATCGTTCATGCGAAAATTAGCATTGTCAGGGTTAAGTGGTAAGTTTTTTACCGGAAAACCATAGAATCAAAAAAAGCAGGATGGTTAATTATTTTCAGCGCTATCCGGCGTATTTTTGATCCTTACCCAGTCGGTCAAAAATTTAAAAAATGGCGATCAGATCAGTAATTACAGGGACGGGGAGCTATATACCACCCAATAGTATTGCGAACCAGGATTTTTCGGGACAGCATTTTTATGATGAACAATCACAAAAAGTAAATCTGCCCGGAATAGAAGTGGCCGAGAAACTTCGTGTTATTACAGGGATCAGGGAAAGGAGATATGCTTTTGATGAGCATACTACTTCTGAGCTGGGCCTTGCCGCCGCACTAAAAGCAATTGACGATGCAGGAATTGATAAAGAGACCATTGACCAGATAATAGTAGCACAAAACTTCGGGGATGTTTTAAAAGATACCATACAGTCAGACAGCGTCCCGTCAATCGCATCACGAATAAAACATGGGTTACAAATTTTCAATCCGTCTTGTATAGGTTACGATATTCTATTCGGTTGCCCCGGATGGTTACAGGGTGTTATAACAGCAGACGCATTCATTAAAGCAGGGTTAATAAAAAGAGCATTAGTGATAGGCGCTGAAACACTCTCTCGTGTGATAGATATTTATGACCGCGACAGCATGATCTTTTCTGACGGCGCTGGCGCCATAATTCTGGAAGCAAAGGAGATGGAAAATGGAGGACCGGGCATTATCGGGGCGAGTGCTCAATCACATTGCACCGATGAGGCTTTTTATATTTATATGGGAAAATCCTACCATCCTGATGCAGATGCTGGTATTCGCTATATTAAAATGAAGGGCCGCAAAGTATATGAGTATGCCGTTAAACAGGTGCCACTTGCTATGAAAGATTGTATTGATAAAAGCGGGATCAGCATTGCTGATGTGAAAAAGATTTTCATTCACCAGGCCAATGAAAAAATGGATGAGGCTATTATAAAAAATCTCTACAAGTTGTATGACATGCGAATGCCACCGAATATAATGCCCATGAACATCCAGGAATTGGGAAATAGTTCGGTTGCAACAATTCCGACTTTATATGATATGGTACTGAAGAACCACTATCCCGATCATAATATTCAGCCGGGAGATATTGTTGTGTTTGCTTCTGTTGGCGCCGGCATGAATATTAATGCCGTTTGCTACAGGGTTTGAGGCCCGATTGTGGTATCGAATTAGACCGGTTAGGCTAAGTAATAATGTATGAAAGGAAATGTTCGCAAAACCGGTAAAACATTATGGGCCCGCCTGGGGCTCTTATCTGTAGAAGCGCTCCTGGTAGGAGCCATATTCTTTACTGCTGTTTTTATTTTCTGGAAGATTGCCGATAATATTTTTATTGATAAGAAAAAAGGGTTTGATGAAAAAGTCTTTTCTTTTCTTCACCAGCACGTAGATCCATTTAACACCTGGTGGATGCAATTCTTTACTTTCTTCGGGAAACACGTGTTTCTCATTCCGGCTAATCTTGCGCTGATCACTTTTTATCTGCTTAAAAAAGACAAATGGTATTCGATCAAAATTCCTTCAGTGGCAATTGGGAGTACCGCCCTGTTATTTTTACTTAAAGATTTTTTTGACAGGCCGCGGCCATTAATGCCATTAATTTCTCCAGCAAGAGGATTAAGTTTTCCGAGTGGACATGCCATGAGCAGTGTTGCATTTTTTGGTTTGCTGATTTACATCATCCATAAAAATGTAAAAAACCGGTACTGGAGAGTGGCACTAATATCATTCCTTGTTTTTTTCATACTTAATATTGGATTCAGTCGCATCTACCTGCGGGTGCACTATGCAAGTGATGTAATTGGCGGTTTCTGCCTCGGCTTTATCTGGCTGTATGTTTCACTAGCGCTTCTTAACAGGATCGAAAAATACAGTAATAAAAAATTAAGTCCTGAAGTTGAAGGCAGTCCTTCTTTTCCACTGCAAAGACAGGCGGGCCCATGAAATAAATAACTAAGGCTGTTTTTCTTTTAGATGAATATCGGCAAGCATGCATCGCAGGCTTCCTCCACCGGCCGATTCAATAGTTGGTATGGAAACAGCAACCAGTTCTCCATATTTTGATAGCGCGGTTTTTTGTTCTTCAGCCAGGCTATCTATAGCAGACTGACTCATTACAATGATTCTATTATCGGATGATGTTTGAAGCTGAATCTGGTTTCCCGCGAAAGCCAGCATTTGCTCGTTTGTAATATTGATTATCTCGTGGTTTGTCGATAAGAGCAATTGTTTTATAGCTATCAGCTCATCCTCATCCGTAAAACAATCAGAACATAAAACAGCGTAACCTTCACCGATGCTCATCAAAACATTCGTATGATAAACGGGCTGACCATTAAGCTGCGCACTAAATACAATGGCTTTATATTGATGTGAAGCTGCAAACTTTTCTAACACTGCTTTATGTGTACGTGAAGAAAGGCAAGCGTAGATGAGTTTATTAGCAAAGTCAAAAACCATACTCCCTGTTCCTTCAAGAAAAAATCCTTCTGCTTCATATTCGCTCCAGTCTTCCACATCACCAACATCAAATTTTAGGGAAAGGTCTTCTGCAATATCATTTCTTTTTTCATCTATCCTGTTAGGCGTTGCTAAAGGAAATATAGCCACCGTTCCATCTGGCAATGTGCAGAACCAATTATTGGGAAATATTGCATCTGGTTTATGCGGGAAAGGCAGGTCGTCGTACACGATCACGTTTACGCCTTTTTGTGTAAGCGTCGCAACAACGCAGTCAAATTCTGCGAGTGCTTTTTCCTGGGTTAAATCACCAGTTACCGGTTGTTGAAAAAAATTGCTTCCTGCCGTTTGTTCATTATACCCGAACGCTGCAGGCCTGATCATTACGACCACCGATGCGCATTGAATGCTCATGAAACAAGTTTATCAATTTTAGCCGCGAGTTCACGATCTTTTTCTGTAACAGTATCACCGGCATCATGGGTGTTTAACCAAACTTCTACTGAATTATATACATTGGTCCACCGGGGGTGATGATCCATTTTTTCCGCTTCAAGCGCAACACGGGTCATAAATGCGAAGGCCGCTGAAAAATCGGCGAACTGAAATTTCCGGTATAAGCTATGGTTAGATTCTGTCCACATATTAATAGATTTAAGAACAAACTTCGTTCCTTAAAAAACAAGATGGCTCTTATTTTTTATCATCTCATTTGTTAGCTCTGTTATCAGTTGCACCCCATTCATAGACTTGATGGTCCTGATTATCTGCGCACACTGATCGTCGTCTACATAATCACCTTTCATCAGCCATAAAAAATCCATGTGCCGAAACTCGGGTAATAAATATTCTCCGTCGAAATGATTGTGATATAAATAATGCGAAAGAAAGCTGTTCTTAACCTTATGCTCATAAACAGGAAAAAAATAACTGCGCTCCTTTTTCTTTAATTGAATCTCTATTTCGGGGTTAAGACGAAAGTTATAAGCAAGATGATTATTTACCTGCCAGCAAAACTGGTAATTCTTTACAGAAGCCGTAATTCCAAGCAGCCGGCTCTCTGAAAAGAAATCTTCCGTAACATCATCAATATTTAGTTTCAGTTTCATTAATAGGTTGATGCATCAACTGGCTTCGGGAATAATATAATTATTGGAAAGTAATATCGAATTCTTTCTCTTCTTCATCGCGTTTAATTCTTAACCGGGTAGCATCTCCTTTTTTAAATTTACCCAATACTCCCATATAAGCTTGCACATCTACAAATTTATAATCGCCGAGTTGTAATAAAACATCACCTGCTTTTAAACCAATCCTTTCCGCCAGTTTTCCTTTGCTAATGCCATCAATCCTCACACCGGTACCCGTATATCCATAATCGGGAACAACGCCCAGGCTTACGGTAAACGAGGCAGAGCGACCCACCTCCTGCTCTCTTGTTTTTGTAAATGCGAGCTGACCAAAAGTGGAGGAAGCATTTATAATATCCTGTACCAGCCTGATGATCTTTACCTCGCCGGCATAATTAATTTTCTGCCAGTCGTCTGTGGCCTTATGATAATCGGGGTGACTATTGGTAAACAAAAATAACACGGGGATATTGCTGCGATAAAAAGATGCATGATCACTCGGGCCGCTCCCCGCACTGTCTAATTTTATTACTAGATCTTTTATTGCACCGGGCTGAATAATTTTACCCCATGCAGGAGAAGTGCCAAAGCCGCCTATCATTAATTTTCTTGCTGTATCATATCTCCCAATCATATCCATATTGATCATCTAATTAGGAATGATGGAAACTGTAGGGTGCTGAAGCCAATATTTGGACCCGAATAATCCGAGCTCTTCCCCCGAGAAAGCAATGAATAAATAATTGTTTGTTTTAGAAGATTGCGTTTTTAAAAGCCGGGCTAGTTCAATTAATGCAGAGGTGCCACTCGAATTATCATCAGCGCCATTGTGTATTTCTCCGAAACCATCTAAAGCATTATTATCCTCGCCATACCCAAGATGATCATAATGGGCACCGAGAATAATTGTTGTCGGGGCGCTGTTATTAATGAAGCCGATAACATTGTGGCCGGTGCGATTTTTTTTATTTATCGTAGCAGCTAAATTAATATCATAAGTGGCCGTGGCATCTGAAAGATATTTTTTTGCCGCAGCTTGTGTAACATAAAATACCGGGATCGCAGAAGTGGCAGAGGTGTCGAATTTATTAAACTGAACGTTATCCGGTTTTGCAGAAGTATTATAAATGATCAATGCTTTTGCACCCTTGGCTACAATTTTTTTAACCTGTGCATTTATGGTTTCGAAAATGTCGAAATGCGGGTTGTTTAAATTGTCTTCTACCACATCTTTTACATCCCAAAACCACGCTTCTCCCTTTTCTGATAATGATGGGCTGGCATGGCTGGTTATTGCGGTGGAAGGAGAATAAGGGAGTGGAAAAAAGTCACTATTCAGTTCAAGCTTTTTTTCATTCAGCAAAAAATAAGTCTTCACGGTATCAGCTTGTTTCCCTTCGTCGATGACAAAGGCCTGCACAAATCCCGCGGAGCCTTTGGGCTCAAGCCCGTATTGTTTGAATTTAGCGGCGATGTATTGCATGGCCAGCAATTCCCCGGGTGTACCAGTTCTTCTTCCTTCCAGTTTATCACTTGCGAGGTATTGAACATGCGCCGTTAAATTCGAAATAGTTTCATTATCAGCTTTCTCCTGTGCCTTTTTTTGCTTTTTGGATTGAGAAAAGGAAATTACGGGTATAATAAAAAGAAGAATAATAATGCTTTTGGGTCCGCTAAAAATTGTTTTCATAAAAGAGGAGTCTGGCGCAAAAGTAACTTTGGCCGGCAGTTAAATAAAATGCAATTTCTGTAAAGCGATAACCCCTTTCCCGATCTCGTAACAGTAAGCCATTGCAGCGGTTTATTTTGCAGGCTGAAGAAATAATGAATTTGTCCCTGCACCCTGTACATATAGCATTAGTCGGCAACCCTAACAGCGGAAAAACTTCTTTGTTTAACACGCTAACGGGACTGAACCAGAAGGTTGGAAACTTTCCCGGCGTTACAGTCGATAAAAAAACGGGCATTTCGAACCTTGAAAAAAATCTTTCAGTACAGCTTATCGATCTGCCCGGCTCCTATAGTTTATATCCCCGCCGTGCAGATGAGTGGGTTGCATATAAAGTGCTGATGAATGCGGATACAGAAATCAAAGCCGATATGGTTTTGCTTGTGGCCGATGCAAGTAACCTGAAACGCAACCTTTTGTTTTGCAGCCAGATACTCGACTTAAAAATACCGGTAGTGGTTGCGCTTACCATGACAGACCTTGCCCGTAAAAAGGGAATTGAAATAGACCTTCCCGGCCTTGAAAGAGAGTTGGGGGTTCCTGTAATTGCAGTTAATCCGAGGAAAAATAAAGGAATAGCAGAATTAAAGAAAACATTAGCACACGCGACACGCTCAACATTTAAACAGGCAAGAGATTTTATTGCAAACGCAGAGCTGGCTCCCGCAGCCGTTTCAGATATGCATAAAAATGTTCCGGGGCTTAGCGACTATGCCGCGATTCATTATTTAATTAACCACGAAAATTTTCCGCTGGATGCTGCGCTCCAGGATCGAATTGAAAATATTGAGATCGCCAATCAATTCAACCATACTAAAACACAGGCAGAAGAAATTTTACAACGGTATAATCGTATTCGCCAGGTGATGCAGCAAACAGTTGTTGAACCAGACCCGCTGCAGAAAAAATTATTTACAGAAAAAATTGACCGGGTTTTGCTTCACCGCACCTGGGGTTATATCATTTTATTAACCGTATTGTTCTTTTTATTTCAAAGCA
The DNA here is from genome assembly GCA_028288595.1 of Chitinophagaceae bacterium. Taxonomy (GTDB): domain Bacteria; phylum Bacteroidota; class Bacteroidia; order Chitinophagales; family Chitinophagaceae; genus JAQBNK01. Next base: position 36,468 of record JAQBNK010000161.1, read on the forward strand.
TTTTCTGGTTGGCCCAATTTCCAATGGACGCTATAGACTGGACCTTCACAAAGCTGAGCGGCTATCTGAATGATACATTGCAGGCAGCATGGTGGAGCAATCTTTTAATTAATGGAGTAATGGCGGGATTAAGCGGTATTCTTGTTTTCGTTCCGCAGATCATGATCCTTTTTGGATTGATAACAGTTTTGGAAGACACCGGCTACATGGCCCGCATTAGTTTTTTGAGTGATAAGCTGATGAGAAAAGTAGGGCTTAACGGGAAAAGTGTAATGCCGATGATCAGCGGTTTTGCCTGCGCTGTACCGGCTATCATGTCTGCAAGAAATATTGAAAACCGGAAAGAGCGATTGCTTACAATAATGATCACCCCGCTGATGAGCTGCAGTGCGAGGCTGCCTGTTTATACAATTCTGATAGCACTGGTAGTTCCTAATAAATATTATTTAGGGTTTCTTAGCCTCCAGGGATTGCTGATGATGGGTTTGTATTTATTAGGAGTTGTTTTCGCTCTTATCGTCAGTAGCGTATTAAAATTCCTGATAAGATTGCAGGAGAAAAGCTTTTTCATTTTAGAGCTGCCGGTTTATCGGTCACCCCGTTGGAAAAACGTAGGCATTACAATGGTGCAGAAGGCAAAAATATTTGTGTTTGAAGCAGGGAAGGTGATCATGGTGATCAGCTTGCTTTTATGGTTTCTTAGTTCCTTTGGTCCGTCAAAAAGAATGGATGCGCTCGATAAAAAATATGCAGAACTGCGAAGTGTGAAAAGCGAAATAAGTATAAATGGAATGCACGCCAACCACCAACATCCAACCCCCAACCTTGCCGAACTTAACCGCCAGTATAAAGCAGAGAAACTTCAAAATTCTTACGCGGGAATCCTGGGACGTAGTATAGAGCCTGCGATCAAGCCATTGGGCTTCGATTGGAAAATAGGAATTGCACTGATTACTTCGTTTGCAGCGAGAGAGGTTTTTGTAGGAACAATGGCTACTTTATACAGCGTGGAAACCAGTGATGATAATTTATCACTCAAACAAAAAATGAACACCGCAGTAAGAGAAGACGGAACAAAAGTTTACACATTCGCGACAGCCTTATCATTAATGATATTTTATTTACTTGCTATGCAGTGTATGAGTACCCTGGCCGTAGTAAAAAGAGAAACAAAAAGCTGGAAGTGGCCGGTGATTCAACTTATATACATGACGGCGCTGGCGTATTTTACAAGCTTACTTGCATACCAGTTACTGAGTTAGATCAGCCGGAAGCAATAATTTTTTTAAATAATTTATTCTTCAGTCCCGCACTTTTATCAAATCAGATTTTTTGATCCACCCCCTGGAGGTTTGTCCCTCTTCATTTGTATAAATGACATAGATAAAACCATTCTTTTCATCCAGCGGTTTTAAGATGGCGTTATTCCAGTGGTTTATAAAAGCATCTCTTTTTGTGCTTTCATCCGCGTCATTATAGAAGTGTGCGATACCTGAGACCTTATACCTCGCACCAAGGTTTCTGTCGTCGTCGCTGTTGTCTTTTTCTGGTGCTGAAGGTTTTCCTGCTGCTGAATCTTTTGCCTGCTGATCCTTTTTAGTGGCGGGGGGTTGTGTTGCTGCTGTACCATTTGCTGCAGCGGCTTTCGCTGCGGCAGCTTCATCAAATGTGCGCTTTTCTTCATCAGTCATGCTCTCTCTTAATTTGATTGAATCCTGTTTTCTTTTTTCTTCCGTCACAAGAGAAGAAGATGAGGAGGCCGGAGCTGAAGACTGGTTACTGCTATCACTATTTTGGCGTGGCGTGGCCACGGTTGTAGTTGTTGAATTATCGGGCCCGGTGCCGGGACTATTTTTTTTATTCATTAAAAGATAACCAGCCGCCGCCGCAATTACGCAGCCCAGTATAATTAATGCCACTAAAGCGGAACGTGATAAACCACGGCGTTCACCGGGAGCTTTATCAATAACAATTTTCTCTTTATGCGGACGCGGAGGTTCAACATAAATTCTGTGACTGGCTGAAATGAGGGGCTCCTCATTTGCAATAGGCTCTTCAAGAACAGGCGTTAATTTTTCGTCTTCATCTTTCAGAATTAATTTTTCATCAGCACTTACAGGTAAAGGCTCATCTTTTGTTACAACAGCCGCAACAGGAACCTCGTTACTGTATTTTAAAATATGCTCATGCAGTTCGATCCCGTTTTGAAAACGCCTGCCGGGCTTTTTTTCAAGGCATCGGTGCAGGGTATCAATAAGCCAGTCGGGGACCTGCATTTCTGCTGACTGCTGTTCTTCATCCCAGGACGGGGGCAAATGATTTTCCCGTAAGGACAAAAGGTCCGGTACCGGCGCTTCCATATGTGCAACCATTACTTTGTTGCGGGCGGTTTCGCCTTTGTCATTTAAAGGGAACGGAACCCGGCCTGCAAGCAATTCATAAAGAATAATACCGAAGCTGTATACATCAGTTTCAAAAAACATCTTTCCCTCATTTTGTTCGGGAGCCATAAATTCTATGGCGCCTGCGTGTCTAAGGCTTGTGCGTCTCTGTTCGTCAGACATTATTGCCAGGCCAAAATCCAGCAACATATAATTGTGCGTCCTGTTATTAAGTTTTACGTTGTTGGTTTTAATATCGCCATGTTTAACATCTGCTGCATGGCAATGAGCTAGAGCGTTAGAAAGTTGTTGCGCAACTTTAATAGCTTCGTTAATAGAAAAAAGTTTGGAGTGTGGCGGTTTTAATAATTCTTCAAGATCAGGGCCTTCAATAAATTCCATTTCAATAAAAGGCAGGCTGCCCGTTTCCGTAATCCCATAACTCAAAATCTTAACTACATATGGATTCGGATGTTCATTTACTTTTTTTAATTTTTCTACTTCATTCTTAAAATCCATGTAGTGCTTATCTTCTGCACTTTCTGTATGAATAGGCGTAGGCAATAATTTTATTGCAGTAATAGTGCCGTCGGCCCGGCGACCTTTATATACCGAGCCCTGCCCGCCTACACGCAATGCACCCAGATTCTCAAGTCCTTCTGTAATTGTAAATACCCTGGCCATATTTTTTCAGCCTGCTGCTGTATCGATTTTGTTTCTATGTTCATCTTATTCAATAAGCAGTCCAATTTTTTAAAGTTGATTGAATTAAATTTTTGATGAAGACAGCCATAAATGAAATTCTTATGTTACTATCTCTTACTTAGAACGTGAGGGAAATTGAGCAGGCAGCCATAGTGTTGAAGAAAATTAATCGTTAAAATATTTCCATAAAAGCGCAGACAGTTTTCTCGTAAGGACCCATGCTTCATTATTATCTGTCCATGATTTATCCGCATTGTTTTTTGTGCAAATACTAAAGATGTAGCGGCATTTTTTCCCGTTCACAAAGGCGACCTCACTTCTGCTTTCATCTACTGCACCGTTTTTACTGGCCACAAAAACATCTGAGGGAATTTGTGAGACACTTACTTCATCCCAATAATTCCTTCCTAATAGTCTCAGCATTTTTTCGCTGGCATTATAACTGATGATCTCATGCTTAGATATTTTTTCCATCAATGTTGCTATTTCTTTTGGTGATGTTTGTCCCCAGCCAAATCTTCCGCGGTTAGTTTCTCTCCCTGTGGTTCGGCTATTAACGCGGGTAACTGAAAAACCATTACTGTCTAAAATATTATTGATCACGGCACCGCCACCGGCTAAGCTCTGTAACCATAAACTCGCTGTGTTATCACTCATAGATAACATCAGCATCATCACTTTGCTTAATTCTATTTTTTCATTATTCTTGAATGAACCAAGAATATCAACACCAGCATATAACAGGGAATCTTTGTAGATCATTTCCTGGTGATATGCGAGCTCGCCCTTTTCTATTTTAGTCATGATACCGGTAAGTATCGGTATTTTAACCATACTCGCTGTTGGGAATGTATCTTCCGCGTTAATGGAAACGACCCGGTTTCTTTTAAGGTCGTGTACATACACACCGATGCCGCCATGAAAGCCGGTAATTAATTCAGCGATCTCTTTTTGCAAATGGCGGTTGATCTTTTGAGGATATGCATAAGCGCAGTAAAAAATTAGTAAGAGAGATGTAATTTTTTTCATGGGTGATAAATTAAACAGTAATAAAAACAGTTGTTCCTTCACCAGGAAGGGACACAACGTTAATGCTGCCTTTATATTTATCCAGCAAATCTTTTATCAGCATCAGGCCAAGGCCATTACCGGGTTCGTTTGCCGTACCCCATAACGGATAATTTTTTTTGCCATCGAAAAGCTGGTCCATTATTTCTTCATTCATACCCATACCCGTATCCTTAATTACCAGTTCAAGTTTGCCTGGTGTCTGACTCGCATCTGCAGAAACGCTTCCATGGTCGGTGAATTTAGCAGCATTGCTTAAAAGATTTTGCAGAACAAACTGAAGCAGCGTTTCGTTGTGTTCTACTATAAGGTCTTCCGCGATATTATTTATAAAAGAATTTTTCTTTGAAGTCATTACACCGGCGATAGCAGTATAAAGTTTATTTAAAAGTTCACGCAGGTTAATCACCTTTTTGTCGCGACTGATTTTTGCCGACAGTTTAGCCCAGTTCAATAAATTACTGATCATATCAATAGCGCCGTCTACCTGCTGCGCTGATACACGAAGCATTTCATCTGCCTCTTCCCGCGACAATAAATCGTCTGTCCACAAACCGATAACTGATCTAAGTGATGCAAGCGGGTTGCGTACATCATGCGAAACAATAGAAAGGATCTTGTCCTGAACCTCTTTGATGTTTTGAAACGAATGGCTTTGCGCTCGTGCTTCTATCATCTTCATCGCGAGTGCGGCAAGCGTTTCCAAAGCTAAAACCCGCTCCTCAGAAAGTGTTTTCGGGTTAGTATCAAGAACGGATAATGCACCAAGTTTATAACCATCACGATTGATGATGGGAACGCCGGCATAAAACTTAATCTTTGTTTTGCCGGTAACTAATTTGTTATTTGAGAAGCGCTTGTCCGTTGTTGCATCCTCAACCTGGAAAAGCGTATCATTTTCGATAGTGTATGAGCAAAATGCATATTCGCGGTCGATTTGATTGTCTGCGATTCCTTTTTTTGCTTTGAACCACACGCGGTTAAGATCAACAATTGATATGAAGGAAACGGGGGAATCACATATTTGTGATGCAAGCCTTACGATACCGTCAAATTCTTTCCCTGGTTCTGAATCAAGAATATCATAAGCATACAGTGCATTTAGCCTTTCCTTCTCACCTGGCAATATAGAACCCCCGGCCATATACAAACATTTAGTTAATGTCGTCAAAAATAGAGTATTGATCAATTTACAATAGATTATTAATTATGGGCTGGCTTATATTTGAAGACAAACTGCGGGAATGCGTAAATACCAATTTTTATTTCTGGTTTTCTTTTCACTTATCATTCAAAAAACTTTCTCCCAGGTAGCAGACAGCACCTTTAAGCTCTACCAGGAAAAATATCCCGAAGAAAAAATGTATGTTCATTTTGATAAGACAGGATCTTATCTTCCGGGGGAAACGGTCTGGTTTAAGAGCTACCTGATGAGCGGAGTTGACCTGTCGGATATAAGCAAAAATATTTATGTTGATTTTTATGACGAGAACGGAAAAATTTTATCTCATATACAGGAACCCGTAGTTGAGTCTTCTTCTAAGGGCCAGTTCGAAATCCCTGCCGGCTATACCGGTAAAAAATTATTTGTGAAAGGTTATACTAAATGGATGCTGAATTTTGATTCTGCTTTTCTTTTTCAAAAGACCATTCCCATTTTTCAAGCAAAAAAAAATAATACGCAGGCCGCCGTAAAGCAAACTTTTTCTCTGCGCTTTTTTCCTGAAGGAGGCGAATGGATTAATGGGCTTGCGGGAAATATAGCTTTCTCCTGCACTAATGATGCTGAAGAACCAGTGAATGTAAAAGGAGTTATTAAACAGGATAACAATATTGTGGCTTCGTTTGCTTCTGTGCACGATGGAATGGGGAAACTGGAATTAATGCCTGCATCGGGTAAAAAATATGTTGCGGTATGGAGCGATCCTGCGGGCTTGTCTCACACTACAGAACTTCCGGAAGTGAAAGCACAGGGCGCTGCACTTAAGATAAATGCATTGCCTGGTGCGGTAAATTTTACTGTAAGCAGAAGCGGGGCGAACCCGGAATTACAACGGATATATATTGTAGCCACAATTTACCAGCACCTTGTTTTTAAAGCCAGGATAAATCTAAGTTCAAATGCGACCACCTCTTCTGTAATACCAACAAAAGACTTACCGACCGGGGCGCTTACTATAACCCTGTTTAATGCAGACTGGAAGCCGGTTTCTGAAAGGGTGGTGTTTATTGATAATCGTGATTATTTATTTGAACCGAAGATCAGGATAGTTCAACGGGATCTAAGCCGCCGGGGAAAAAATAAAATAACATTCATTTTGCCGGATAGTATTTCAACTAATATGTCTGTTAGCATTACCGATGCAAATTCCGGGTTTGATAACAGCAGCAACATTGTTTCTTCCTTACTGCTTTCCTCGCAATTAAAGGGGAAGATCAATAACCCCGCTTATTATTTTACTGAAGACGATTCTGCATACAGCTATTTAGATCTTGTGATGTTAACTCATGGATGGAGAAGATATAATTGGGATCTGATGGCCCGGCATAAACTGCCCCCCATCAATTATCCTGCGGAACAGAATTATCTTCTTTTTGCCGGAAAAGTGCTGGGCGTTCAGCCGGCAGATATCAGGCAGGCACAACAGATCAATTTATTTATACAGGGGAAAGATTCCAGCAGGCACATGCTTTTTCCAATGCTAAGAACGGATGGAAGTTTTGCTGATAGCAGCCTCGTGTTCTATGACACTATTAAGGTCTATTATCAATTTAATAAAAACCGGCAGATGGATCGCAGGGCGGAGGTAGAATTTAACACGGGGCTTTATTCCTCTCCCAAACAATGGACTGCAAATCATTCCATAGATTTCTTGTCAGACACTTCCGGGAACGGCTTTAACAAGTACAGGATATTGCAGCAGGAAAGGTTAAACCAACTCCTTAAAGAAACAACACTCGAAGGGGTGACCGTAAGAAGCAAAGTTAAATCCGCAGTTGAAAAGCTGGATGAGAAATATACTTCCGGGCTTTTTAGTGGCGGCGATGCTTACCAGTTTGATTTTATGAATGATCCGTCCGCTCAATCTTCAATGAACGCTTTACAGTACTTACAGGGCAGGGTAGCTGGATTGCAAATTAATCCATCCGCTAATCCGCCAACACTAAGCTGGCGGGGCAGTTCCACTTCTATATTTGTTGATGAAATGAATTCCGATGCAGAAAGACTTCTAACCATTTCCGCAACTGATATCGCTTATATAAAAGTATTCAGGCCGCCTTTCTTTGGTGCAACCGGTGGTGGCGGTGGAGGAGCGATCGCTGTTTATACAAAAAAAGGAGGGGATCAGCCCTCTACTCCCGGCAGTGGCTTAATGTATAAAAGCCTGGGTGGTTATACTGTGGTAAAAGAGTTTTATTCCCCGGATTATTCAGTTATGCTGCCAGAATATCGAGCTACAGATATACGTTCCACACTGTACTGGAAGCCGTATGTATTAACGCACGGTAAAAACAATACGGCTACGATTGAGTTTTATAATAATGATATTTCAAAAAAGTTACGGCTGATCGTTGAAGGCGTTGATGGAGAAGGACACTTAACTTCTGTTGAAAAGATAATTGAGTAGTTAAAACAAAAGTTAATGTAGTATCATTTAAAGCATTCGTCTTTACATTTTAATTATTGATTGAAACAGTAGTTTATTAGCCTTTTTAAAGAATCATTTATTTCTATCTTTACGCCTCTTTCGCATAAGGATAAAATTCAACGAATGCAATTCAGATTGTTACCTATAGCACTTACTGCAATTTTGTTGCAGTCTTGCGGATCTAAAAAGCAGATAAAGGAAAAGCCATCAGCCCCTCCGCCAACTGTTGTGGATGTGATGATTGCCCGGCCGGAAACGGTGTCAAACACTATAGAAGCTAATGGTAGCGTGGTGGCAAATGAATATGTTGAACTTCACCCTGAGATCGGAGGACGCATCACTTACCTTAATGTCCCCGAAGGAAAGAGAATCGCAAAAGGAGTTGTTATCGCAAAAATCAATGATGCAGACCTGCAGGCCCAACTTAATAAATCCAGGGTTCAGCTTGATCTGGCAGAAAAAACAGTGGAGCGTTACCGCAAACTTGTAGAAGTTGGGGGAATTAATCAAAGCGAATACGATGCCGCCCTTAGCCAGGTTAATAGTTACAAGGCAGATATCAATATCATACAGGCAAATATTTCAAAAACAGTTTTGAGAGCACCGTTTAGTGGCGTTGTGGGCTTACGACAGGTGAGCCAGGGAGCATATATTTCTCCGGCATCTGTAATCGCCACGATGCAGCAAATGGCTCAAACGAAAATAGACTTTACTGTTCCCGAAGAATATGCCGGCCTGGCAAGTCCGGGAAAAGTAGTTGTGGTAGATATGGGCACGGGAGAAAAACACAGAGCCATTGTTATGGCCGTGGAACCGCAGGTAAATCAAACCACCCGCAATATTAAAGTGAGAGCGCTTTTGCAAAATGGTTTCGCTCAGCCCGGCAGTTTTATTAAAGTATATCTCGATGCCGGAATAGGAAATAATTTTATTCTCGTACCAGCCAATGCGATCATACCAGAGGCAAGGGATAAAAAATTAGTATTGGTTAAAAAAGGCAAAGCAGAATTTGCAACGGTTGAAACGGGATTAAGGCAGGCAGATAATGTTGCAATTTTAAGCGGAATAAAAACCGGCGATACCGTTGTTGTTAGCGGAATGCTGTTTGCCAAACCGAAAAGTAAATTGAAAATTGGTAAGGTGCTGACCTTGCAGGATTTGATTAAAAGAACAGAATAAATCGGTAGCGTAATACAAGCATGAACATTTCAGAACTATCACTTAAGCGCCCTGTACTGGCAACCGTCATGAATGTGATGATCGTGTTGTTCGGTATTGTTGGCTATACTTTTTTAGCAGTAAGGGAATATCCGGCAATAGACCCACCAATAGTAAACGTAAGAACATCTTATACAGGTGCGAATGCGGATGTTATAGAAAGCCAGGTTACAGAACCACTGGAAAAACAGATCAATGGTATTCCGGGTATTCGTACAATCACATCATCAAGTAATGTTGGCGGAAGTAACATAACAGTTGAATTTAATCTTGGGGTTGAACTGGAAACAGCGGCTAACGATGTACGGGATAAAGTTGCACAGGCATCGAGAAGTTTGCCGCAGGATATTGATGCGCCACCGGTTGTAAGTAAGGCAGATGCTAACAGCGATTTCATTTTATTACTTGCAATTCAAAGCAAAAGCAAGGGATTGATGGAGTTGAGTGATTATGCCGAAAATGTTCTCCAGGAAAGATTTCAAACGATTAATGAAGTAAGCGGGGTAAATATATTGGGACAGAAAAGGTATTCGATGCGGATCTGGTTTAAGCCGGATCTGATGAATTCTTTTGGCATTACATTCACTGATATTTCTACTGCTTTGTCAAAAGAAAATGTAGAAATTCCCGCAGGTAAGATTTATGGAAATAATACAGAACTTACTATTAGAACATTGGGGAAGCTTACAAGCGAAGATGATTTCGCCAATCTCATTATCCGGCAGGATCCTTCTGGAATTGTAAGACTGAAAGACGTAGCCAAAATAGAGCTCGGTCCCGAAAATGAAGAATTTAGCTGGAAATATAATGGAGTAAATGCTGTTGGTATTGCAATTACCCCGCAACCCGGAGCTAATTATATCCGTATTGCAGATGAATTTTATAAACGCCTGCAGGAGATAGAAAAAAGTAATAAGTCAGACATTACTTTTAATGTGCTTATTGATAATACAAAAAATGTACGGCGCAGTTTAACAGAAGTGAAAGAAACACTCATGATTTCTTTTACACTTGTTGTACTTGTAATTTTCTTTTTCTTCAGGAACGGTTTAGTGGCACTTCGACCATTAATTGATATTCCAATTTCACTCGTTGCTACTTTCTTTATTATGTACCTCGCAGGTTTTTCCATTAATGTATTAACACTGCTGGCAATTGTATTAGCCACGGGACTGGTGGTAGATGATGGGATCGTTGTGACCGAAAATATCTTCAGAAAACTTGAGCAGGGGTTACCGATAAGAAAAGCGGCTCTGGAAGGAAGTAAAGAAATATTTTTTGCTGTTCTTTCTACTTCTATTACCCTGGCTGTGGTGTTTTTACCTGTGATCTTTTTGCAGGGTTTTGTTGGAAGTCTCTTTAGAGAATTTGGAATTGTGGTTGCCGGAGCCGTGTTGATATCCGCTTTTGTTTCACTCACAATTACACCGGTACTGAATGTTTATTTGAATAAAAAAAATATGCATGAAGGATGGTTCTATAAAAAAACAGAACCGTTTTTCGTTGGGATGGAAAGTGGTTATCAGCGCATATTGAAAAACTTCATGAAGGTGCGATGGTTCGCCTGGGTGATCATTGCTGTTTGCGGAATAATTATCTGGTGGATCGGCAGTAACATGCAGAGCGAGATTGCGCCGATGGAGGACAAGAGCAGTATTCGCTTTTCATTAAGCGCACCGGAAGGAACGAGCTATCCTTACATGCTGAATATTTCAGACCGCGTAACCAATTATTTATTTGATTCTATTCCTGAAAGAGATTTTGTATTTAATGCCACACCCGGCTTTGGCGGTGGTGGTGTAAATGCAGCCAATGTTAGAATTGGACTTGTTCCTGCCGATGAAAGAAAACGTTCTCAAAATGATATTGCCACTGCAGTAAATAAAAAGATGTCCCGTTTTTCTGAAGCCAGGGTTTTTGGCGTGCAGGAACAAACTATTTCCGTGGGATTAGGGTCAAGGGGATCTTTGCCCGTGCAATTCATCATTCAAAATCTTGACTTTAAAAAGATACAGGAAGTACTACCTAAATTTTTGGACGAGGTAAGAAAAGATAAAACATTCCAGAATTCTGATGCTAACCTCAAATTTAATAAGCCCGAATTATTAATGACGATAGACAGAATTAAGGCAAAAGATCTTGGTCTTTCTACAACCGACGTGGCCGCTGTTGTTCAAAGTGCTTTTTCCGGAAGACGGATGGCCTATTTTACAATGAATGGAAAACAATACCAGGTAATAGGGCAGGTTGAAAGAGGCGACCGCACAACCCCGGAAGATATTTCTAAATTATATGTTCGTAACGGAAGCGGTGAAAGTATTCCGCTTAGTGCGGTAATAAAATTGGAAGAATCTTCTAATCCTCCAACACTTTTTCACTATAACCGTTTTATGGCTGCGACGGTTTCCGCTTCTCTCGCCGAAGGAAAAACAATTGGAGATGGCGTGAAGGCGATGCGGAGAATAGCATCAACATTATTAGATGAAAGTTTTCAGACTTCATTAAGTGGCCCGTCGAGAGATTATGAAGAAAGTTCATCCAATACCGCATTTGCTTTCGGGCTTGCACTTGCATTGATCTACCTGGTACTGGCTGCTCAATTTGAAAGCTTCCTGGATCCTTTAACTATTATGATCACCGTGCCACTGGCATTAGCCGGCGCATTGTTAAGTCTCTGGTTATTTGATCAGACGCTGAATATATTTTCAGAAATTGGAATGATCATGCTGATCGGTCTTGTTACTAAGAATGGAATTTTGATCGTAGAATTCGCCAATCAAAAAAGAAAACACGGGTTACCTAAAATGCAGGCAGTAGTAGAAGCAGCCACACAACGCCTGAGGCCGATTCTAATGACAAGCCTTGCAACATCTCTCGGCGCATTGCCGATTGCATTAAGCTTAGGCGCGGCTGCAACGAGCCGCATTCCACTTGGAATTGTTGTTGTTGGTGGAATCATGTTTTCACTGATACTTACATTGCTGGTAATACCTGCGGTTTACACGTTTATTTCCGGAAGCCACAAGGTGGTAAAAACGGAAATAACAGAATAGAAAAAAGATGATGATGAAGCGCTTTGTATTTTTTTTACTGGTAACACTCTTCGCATATAATGTGAAAGCACAACAACCGCTTAGTTTGCAGGATGCGGTTAACCTTGCACTAAAGAAAAGCCTGGATCTGCAGATCGCAAGAAATAATATAGAAATTAGTTCAATCAATAATAATATTGGAATGGCTGGCGGGTTGCCAACCGTATCTGCAACGTTATCAGAAACAGAACAGATTAATACGGTTAACCAAAAACTAAATTCAGGTCAAACTATTCAGCGTAACTGGGCCGTTGGTAATAATCTCAATGCTAATGTTACGGGAAGCCAGCTGCTGTTTAATGGTTTTAGAGTTATAGCTACCAAACACCGGCTTGAAGAACTTGAAAGATTAAGTCAGCAACAATTGAATGTGCAGGTGCAAAATGTAATGGGTGATGTGATGCTGCAGTATTATGATGTTGTAAGACAGCAGGATTATATAAAAACAATAGAGCAGGCAATTGCCGCGGCAAAACAAAGGTTATCACTAGTACAGGTAAAGCAATCAGTGGGACTGGCCAACAACGCAGACTTATACCAGGCGCAGATCGATGTGAACACACTCAATCAAAATTTACGTCAGCAGTATTTGGTGATACAACAGGCAAAAACAACTTTTCTCAATTCGCTTTCTGTGCCGCCCGATTCTAATGTTGTTATTTCTGATACGATTGTTGTAGACCGCTCGTTGGATCTTTCTTCTATCCAGGCTGAATTAAGGAACAGTCCCGAATACCAGGCCGCTACCACTCAAATCAATATCAATCATTTCCTTGAAAAAGAAACAGCAGCACAGCGGTATCCTTCTGTTCGTGCTAATGCAGGATTGAATTACGGACGTTCACAAAGCGCGGCAGGACTTACCCTGTTAAATCAAAGCTATGGACCAACCCTGGGTCTGAGTGTAAACATACCTGTCTATAATGGCGGGATTTTTAAAAGACAGCAACGAATTGCTTCTATCAATACTGAAAATGCCATCCTGCAGCGTGATCTTATTTTGCAGCAATTGAATACAACCGCTGTTTCCAGCTGGGAGTCTTATGAAGCAAATATTGTTCAGGCAGATTCCGCCAGGAAAAATTATGCACTATCAGGAAAATTATTAGACCTTACCTTACTTCGTTTCCAATTGGGGCAAGCTACAATTGTTGAAGTAAGAGACGCACAACAAAGTTTTGAGCAGGCAGGATACCAGTTAACAAATATCAACTACGCGGCGAAGGCAGCAGAGATCACGTTAAAGCGTCTCGCCGGAAGACTGAGTTTATAATTATATTCGTCACCATGAAAGTTATCGCCTGCATTCCCGCACGTTACGCGGCAACAAGATTTCCCGCTAAACTAATGCAGATACTTGGCGACAAAACCGTAATAAGGCATACTTACGATAATACGGTAGCAACAGGATTGTTCGATGAGGTTTTAGTGGCGACGGACAGTGAAATTATTTTTAATGAGATCATCACTCATGGCGGTAAAGCTGTAATGAGTAAAAAAGAACATGAAAGCGGAAGCGACCGTATTGCTGAAGCTATTGAAAACATTGATGTTGATATTGTGGTGAATGTGCAGGGTGATGAACCTTTTGTAAGGAAAGAACCACTTGAAAAACTGTTGTCCCTCTTTGGTGTTGAAAACAATTCTAACGTGCAGGTTGCAAGTTTAGTGCAGGAATTGCAGGATGAAAAATTAATCAATGATCCTAATTATGTAAAGGTTGCGCTGGATAAAAACGCTAATGCTTTATTCTTTAGCCGCTCCCCAATACCATATCCGCGAAATAAAGACTACCAGATTATTTATTACGAGCACATCGGTGTTTATGCTTTTAAAAAGAAGGCTTTACTTGATTTTACAAAATGGCCGATGACTCCTTTAGAAGCTGCTGAACGAATTGAATGTCTTCGTTATCTCGAAAATGGCGTTTCTATTAAAATGGCTGTTGTTGATTATATAGGTATTGAAATAGACACGCCTGAAGACCTGGCAAAAGCAGCAAAGTATTTGTAAAAGCCGGCTATTGCATTCACTCATTACTCATTATTCATCACTCATAATTCATACTCTTCCCGCTGTGCCGGAATAATAACATCTTTAAATTCCTTCAGGTTAAGCTTCGCAGCCAAAGCCTGCTGCGCAAGGTATTCGCCGTGTACTAAAAATATTTTTTTCGTTTTAGCCGGGTCAAGATGTTCTATGAATCTCGTTAGGTCGTCAACATCACCATGTGCACTCATGCTTTTTAATTGTCCTATTTCTGCAGCCACAGTTCTTGGTGCGCCAAGTAGATCCACCTCTTTTACCCCGTTTAATAATTGGCCACCCAATGAATTCGCTCCACAATATCCAACAAGCAAAACACAATTTTTTTCATCTTCAATACATCCCTGTATATGATGCCTCACCCTTCCGGCATCAGCCGTACCACTTGCAGAAATAATTACACACGGTTCTTCATATTCTTTTAATTGTTTGCTTTGATCAACAGTTTCGACATATTTCAATCCTTTAAATTCAAATGGGTCACTATCAATTTTTAATACTTCCTGTAAGCGCTCATTAAAGCAGTTTGTATATTTTTTTATCGTCTGGGTCGCTTTTAAACTTAAGGGGCTATCGACAAAAAATAACAGGTTTTCGGGCAAACGCTTTTCCAATTCCAGTTGGTTCAATGCATATAAAACTTCCTGTGTGCGGCCAACACTAAAGGCGGGAATTATCAGTTTGCCTTTTCTTTCAATACAAACTTTTTTTATCCATTTTAAAAATTCGTCAATATGATTGAAAAGCAGATCATGATGCTTATCTCCATATGTGCTTTCCAGGATAAGATAATCAGGCTGGGGAAATTCGCCCGGAGGTTGTAAAAGAACGCTTCTGTAGCGGCCAACATCGCCGCTAAAAGTGATCGTTGTTTCTTTTCCATTTTCAGTTACTATTAAATTAATTGCAGAGGCGCCTACCAGGTGACCTGTATTAGAGAACATTGCTTTTACACCAGGCACTGGTTCAAACCATTCATTATATTCAAAAGTTTGAAAAAGCGAGATTGCTTCAGCTACATCATCGGGAGTATATAAAGGCTCATAAAGCGGAAGGCTTTTCTCTGCCCGTTTTTCATTGATATGGTCAGTTTCATAAGTTTGGATCTCCGCACTGTCGTGTAATAATATTCCTGCCAGTTCCATAGTGGCAGGCGTACAAAATATTTTTCCTTTAAACCCTTCTTTTACAAGTTTTGGTATCAGGCCGCAATGATCAATGTGGGCATGCGATAATAGCAGCACATTTATTTCTGCCGGGTTGAAGCCAAAGTTATTATTGAAGTCGTCGGTTTGATCGCCCATTCCCTGGAACAATCCACAATCAAGTAAAATATTTGTCCCGTTATCAAGTGTAAGTAAATGTTTTGATCCTGTTACCTGCCTTGCGCCACCATGAAAGCCTATTTTCATCTTCTCTTTTTTAAAGTTGAAATGTAATTACACAATTCATACCGATACTAAGACTGAAACCCAAACCGATAAGAGATTGTATTTCATTTTGCTTTATTAACTTCATTTTCTTAACTGTAATGCTTGCAACGAATAGCCTGTTTCAACGGAAGTTTTATTGAAGAAGAAAAAGCAAACCTTCATGTTAGCGATCTCGCTATACAAAGAGGCTATGGAGTTTTTGATTTTTTTCGAACGGTTAACAATGTCCCGTTATTTATTGATGATTACCTCGAACGGTTTTATAATTCAGCCAGCGGCCTGCATTTAAATTTTACTTTGGACCAGGATGAGTTAAAAAATATTATTGATGAATTGATCGCACGAAATAATATTCCATCTTCCGGAATTCGGCTGATGCTTACCGGCGGATATAGCGAGGATTCCTATTCACACTTATCGCCTAACCTGGTAATTAGCCAACAATCATTGCAAATGCCGGGTAATAAAATCTTTGAGGAGGGAATGCGCCTTATTACTCATGAGTATGTAAGAGAGCTGCCTGCGATAAAGAGCATTCACTACATTATGGGTATTTGGTTACAACAGAAAATTAGAGCAGCAAATGCAAATGATGTGCTTTACTTTTTTAACAACAAGGTTTCAGAACTTCCTCGATCAAACTTCTTTCTTGTAACGAAAGACAACGTTGTTATTACACCACATCAAAATATTCTTCCGGGGATTACAAGAAAAAAAGTCATGCAGCTTGCATCGGCACAATTTCAAATGGCAGAGCAAACAATAACCTTACAAGATATCCGCGAAGCGAAAGAGGCTTTCGTTACCAGCACCACAAAAAGATTGCAGCCTGTTGTGCAGGTTGATGATATAATAATTGGTAATGGAGCAGCGGGAGAAGTAACGAAAAGATTATATGAACTGTTTATTGAAATGGAACATGCATTCATTAAAGCACATACTAACCATTAAGTGCATCGTTGCTATTCAATAAGGATAAAAATTCTTTTTTAACACCCTCATCCTGGAAACGTCCCGAATAAGAAGCTGTTATCGTACTGCTGCTTGTATCTTTAATCCCTCTCGATGCTACACAAAGATGAACAGCATCAATAACCACCGCCACATCATCTGTACCGAGCGCTTCTTTTAATCCTTCCGCAATCTGGCCTGTGAGCCTTTCCTGAACCTGCGGCCGCTGTGCGTAATATTGAACGAGCCGGTTTAGTTTAGATAAACCTATAACCGTGCCGTTAGAAATATAAGCGATGTGAGCCTTTCCAACAATAGGCACAAAATGATGTTCGCAATTTGAGTATAGGGTAATGTCTTTTTCAATAAGCATTTCATTGTATTGGTACTTATTTTCAAACAGGGCAATCCCGGGTTTATTCTTTGGATTTAACCCGCTAAAAATTTCCTTCACATACATTTTTGCAACTCTTGCAGGCGTGCCCTTTAAACTATCATCGGTTAGATCCAGGCCCAGGGCCTCCATGATCTCTTTAAAATGCCAGGTAATAGTTTTTATTTTTTCTTCGTCACTTTTTATAAAAGCATCGTTGCGAAGCGGAGTTTCTTTTGATGCGCTAAAATGTTCTGCACCGATTTCTTCGATACTCATTTCCAATGTTTCCATATTCTTTTTTTCTCTTAGTATTTTTTTAGAATTACTTCTGTTGAAGTCTTTTCATAACGTTCTCAACGATCCGGTCGCAATAAATAAGATTAAATTCAAAAATATCTTCAGGCGAATACATGTTGTGAATTTGATTGCGAAGCATAGTCTTTGCCCGGTTAAGACGAACCTTAACATTGCTTTCAGAAATATTCAAAGCTTCCGATGTTTCAGCAATTGACATTTGGTTTAATTCACGCAAAGAAAAAACCACCCTGTACTCTTCTGGCAGCTGCTGCAAAGCATTCTCTATAACATGTCCCAATTCTTTATTTAAAAGGGTTTTATCAGCTGTTGAATGATTTTGCGTAAACATAGGCTTCACATTTTCTTGTAGATGATTTTCTGCAGAAAGTTCCAACCGGGAACTAAATTTTTGTTTTTTCTGATAACACTCATTGAGCATTATTTTAACCAGCCATGTTTTAAAGGACGACCGGTTTTCAAATTTGCCCAGGTTGGTATAGGCGCTTATATAAGTTTCCTGCATTACGTCTTCGGTATCAAAATGATTGAACCCGTAGCTTCTTCCCGTTTTAAACAGGGAACCATTGTAACGGCGTATGATTATCTCATACAAAGCAATTTCGCCGGATAAAATGTTTGAAATGATCTCCTGGTCAGTGTATTGCTCAAACTGTTTGATCTTACTCATTTTCAACGGCTACTTTATGTTTTAGAATCAGGCTTCCGCCAATAAAATTACCAACTATCATAAAAATAATTATTGCAGTCTTTAGCAGGAGCATGGATAAGCCA
>JAQBNK010000162.1 GCA_028288595.1 Chitinophagaceae bacterium
CTTCACTTCTTGTAAAAAACTATTCATTCCAATATGAATTAGCAATAGGAAGAAAAACAAGTGTGGCGCTGGGTTACAGGTTTATGCCGAACTCCACACTTCCATTTATATCATCAATTAAAAGCACTATAAACGATCCTGATACCGAAAAACAAGTTGACGATCTTACTACCAGTAATTCTGCTTTCACTCCGGAGATTAGGTTTTACCTTGGAAAAAAAGGCGTGTTTCATGGTTTCTATTTAGCGCCCTTTGCACGCATTAGCCAGTACAAGGCTTCTATGCCACATTTTAATTATAAAGTGGCCTCTACAGACAGAACTATTGCAATGAATGGCAAACTAAATACAACAACTGGCGGGTTACTTATGGGTGCGCAGTGGAGTCTCGGCAAGACCATATATCTCGACTGGTGGATACTGGGACTTAATGGCGGTAGCAGTAATGGTTTTATTGAAGGAAAGCAAAGTTTAAGTCCTATGGAGCAGGATGCATTCAGGCAGGCTTTAAAAGACCTGGAAATACCATTTACTAAAACTACCGTTACTGTAGATGCAAATGGAGGAAGACTTGATATGAAAGGAAGCTGGGCAGGTTTAAGAGGCGGCGGACTTTGTATCGGGATACGATTTTAAAAACCTAATTGAATAAACCTTAGAAAGCCCTGCTTAGACAAGCGGGGCTTTTGATTATTGATTATTGACCACTTCATTCTACTGAATGAATTTCTTCTTACAAAACTCAATAATACCTATAGCTTAAGTCATTAACTTCTCTTAGAATATTTTCTTAGTAATGCCCGCACTAATACCCAGGCTTGTTATTTTTAATTTACCAACGCCCATTCCACTTAATGGCAAGCTTAGATTAGGTTCTATCCTGAGGTCTGAATTTTTGCCTATTTTCTTCTCTATACCTGCTCCTGCCTGTACAACTGCAAACCAGTTTTTACTTGCATTTGTATAAACCTTATTATACTGGTAATACTGGTTATTATATTTAGTTGTGTAATCGTAATTTTCTTCTTTCATCAGGTAAGATGAAACTCCGGCTCGTGCATAGAACTTTGTAGTCTTAGAAGGGTTGATGGTATATTTTACACTTACCGGTATTTCCCACATACTGCAATAACCCTGTACGGACAGTACATTGTAAGTGATACCCAATCCTGTTTTGTCAAAATATTTTCCGTCTGAATAATAATTTTTTCTGGACCTGGCAGCTCCTGCTTCGAGAGAAATATACTTATTGAGCTGGTATCCTGCTAAAAAGCCTATCGATGTACCAGCTTTACTGGTTTTTTGCATTTTGACCATACTAACATCTGCACTACCGGTAAGCCCAATATAAAAACGGTGAAGGATTTGTTTTTTCTTTTCTTCTTTATTTACTGATGAAGCGTCAACTAAAACCGTGGGTATTTGTTGACTATTCTCCGTTACAGTTGAGTTCTGCTTGTTTGTATTTTCTGCGGTCTCGTTTAAATTAGACAGGTAATATTTATGCATCGGGATATCCGGTGAAACAGGTATTTCTGATTTAATATTATTACCGCGTTTATTTGAAGCATCACTTGTTTTACTTGCCGTACTGGTTAGTAATTCAACCGGCTTTATGTTAATAGAAGTTATCTCTTTATGATCAGAAACTGTGGAAAGAGAAACTGCTTTTTTGTATGTAAAATTTTTTATGGGTGATGATGAGGATAGTGTTGAATTTGATAAAGCATTTTCTGAAGTAGTTGGAGGCTGACTGTTTTTTAAGTCAGTTTTTGTTTGATTATTATCTACTATTTTATCATGATCAACTTTTGAAATATAACGGTTGTTATGCCCCCCGGTTTTTACTAATACCAACAGCGGTATCAACAATAAACTGAGCAGCCAGTAAATGTTTCTGTTCGAAACATTAGCTGGTGCAGGCTCTGATTCAGCCAGACCCTGCTCTACCCGTGCCCAATCTGCATTATCGGTTTTTAACGGATAATCCGCAGCGGCCCGGCGGAGCAATTCATCCATATCGTTATCTGAAAGCAGCATATGCCTGTTTATTCTCTTTTTTTAAAACATTTTGCAAATAGGCTTTAGCCTTGGATAGATTGGATTTTGAAGTACCAACAGAAATTCCGAGCATATTAGCAATCTCCTGGTGCGAAAAACCATCGATCACGAACATATTAAAAACAGCACGGTATGATGGCGGTAACATTTTAATACTTTTAATCAATTCTTTATATAACAAGCTATCATCTGCACCTGATCCCCCGCTTTGCTGCCATAAGTTATCGGGGAGAACATTAAATTCAATCTGCCGGCTATCCCTTCTTAACTGGTCGATGGCAACATTTATCATGATTCTTTTTATCCATCCCATCAACATCATCTCCAGTTTGTCAGGCTCATATTTAAACCGTTCGAAATTTCTGAAGAGTTTGATAAAACCATCGTTTGCCACATCTACTGCTTTATCATACTGATGTATATACCTGAAAACAATTTTTAATGCATATCCATAATAATGCTCATAAAGGGCCTGCTGTAAACGCCGGTCGGCCTTATAACAACCTTCTACTATGGTTTGCAAGTGGTTCAACAAACAAATAATCTTTCTTGTATAAACGGATTTATGTTACCGGGGTTGCCTTTGCAGGCAAAGGCGTAAAATACTGGAAAAGCAGCTGCGGAACAATTTTTCATATAATTCTTAAGCGAAGAATTAAGGTATTCTTATAGCGCTTTTGCAATTTGCTATAAAGGTTTTTTTGAACTTTGTTGATATGACTAAAACCCTAATCCCTGCGCTAGTCTTTATAATGGCAAGCCTGTCTGTTCATTCTCAAAAAATTGACAGCATTTACTTTCACCTTTATACAGATAGTTTAAAGAAGGGACCGCTGCACTATAATTATATTAATGTAGACGGTTTAAAATCTGATGGAAATTATCTTCCTCTCGATACCAAACAATTGATATTCAAATCAGATGCGGGTAAATGGGAAGGGAACAACCTGATACTGGACGAGAATAGCAAAATAGAATATGTTACAGTAACCGCTGTTTTAAAATCTAACCCGGAAGTATCAAAAACCACCCGTATTTATCTTAAGAAAAACGTGGCAGAAGAACCACTTAAATCTGCTGAGGAATTATTGCAGGAATGGGACAGGAATAAGAAAAAGAAAAACAGGTATGTATAATTTATGTTGAATGATAAATTTTGAATGATAAAAGCCCTTCTTTTTTTGAAGGGCTTTTTTATAAGCTGGATTCATTCAACATAAATTCTAACTGAACTTTTTAGCATCCTCCAGGAACTTTGCAAGGCCCAAATCTGTTAGCGGATGTTTTAATAATCCAAGGATTGATTCTAAGGGGCAGGTACAAACATCGGCACCCATTTCAGCGGCTTTTACTATATGTAATGCGCTGCGTATAGAGGCAGCCAGGATTTCAGTTTTATACCCCTGCAGCTGGTAAATGTGAGCCATCTGCCCGATTAATTCCATTCCATCCCAACCGCTATCATCGATGCGACCAATAAAAGGCGATACATAAGTAGCTCCTGCTTTCGCTGCAAGTATGGCCTGGCCCGCAGAAAATACAAGTGTACAATTGGTACGAATACCATTGTCTGTAAACCATTTTAAAGCTTTTACCCCGTCTTTTATCATTGGCACTTTCACAACAATATTCGGATGAATAGCGGCTAACTTTTTTCCTTCTTCCACAATTTCTTTAAAATCGGTCGAGATCACTTCAGCACTAATATCACCATCAACCATTTCACAAATCGTTTTGTAGTGATTAAAAACTGCGTCGGATCCCTTAATTCCTTCTTTAGCCATTAAAGATGGGTTGGTGGTAACTCCATCAAGAATACCTAATTCATTTGCTTCTTTAATCTGGGCAAGATTGGCTGTATCAATAAAAAATTTCATGTTTTATGTTTGAGGCGCTAAGATAGTACAGATCAAATTCCAAATAAGAAATTCCGGAAATGCAGTCCTGTGCCGGCTCAGTAATTTCTAATTAATAACCGGGGAAATAATAATACTACTACCTGCTGAAGTGGCCGGCTGCTTTTTGAGCAGTAAATTTTAGATCCCAAGCAACAAATTTCTCTTTTATGGCGTCTATGTCCTTACAAACCCACTCTTATGAAAAAAGCAATCTTTTTCGTGGTCGACAACTTGTATATTATGGGGCTGTTTGTAATGTTCATTCTTTCTTCGGGTGGCAGAAATAACAGTTGATCCATATTATCAATTAAAAAAATTAGTGATAGAAAAACCAGCTAAAGCTGCACGATTGCAGCTTTTTTTTATTTGCAGTTCAGTAGAAGGTGAGACTTAAGAATTGAGCTTAGTAACTATTTTAACCTGGTTGCCAGTTCCTCCCATTCTATCGTGTCAAGTTCTCTTCTCGCAGGTTTTCCCTGCATGTCATACTCCCATTTAACCAGGCAAATCGCTTTATTATTTATTTCCAGCCCTGTCATATCTCCATCATCAAAACAGCAGCATCCGCTATTGAAATAAGAAGGCTTGAACTCAAAAGTTTTTATTTCCTGCGGGGGTTCGTTTTTCCAGGCCTTATGAATTTGGTCCTGTATTTTGTTTATTTCTTCATCATCCTTTTGTTTCCTTGCTCTTTCCAGTTTTAGATATAATTTTTCCAGGTAAGTCAACGATGTAAAGACCGGCTGATGAGTATGCCCGGTGATGAGCAATAAATTATTGCGGGCCGCACTCCACTCATACATAAGACGGTTATGAAGCGTTTTCAAGGAATGATCATTAGCCGGTGTATTAAAATTGATAGAAAGAAAGGATTGCAAAGGCGCCCATATCTTACTAACAAACCATGCACTAAAAACATTACCATCACTTTGGCCGTCGCCCTGGTGGCCATGGGTAAGAAAGATATCAAGCTGCCCGGTTTTTACTTTCTTCCGCATTAAAAGTCCTTCCCTTACTTTAAGATCACCGTACATTAATTTCAATTGTAACAAAGACAAAGGATCGTTGTTCCAGTAGATATCGTGATTGCCAAACATTTTAATAAGCCTGTTTTCTTTTACAAAACGCTTCTCGGCATCAAGCGTTTTAGGGTTGTTCTTCTTTACTGCTATCAGGGTGTTTTCCCAAAGCTCTTCTACGTCTCCTAAGTGAATAAGGACATAATTTTTTTTATAATAATAATCAAGCGCAAAGAGATAGTTGTTTTCAGCCAGGGCGAAATCATCAGCCCCGTCTTTTGCTCCTTTGTGCAGATCCGAAAAAATGATATAAGATGCCCCTTCAGTTATTTCAATCGCAGGCTCTGCAATCAATTTTTCATACAACTTAGAAAGTGAGTCCTTTACTTTTTCGGGATCGGGGTCTGTTGAGTATTTATTGGTCATCCACAAAACAGGTTTATACAATAACCTGCGCAATAATTTTTTCATGTGGTTAAAGATATATTCAATAATGGCATATTTACGACGGATAAGAACCTAGTTTCTAATGCCTTAGACAGACACCTGCATCGCACTTCATTTCTTTCAATATTCTTTAACACATCTTGCTAAAATTGGTCCGGTTTTCCTTCTACTATTATAAAAACAGGGAGGAAATATGAAAAAGATAGCCATGATATTAACAACAGTAATTATTGCAGCAACCAGCTTTGCGCAATATAATAATGGGCGGTATAATAGTAATAACCCTTACGGTAATAATAGTAATGGGTATTCAGGATATAATACAAGCCAGCTCGCCATTACTACAGCAGGTGGGTATTATATGGTGAATCTTGATGGACGCCAGTTTAATGTGGACCAGAGTGGTGTTATGCTAAATATTGGTGCGGGCAGGCATAATATTCAGATCTATCGTACGCAAAATAATGGTGGTAGCATTTTAGGTAGCATATTAGGAGGAAACAGGAGGAATCAGTTGATTTATAATAATGACCTGATGATAAACAGTGGGCAAAGAATTGATCTTACGGTAAACAATAATGGTCGTGTAAGGGCAAGGCAAACAAACCTTAATAATAATAATTGGAACAATAGACGAATGAGAGACAGGGATGATTATAACAGGGACAATTATTAAGATTGTCGCTAAAAAATAAAAAAGACCCATTTTTCGAAATGGGTCTTTTTTATTTACGTACATCAAAGGAAATCGTTAAGAAATCCCAGGATCATAAAAGACTAAAACATATCAAAACTGCGGCCTGCCCAATCACGCCTCCTATTACCGCTGCCACTGCATCCATTAATTCATAATGTCCCATCCCGGTTATCAAAGAAAATAATTCAAATCCATAACTGATAACAATCACAATACTGAGAGTGAGGATGATGGTTAACCCTGTTTGTCCGGGCATAAAAAATAATAATACCGCCTGGAAGATCAATCCAAGAAATATTCCTACAATAAAATGTTTCCATTTATCCGGTGCAATCTTCATCAACTATAAATTTATTCATCCAATTTATGAATAGCTATTCTCTTTTATCAACTCTTTCCCTGCAGGAGATATTTTTCTTCCTTTTCAACACGCATTTGTATCGCTTTTTTGAAACAGGTGTTCGATATCGTTACAGTTAACATTTCTTAACATTTCTCCTAACATCATGATTTTGTTTGGCTTATGCAATTGGCACAGTTCTTCAATAGAAGTCATCAAACAGCAAAAAAATAATTCAAATAAAGATCATGAAAAAGTTACTTCTCTTAGCCGCAGTTCTGCTCTCACTGAGTTTTACAGTTGCGCCTAAAACAGTTTTAAAAAAATCATGCTCAGTTGACCTTGCTTTAACTGCCGCCAGCAATTACAAATTTGAAATATATAAA
This sequence comes from Chitinophagaceae bacterium, assembly GCA_028288595.1. GTDB lineage: Bacteria > Bacteroidota > Bacteroidia > Chitinophagales > Chitinophagaceae > JAQBNK01. The sequence goes on from JAQBNK010000162.1 coordinate 6,848, forward strand.
TCTGCAAAAGCTGCCATAACAGTTGAACTGATAAAATTAAACGCAGACAACAGCTATACAGTAACATGGAAAAAAGATATAGGAGAATATATTCTCTTTGATTGTCCTGAGCAGGATAAAGCAGCAAAACTGCAATTAGATCTATCTGGCCAGGACCTTAAAAATACGCTGCTGCTCTACAGGGTCACCTATTCTTATACGGGCGGACAAAACAATTTCAAAAAAGAATTTACAGCAGACCCTAAAGAAACCTCTGTAATTAATATTACAATTTAAAGCTTAGTACAAACGGTTTTATTAATGGTTGAATGGTTTAGTCTTTTTTCCGGATAGCTCATCTTACTAAAGAATAATAAATATCAGATCATCAAAAAATAAAAAAAGATAAATTATGAAAAAGTCAATTCTTATTCTCGCCTGTGCATTTTTAGCACTGTCAGCTTTCGCCGCCCCCAGTAAAAAATTATTAAACCTTTTTACCATCCAGTTTCCTGGTGCTACTGAGGTTCAGTGGAGTGAAAGCAATGATGGATACATGGCCTACTATCATATGGGAAGTGATGTTACTGTAAGAGTGTATTATGACAAAAATGAAAAATTTCAGAGTTCTATGCGCTCATATGCCGCACAATACCTGCCAGCACACTTAAGACTGAAAGTAAAAAAAGATTTCCCCGGTGCGACAATTGAAGGCGTAAATGAGTTTTCAACCGACAACGGAACAAATTATTTTATGCTCCTGCAGGATAAAAAAAATATAACAAGAGTGCGATATACTGCTGATGGTGAAGAGTCTGAGATCGTTGAGCACTTTAAAAAAGCGAAATAATTAAACAGTTTCTCATGTGCAAATTCAGAAATGAATTACCCCCGTGGTTTCTACCATGGGGTTCTTTTTTCACCCTTTGCGCCTGTGGGGACAATTCCGGCAGGCGACTGTTGTAATTCTGGCTATTTTATCGGAACTTACAGTAGAATTTTTTAGGGTAACTGCCATATAATCCAATTCTGTGATCTGCCACCTGTTCCATCAGGTATTTAACCACCAATTAAACTCACGTTTATGGATGCTTCATTTATTACCCTTTACATCCTTACATGGTTTGGTTCATCCTACTTTATTGCGGCATTGCTGGGAGAGAAAAGAAGGATCGGCTTCTGGTCCTCTTTTACCATCTGTGTTTTGCTTAGCCCTTTAGTAGGTTTTGTTGCTACTTATTTTTCTAAGAAAAAAGAGCACATTAACCACCAAGGCACACTGGTATAACCAGCCAACATCGCATAGCGGTATCAAATAATCAGTTCCTGATTTGTTAGGGTAAAGTATTGCCCCGTCAAACTTCTACATTAAAAGGCCTTGTGAGTTTCTATTGCAGTAATTCATCAATAGGTATGCTTACCAGGTATGGCGCCAGCTCATCCGTATTCTTAAATGCCCTGTATTCTATCACCGACTTATCTGCCAGGCTACAATGTATCTCAGCATAGAATGTGGCTAACTGAAACAGGAAAATGAATTCCTTTGCCGTAGTTCGCTTCGCAACAAGAATACCTTCATGCAAAATGCCGGATCGTTTGTCGTTTTCGTTTAACAGGATAAAATCGCCTAGTCTCATAATTATTATTTTTTAATCGGACTGGAACAAAAAATATTTCTAACGGACAGACTAAAATGGAGAGGCGGGTCTATAAATTACTATAAAGAGATATTAAGATAAGTAATTAGACAATTTAGCAAACTTTATTTTTTGCCGTATAAAACAATCCTGTAAACGAATAAAAGAGATTTATATATCTTTCTGAAGTAACCAATAATAATTGCTGTATGATCTTTAAAAATGCAATAAGCTGGTTTGAAATACCGACTGCTGATATTAACCGGGCTCAAAAATTTTATGAATCTATTTTCGGCATTACAATGATCGCCCTGGACCTGCCCCAGCTGCAAATGCGCATGTTTCCTATTGAAGATAAGATGGGGGTTGGCGGTTCGTTATGTTATGCAGGCGAGTTTTATAAACCCTCTGCGACGGACGGCCCACTGGTATATCTAAATGCTAACCCGGATGTTCAGCAAGTGCTGGATAAAGTTGAAGCCGCTGGTGGAAAGATCGTAGTTCCTAAAACACAGATATCACCGGAGCATGGTTATATGGCTGTCTTTATAGATACGGAAGGAAACCGGGTGGCACTACATGCTATACCTCAATCGTAAACAGGATGGCAGGTTCTTTGAAGATCTAAAACTATCAGCATGAATGATGTTATGAAAGAAACCGCGATTACGCTGGAACAGATCATAGAGCGGGTGCTTGCTAAAACAAGGAACCTTGATTTTGATCAATGGAGTCATAAACCGGGACCGGCAAAATGGTCTAAAACAGAATTGATCGGCCATTTGATTGACAGCGCAAATAATAATTTACATCGTTTTGTGAGGGCCACTTATGAAGAAAAATTTAAACTGGTTTACGAGCAGGATGAATGGGTAACTATTCAACGCTATGGGTATGCCGACACGAAAGCCTTGCTGATGTTGTGGGAACTGTTGAACAGGCAGATCATCCGAATGCTGGAAGACTATCCTAAAGAACGTTACGAGGTTTTGGTTGATACGGGCAAAAAGGAATCCTCTTTTCATACGATAGAATACCTGGCAGAGGATTATGTTGATCATTTACAGCATCATCTTAAACAGCTTGAATTAATATAAAGCCACAAAAGCAGGAACTATACTCAGTCATAGATAAAGATCAATTCTTCCGCAGAGGAAATCAGTATGACCAATGAACAAATCAAGTGAAGAAATGAATGAGGAGAGAGAAAATAAAAAACCCGGCAGATTACTCACATCGCACCGCTACAACCGCCTATCCTTGCTACCTTCCGGTCCTGGGGAGATTCAGCAGGAGCTGGTCGTATAAGACCTGCCGGGCTGCAAAAATAAGGTAACACGGGTTAATGGCAATAGCTTAATTAAAGATTTTCAATGCCTGGAATTAACGGTGGCCACTCCTACCAACTCATCATGCCGGCCGCTTAAAGGCTGGTAATAAATTAAGATCGTGTAGTCGTTTTCCGTCTCCCAATAATTGCCCTCTGTGAAGGAAAAATCCGGGAAAAGTTTGCCGGTAAGCGGAGTAGTTGCATAGGCATAAGTATAATAGCCCTGCTTTAGAAACAAGGTTTTTTCATACACACCTTTCTCTGCATTGTAATCCATTTTATATTGATCTGTCAATTGATAATTCGTGAACTGGCCGCTAACATAAACATTTTTTGAAGAGAAGGGCTGGTGACCCGACGGGGCAAAAGTAAAATGCACATTTGCATAATCGCCCTGCCAGGAAGGATTCACTAAATCTGTAGAGCTTATCTCAAAGAAGCCATTACGGTCATTATAAGAAATGAATCGCTGCGCCATTCTTTCAGGGTCGGGGCGTAAAAAGATTTCCGCCGGAATGGAACGAACGTCTGCTGATTCAATTCTTTCACTCTGAAAACGAAAACTCCGCAAGTCTACCCAGCGAAATTCTCTTCCTGCAGGAAAGACAGCATCTGGTTCACTGCTATATTCCAAAGTATTGTCCCTGATAAAAGAGGGTTGCAAATTTACTGCCGCATTGTCCCACCGAAAATTTTGCAGCACCACAACTTTTAATTGCTGCGGCATGTTTAAGATGCTGAGTTTTGATTTATCAATTACAAACTGCACTTTCTGGTGCGTGTTAAAAACCTGCGGGCTAATGGGCTGCCTGATACTGATAGCCACCGGAACAATGTTATTTGTTACCAGCAAACGTTTTGTAAAAACAAGCTGGCCCGTATCGCTGTTCAAAAATACCTTCACTAAATAATTACCGCTTTGCGAAGGCATGCAATTTCTTTCAGGAAGGCTTACCTGGTAATGAACATAATTTGTTTTTGCGATGGAAGAAATGCGATATTGGCTGATGCGGTTTTGCGAAAAACCCCGGAGATAATCAAAGCTGCTAAGATCTGCAGGTTGCCAGTCGGCATTGCAAAGCTGGTAAGTATAACTGAAGTTGCGGACGTTGCGGCCCAAATCATCAAAACCAAGTTCGAGAACGTTAGTTGATCCTAAAGTAATGATCGGGTAACTGTTCTGATTACCCTGCAAAAATAATTGCACACTACGAATATTTGTATCGAGCACCAGGTCTGCTCTTCCCTGCCCCATTGAATGAACACAGGCAAATAAAAAAAATATGGATACCAAATGTTTCATAAAGCAAATCGAATTATTGCATTGCTAACGGTCAACTCTCTGCAATCTACTCGAAATTTACGATCAATTTTGTGGGGTGCATACTGAACAGTAGCTTTAACAATTAGTATGAAGCTGGCATTATTCATTGCGCAAAGAATTACGTTTAACAGGCAGAAGTCGTTCTCCCGGTTTATCATCAGGCTCGCCACAGCAGCGACAGCCCTGAGTGTAGCATCGATGATCATCACTATGGCTTTTGTTAATGGCTTTCAAAAAGCAGTGAGTGAAAAAGTGTTTAGTTTCTGGGGGCACATCCGTGTACAACAGTATGAGCCCACAAAATCGCTGGTAGCAGAAGAAACACCACTGCAACAAAACGATACGGTATTTAATATTGTTAAGCATATTGGTGGTGTTAAAAACATACAGGCATTTGCCACCAAATCTGCAGTGATAGACCATGACCGCAATATCGAAGGAATATTATTTAAAGGAGTTGAGAAGCAATACGATTCATCAAACATTATCAAATTTCTGCAACAGGGAAGATGGCTGAATTTTGCAGATACTTCTTATAGTAAGGAACTACTGGTTTCCGAGCCCATTGCACAACAACTAAATATCAAACCCGGCGATACGATCAGCATATTTTTTATTTCAGCCACACAGGGCCAGACAAGCCTGCGAAAATTAACTGTCGCAGGAATTTTTAAAACCGGTATTGAGGAGTACGATAAATTATTTGCTATTGGTGATATCAGGTTGCTGAGACGAATTAATAATTGGGAGCATAATGAAATTGGCGGGTATGAAGTTTTCTTAACTGATTATCATCAAACAGATACCATCAACCATAGATTATATGATGAATTACCGCAGGCGTGGGTGAGCCGTTCTGTAAAGGAAGTTTATCCAAATATTTTTGACTGGCTTAGTATCCAGGATGTAAACAAGGATGTAATTTTTATAGTGATGTCTGTCGTTGCTATAATCAATCTTATAACATGCTTACTCATCCTTGTTTTAGAACGAACTAAAATGATAGGCACTTTAAAAGCGATGGGTGCCCGGGACTGGACAATTCAAAAAGTATTTTTATTTAATGCTACTTATATCGCCGGAATAGGTATTATCAGCGGACTGTTTTTTGGTTTGGGACTTTGCTTTTTGCAATCAGCCACCGGATTTATCAAACTGGATGAAACTGCTTATTATGTTTCACGTGCTCCTGTATATATTGTCTGGTGGCAGGTGGCAGCGATTTGCACAGGCACACTAGGAGTTTGCTTTTTAAGTTTGCTTCTTCCTACCCTGCTGGTAAGAACTATACAACCAATCAAAGCGATACAATTCAGGTAAGTTTTATTATACCAGGTGAGAAAGTAAAATGCCTGTTGCTACCGCAGCATTAAGGGATTCAGCATTTCCTTTGCCCGGAATTGTTACAGCAGCATTAATAAATGACGATACCTCTTTGCTGATACCATTGCCTTCATTCCCGATTATTAAAATACCCTCTTTTATTTTGTTCATTCCATTAACGGGAGCTCCATTTAATACAGCTCCGTATTTAGTAATTTTTGTTGCCTTTAAAAGCGCAATAATATTTTCATAGATCACGTTTACCCTGCAAATGCTTCCCATAGTTGACTGGATCACTTTTGGATTGTATACATCCACGGTGTTCTCAGAAGCTATAATGGTGTCGATACCGAACCAGTCAGCAACTCTTATGATAGTTCCTAAATTACCGGGATCCTGTATGCCATCTAGTATAAGTGTGATCCTGTTTTCTAACACAGGCGGTTTAACTTTTTTTTGTTTTACTACCGCCAGCGTTTTGTTAGGCCCTGCCTGATTACTGATCCGCTCCAGTTCCTGCTGCGTAATTTCTTCTACCTGCACGGTGGTAGCATTATTGATGAGCCAATCTTTCAGCGCATATATCTTTTTTATTTCAAATGAAGAATTCAATAACTCTTCAACAAGCTTAGGTCCTTCAGCTATGAAGAGACCAGTATCGTCCCGGTTTTTTTTATGGTATAAACTTTGGATATATTTGGCTTCATTCTTACTAAGCATAGCTATGGAATTTAAATGCAAATCTGCCTGGCCATTTTTCGTTTTGCTTGTGTGGGTTTGCCTTCTTACTTCGTGTACCGAAGAAAGGTTCCTTTTCTTTAACCGTACAAGTGTAAAAAACGCTCCTGCAGATACTCCCTTTGTTTATAAAAATACAATTGTGGTGGAAGGAGATTTATCCAAAGATGAGAAAAAAAGGCTGAGTACAGAATTGGAAAACTATTGGGACGACAGTCTTAGGTCCCGCCGGCAACAGCGATTATTTTTTTACCGCATTGCTAACCCACCGGTTCTGGATACTGCAAACATTCCCCGCACAGTAAGTTTTATGAATGGCTTTTTACGTTCCCAGGGATATTACTATGCATTATTCAGAGATTCAATTCGAATCGATTCATTGAATAATCAGCAACGTGCAAGTGTGATCATGTATGTTAATCCGGGCAAACCGATGATCATTGATTCATTTACTTATGCTATTGCAGATACGGGATTACAGAAAATGGCAGAGCAGCATAAGACGGAGAGTTTAATTCAGGCAGGAAAATCCGTCTTCTCAAAAGATCTTATCAGCGGAGAATTAAACAGGCTGGTAGAGCTATACCGGAACAATGGTTATTTCAGGCTGACAAGAGAAGACCTTGTTGCCGAAGCGGATACAATGAACCAGGCATTGCTTGCTTTATCAATAGATCCTCTTGACCAGGCACGACAAGCCGCGGCCGATAGTCTGAATCGCCCTGACCATCCAACCGCAAGTTTAATTATAAGATTACGAATGGCAGGGGACGGTGCAATTGATCCATCGCATTTACGAACTTATTACAACGGTAATATTATTTATTACCCGGAGACCCTCGTAACAGAATTACCCGACAGTCTTATTAATGACAAAAGCTTTAAAGAAGTAACGAACCAGGAATTTACCATGCGTTACCGCGAAGGTGATTTTGTGATGCGTCCTTTGCGGGAACATACTTATATGCGTAAAGGACAATTATATAATGAACGCAATTATTATCGCACTTTAAATAACCTGGGAGTGATAGGCGCATGGTCGCAGGCCGACGCTAAACCCATTGTGCGGCAGGATTCTGTCGACTTTCATATTTTTCTTGTAGAAGCAGTTCCAAAAAACATAACACTTGATGTGGAGACCAGCCGCAACACGGGTGACTTTCTTTCCTCTAATAATCTTTTCGGAATTGCGTTTAATGCAACTTATCGTAACAGGAACGTCTGGAAAAGAGCTATACAATCTGCAACGTCCCTGAGAACAGGTATTGATCTGAGTTTTAATAATGGCAAAACACAGATACAAACTTTCCAGGGTTCCATCGGGCAATCCTATAGTTTTCCAAGGTTGATCTCCCCTATCAGGATCACGGGTAAAAAACAACTGGAAGGCGTAAGGACGGTTTTTAATATCAATGCTTCCTACGCTGACAGAACGAAATTTTTCAGGCTTCGAAACCTGGTAACCAACTGGGGTTATGAATGGAAAAAAGACAATAAAGCTTTCCAGTATCGTCCCATCAATATTGAATTGTATTCTTTAGATACACTGGAGGGTATCAGGGAAATATTCAAGCAAAATAATTTTCTGCGATATGCCTTCAATACAGGTTCCGTTGTTAGCCAGGTATTTTCATTCACGACTGCATACAATGATAAAAATAATAACAGGCACAGCAATTTTATCAGGGTTGGCGTAGAAGAATCAGGCGCATTGCTTGGTTTGATTCCATCGTTAAGAAGCAGGATATACCAGTATATAAAAGGTGAAGCAGAATATAGCCGGCTCTATAATTTTTCTAAAACGGCGCTGGCCTTACATGCTTTTGCTGGCCTTGGTTATAATTTTAGCAAAGACCCAAATATTGGTAACACACTTCCGTTTTATAAACAATTTGTTGCCGGTGGCCCTAACAGTATGCGTGCCTGGGGACTTAGGCAGCTGGGCCTGGGTTCTTCTTTAACCAGCGATACACTCTCCAGTAATTTCAGGGACAGGTTTGGTGATATGAAATTAGAGGCGAATGTTGAATACCGATATCATATTGCACAGATCAGCAGTCTTGCATTAGGCGGAGCAGTATTTACAGATATCGGAAATATCTGGAACCTCAGGAAAAATACTTCATCACCAGATGGAGAATTTAACCCCGGCAGGTTAGGAAAGGATATTGCAATCGGCATTGGAACGGGCTTGCGTTTCGATTTTAATTATTTTCTTATCCGGGTTGATATGGGAATTAAATTAAAAGATCCTGCAAGGATCAGTAATAACGGGTGGCTTAGCATTCAAGATTTTACATGGACGAACAAAGAACTTAATAACAGCGCAAGGCGAAATAATTACGCAATACAATTAGGAATCGGATTGCCCTTCTGATTTCATTTTCAAAATTTTTTCTTCAAAACTTTTAATAGTATCCGCTTTTTCTGCACTGAACTCTCCTATCCTGGTGCGTCGCAAACTGCTTAAATGGGCTCCTACATGCAATGCTTCGCCAAAATCATTTGCAATACTTCGTATGTAGGTGCCCGGTGAACACACGATCTTAAAATAAACCTGGGGCAATGCAATTCCGGTAATTTCAAAAATTTTAATAGTTACGGGGCGTGGCTCCATGATAATTTCTTCGCCCTGCCTTGCGGAAAGGTATGCTGCCTTTCCATCTTTTTTTATTGCTGAATAAATTGGCGGCACCTGTTTTATCAACCCTATGAATTGTTGCGTTGCTGATATTATTTCTTCGTTGGTAATATGATCAATGTTTTGATGATTGATTGGTTCACTTTCCAAATCATAAGTGGGTGTTACAGAACCCAGACTAAATGAGCCGGTATATTCTTTCTCCATACCCATATACTCATTGATCTTTTTAGTGAACTTACCGGTACACATAATCAGCAGGCCCGTTGCGAGCGGATCTAATGTACCCGCATGACCAACTTTCGCAACACCGGTGAGCATTCGCACTTTCTTTACCGCGTCGAACGAGGTCCAGTGAAGCGGTTTATCAATCAATATAACATCCCCGTTAAGGAAAGACTGCATGGCCGGGTGAATTGCTTTTTGTTTCATGTTACCGGCTGCGAAATTGTAGTTTATAAATTGAATTACAAAACTAGTGCTGCATAAATGCCGCCGCCCCGAAAATGATTACCAAAAGAATGCATAAAGCATAAATAGCCAGTATTACGATAGTGAGGATACCGACAAAACGAAAACATGACTTGATGTTTTTGAATGAGTCATCTAATACTTCCTGGTTATTATTCAGCAATGCTTCCTTCATGCGGGTTCCGAACCTGTATAGATATAAAAGAGGAAAAAAATAAAGTAAGGCGAATAGAATATAGAGAACAGATATCAATACAGCCGGGACTTTACCGGTTGTTCCGGAACCTGCGAGTGAAAGAATACTTCCGGCAAAAAGACCGAACATTACTAATAACCCGGTCATAATAAAACCGATGATAGCAATAAACCTGGCCCACTTTGCAGTTTCATATAAATAGGATGCACCTGCACTATCTACCTGTAAAGAAAGTTGTTCATTCATAAATTTTTTTTAAGAGTTAAGTGAATAAGATACAAACTAAAGGGAGCAGTAGTAACTGCTCCCTTTTGATGCTTAATAAATAAAGTAAAATTGTTAATAAGCTCTTGCAAACAAAACCCGCTGCAGCGAAGACTGCCCGGTTAAAATGCATTTACCTTCTTCGTTTGCATTATTTAAAGGAATACATCTTATGGTAGCCTTACTTAATTCTTTGATGCGCTCTTCGGTTTCTGCTGTACCATCCCAATGCGCAGAAACAAAACCACCTTTTTCATCAAGTATTTTTACAAACTCATCCCATGAATCTGTCTGGGTAATATGGCTATCGCGATAAGCCTTTGCTTTATTAAAAATATTTTGCTGAATTTCTTCAAGAAGGTCTTCTATTACTTTTTCAATTCCGTCGAGCGGGTAAGTTTTCTTTTCTTTCGTATCCCGCCTTGCGATTTCAACTACATTATTCTCAAGGTCTCTTGCACCAAGTGCCAGTCTTATCGGAACACCTTTCAATTCATACTCTGCAAACTTCCATCCTGGTCTTGAATTATCATTATCATCGTATTTCACCCTGATACCTGCCGCTTTTAACGCTTTGGTAATCGCATGAACTTTCTCATCTATCTTTTGTTTTTGTTCATCACCTTTATAAATTGGAACGATAACTACTTGTAAAGGAGCGATTCTTGGAGGTAATATCAATCCATCATCATCACTATGCGCCATTACTAACGCACCGATCAGTCTGGTACTTACACCCCAGCTTGTGGCCCATACATAATCAAGCTTATTTTCTTTATCGCTGAATTTTACATCGAATGCTTTAGCGAAATTCTGACCGAGAAAATGAGATGTACCGGCCTGGAGTGCTTTACCGTCCTGCATCAGCGCTTCGATACAGTAAGTATCTTCAGCTCCCGCAAACCTTTCATTCGGAGATTTAAATCCTTTAATTACAGGAAGAGCCATCCAGTTCTCTACAAAATCGGCGTAGACTTCCAGCATTTGCCTTGCTTCAGCAATTGCCTCTGCCGCGGTAGCATGTGCGGTATGACCTTCCTGCCATAAAAACTCAGCTGTACGTAAAAACAAGCGGGTTCTCATCTCCCATCTCACCACGTTGGCCCATTGATTAATCAGCAAAGGAAGATCACGGTAAGATTGTATCCATCCTTTATAAGTACTCCATATAATTGCTTCGCTTGTAGGACGAACTACCAGTTCCTCTTCCAGTTTAGCTTCAGGATCAACCATTAAGCCGCCTTTTTTGGAAGGATCAGACTTTAAACGGTAATGCGTAACAACAGCGCATTCTTTTGCAAATCCTTCAGCATTTTTCTCTTCAGCTTCGAACAAACTTTTAGGAACGAATAATGGAAAATAAGCATTTACATGCCCTGTGTCTTTGAACATCTTATCTAACACATCACGCATATTTTCCCAGAGTGCAAAACCATAAGGCTTTATCACCATGCAGCCTCTTACGGCAGTGTAATCAGCTAACTGCCCTTTTATAACCAGGTCATTGTACCATTGCGAATAGTCCTGTTCTCTTGTAGTAATTTCTTTACCCATATATTTTCATTATACAAACTGTAACTACCTGATGTTAGCTTTAGTTAAATATTAACAAGTTAAAAGACCGGGCGGCAGCATTTTTGCTCACTTTTCTTAGCATTCCGGAATGCGACAAAAGTAATAACTTACATCCAATCACTTCTCAAACCATCATTATGATCAACAAAATTTTACCCTTAATTCTAAGTGTGGCAATACTTAGCAGTTGTTCATCAGTATATAAATCATCACAGACCCCTGATGATGTATACTACTCTCCTGCAAAAGCCATTAATGCAAGAGAAGATAATAGCAATAGCACCAAAAACTATGAAGAAGCTACAGCTTATAATAGTGATGACCGCTATTTAAGAATGAAAGTGAGAGACCGCCGCTGGTCTTCCATTGATGATTTTGATTACTGGAATGATAGCCGCAGTTCAAGGAACTATTATAATTACCTGTACGTAGATGCGTTCAGCCTTAAATACAGGTTATATGGTGATTATGGCTGGGCCTATTATGGTAATCACAATCCTTTCTATCCTGTTTATTATCCTGTGCCTTACAAATTTTCGAATGGTACGCCTTCTTCGCCAGCTCCGACCAGTAAAAGCACCATCCTTGCCTATAAGAACGGGAATTACAATAACAGTAATAATTCTAACAGCTATCGTCCCTCGACAAATACCAAAACCAGCATCAACAATAATTTTGGTTCTATGCTGAAGAGAGTATTTACTGCAACATCATCAAACGGCTCTAATAATAGCTGGGACAGGCCTGTAAGAACTTTCGATAATTCTTCTTCATCAACTAAAACAAACAGTACTCCAACAAATAGCAATACTACATCCAATACTTCCAGCAATGCAGGTGGTAACAGTGGTGGCTATAACAGTACCGGCAGCAGCAGTTCTTCAGGAAGAGCAGGAAAGAATTAATCCTTCATGTAAACAGTTTATTACGGCTGGGGAGAATACCCGGTTCAGTATCTTATTGTTTACCCTGACAGAAATAATTATGAAGCCGGGCGCAGCAAGCTTCCCTCTGATCAATAAAAATTAAAACATTACTGATGAAAAAATATTTACTCTTTTTATTCGCTACCGTCTCCCTGTTTAGTGTAAATGCTCAAACACCGGATGATGCACTGCGCAATTCATGGTTCATTCCAAATGGTTCTGCAAGGAACACTGCAACAGGTGGTGTAATGGCATCGCTTGGCGGCGATATCTCCGCGAATCATGTTAACCCAGCCGGCCTGGGCTTGTATAAAACACGTGAGATAGTTTTATCCCCTGGTTATGGAATGAATAACAATAAATTTAGTTTCCGTGATAGTTCTTCTGGTGTAAACAAATCTGCTTTTACTTATGGTACAAGTGGTTTTATATTAGGACAACCCAGCAGAAGGGGTGGTAAATGGCTGAGTTCTGCTTTTGGTTTATCTGTAAGTCAAATGGCAAACTATAACAACCATATTGCTTATAAAGGGAGCAATAATTTTTCTTCTTTTTCCGAACAATACCTCGAAGAATTAGTAAGAGATAAAGCTGACACGAATGCTGCACTGAGCAATTATATTTATGGTTCTTCACTTGCTTTCAGAACCTACCTGGTCGATAAAGAAACCAACAGCAGCGGCCAGTTAAAAGGATACCAGAGTTTGGTACCCATATCCACCGGCGTGATTCAGCAATTGGATAAAATTTCAACCGGCGGTTATCATGAAATTGCACTGGGATTTGCTGAGAACATGGATGATAAATTATATGTGGGTGCAAGTTTAAATATACCTGTCATTGCCTTTAAGCAGGATACAAAATACAGGGAGACAGATGCTACAAATAATCCGAATAATGAATTTAATTATTTTGAATACACGGAAAAGTTCAGTTCATCCGGGGTGGGTATCGGTGCAAAGCTTGGATTCATATATAAACCGCAAGACTACCTGAGATTGGGATTTGCCATTCATACACCTTCTATCATTGCATTTAAAGACCAGGTAAGAGCTGCACTCACAACAGATACAGAAAAATATGCCGGAAAATTATCTGAGACCAGCGATAATCTTAACAGCGGAAATGCCGGAGTGCGTGAATATAACCTGGTAACACCTTTTCATGCGATTGCCAGCGCCAGTTATGTTTTTAGAGAAGTAGAAAATACAAAAAGGCAGCGAGGTTTTATCAGCGCTGATGTTGAGTATATCAATTATTCGGGCAGTCGCTTTTCTTATGGAGGAAAAGATGAACAAACAGAATCAATTAAAAATTATTATACTTCAATTAATGATGCTACAAAAAGCTACCTGAAAGGTTCCTTTAATGTCAAATTAGGTGGCGAATTAAAATTCGATCCTTTTATGATAAGGGCCGGAGCTGCTTATTATGGAAGCCCATATAAAGACAGCGAATTAAAAGCAAACCGTTTTAGTTTAAGTGGCGGACTGGGCCTGAGAGTCTATGGTGTATTCATTGACCTTGCTTATTCTCATCTCTTCAATAAAGATGTAAATTTCCCTTACCGCTTAAATGATAAAGCAAATACTTTTGCTCAACAAACAGGAAGTGCAGGGCGACTGATGCTTACGTTAGGATTTAAAATTTAATAACACCGATTGTATTACGATAAAAAACCTTGAGCGTAAATTCTCAAGGTTTTTTTATGAGTTGGAAGATTGACTCGTAACTATCAGGATGAAACCATTTGATGTCCTCATCTCTTTTAAACCAGGTTAGCTGCCGCTTTGCATAATGGCGTGTGTTCTTTTTAATTTCATCAACGGCCTGCGCTAAAGTTATTTTGTTATTGAAGAAGTTGAACAATTCAGTGTAACCAACCGTTTGTAAAGCATTTAAATGCTGTACGGGAATTAAAGATTTTACTTCACCTTCTAACCCCGCTTCCATCATCATTTCCACCCTTGTATTTATATGATCGTATAATTCTTCCCGTGGCAATTCTAAACCGATCTTTAAAATGTTGAATGGCCTTTCTTTTTTTATTCCCTTTCTAAATAAAAGAATGGATTGCCCTGTTGATCGAATCACTTCCAGTGCCCGCATTAAACGTTGAGGATTTTCCTGTTCCCCATTATCCCAGAATAATTCGTCTTCTTTCTGAACTTGTTGCTGCAACCATGCAAAGCCATTCAAATTATAGTCATCCATTACCTGCTTACGAATCGCAGGATCAATTGCCGGAATATCATCCAGTCCTTCACAAAAAGCTTTGATATACATTCCTGTTCCCCCTACCATTATTGCATGATCTTTTTTCGAGAAAATTACAGCCGCCCTATCAAGAGCATAGCGTTCGAAAGCGGCAGCGTTTACCTCATCATGAATCGTATGTGAATTCACGAAATAGTGTTTAACGCTTTCCAGTTCTTCTTTTGAAGGTTTTGCCACACCAATATTCAGTTCGCGGAAACATTGCCGTGAATCTGCTGAAATAATTTCAGTTGATAATGCTGTTGCGAGTTTAACAGCAAAAGCTGTTTTACCAACAGCAGTTGGACCAGCGATTAAAATAATGGTTTTACCTGTCTGCATTTATTTGGGCAGTACATATTGTGTAACATCTTCTAATGAAATAACAGGACCTGAAAGAATCACAAGTCTTTCAGTAACATTTCTTAACTCGCGGATGTTACCGGTCCAGTTATGTTTCTGTAAAGCGCTCATCGCTTTTTCATCGATGGTCTTAGCAACCTGGTTATATTCTTCAGCGATATCTTCTAAAAATTTATTCACGAGTGAAGGAACATCTTCTCTCCTTTCATTCAAAGAAGGAACATGAATGATGATGACGCTTAACCGGTGATACAGATCGAGCCGGAAAGTTTTTTCGTCAACCTCTTTCATTAAATTTTTATTGGTTGCCGCAACTATTCTTACATCAACGGGAAGATCTTTATCACCACCAACTCTTGTAATTTTCCCTTCTTGGAGGGCCCGTAATACTTTGGCCTGCGCACTTAAACTCATATCACCGATCTCATCTAGAAACAATGTTCCGCCATTGGCCTGTTCAAATTTTCCGATGCGTTGTTTTATAGCTGAAGTAAACGATCCTTTCTCATGGCCGAATAATTCGCTTTCAATTAATTCAGAAGGGATAGCTGCACAGTTTACTTCAACCAACGGTCCTTCGTTCCTGGCGCTTTTTGCATGAATCCAGCGGGCCACTAATTCTTTACCGGATCCATTCTCGCCGGTTATGAGCACCCGTGCATCTGTAGGCGCAACTTTATCAATTGTTTCTTTAATTTTTATCATGCCTTCGGAATCGCCGATCATTTCTTCAACCCTGTTCACCCGTTTTTTTAAAGACCGTGTCTCTTTGCTAAGGAAGCTTTTATCCATTGCGTTCCTGATAGTGATTAACAGTTTATTCAGATCGGGTGGTTTTGCTATATAATCGAAGGCACCTTTTTTTACAGCTTCCACGGCGGTCTCAATATTACCGTGGCCACTTATCATGATCACAGGAATATCAGGATTCAACTGGTTTACTTTCGATAGAAATTCAATGCCATCCATCTTTGGCATTTTTATATCGCAGAGAATTACATCATAGGTATTGCTCGTCACTTTATTATAACCTTCTTCCCCGTCGCCTGCTTCATCAATTTTAAAACCCTCAAAACTTAAAATTTCATGCAAGGTTTTCCGGATAGCTTTTTCATCATCTACAATTAAGATCTTCGGCATATATTATTCCTGTTTAATGAAACAAATGTAAGAAATAGGGCAAAGAACGCCGTTCGTGAATCCGGCATGTTATTTATTAACAATAATTAAAACAATTTATTATGCTCTGGAGAGGACAACGCGAAAGCAGTAACGTAGAAGACGGCCGTGGCGCAGGCGGGCTGGTAGCAGGTGGTGGTATCGGAAGCATAGTAATTGGATTGATTGTTTATTTACTGGGCGGTAGTTCGAATCCTTTTCAAAATGTACAGGGCCCGCAACAACAACAGCAAACACAAACAGCGACAAATGATGACGCCAAACGTTTTGTAAGCGTTATCCTGGGCTATACCGAAGATGTCTGGACTGAACAATTTAAAAATATGGGAAGGGAATACCAGGCGCCCACTTTACATCTTTTTAGTAATTCCGTTCAATCGGCTTGTGGAACTGCTAGCCAGGCCAGCGGACCATTTTATTGCCCGGGCGACCAAAAGGTGTATTTGGATATGAGTTTTTTTGAAGAATTGCAGCAACGTTTCGGTGCAGGAGGTGAGTTTGCTGATGCTTATGTAATAGCACATGAAGTGGGCCATCACGTACAAAAATTACTGGGCATTTCTGATAAAGTGGATGCGATGCGGGGGCAGTTAAGTGAAACTGAAATGAATAAACTATCGGTTAAGCTGGAACTGCAGGCCGATTTTCTTGCGGGTATGTGGGCGCACTATCAAAACGAAAAAAAGACCAGCGACATGCAAAGTATTATCCAGGAGGGAGATATTGACCAGGCATTAAATGCTGCAAATGCTATTGGCGATGACAGATTACAAAAACAGTCACAGGGTTATGTGGTGCCCGATGCCTTCACCCATGGTAGTTCTGCCCAGCGCATAAAATGGTTTAGAAAAGGATTTGAAACCGGAGATTTAAAACAGGGAGATACTTTTAATACGACAGACCTTTAGGAAATCGAAAGTGGAAAATTGAAAGTAAATTCTAAATACTAATACTAAATTCTAAACCAAAACACGTTTTAGAATTTAGACATTAGAAATTGTTTTTTACTTCTTCATATACATTACATCCTTCACCAGCTTTACTGTTCTGCTTACATCGGGCAGGTACAGGTTCACCAGATTCGGCGCATAGTGCATAGGCGCATCCACGCTGGTAATGCGAAGTATGGGCGCATCAAGGAAATCAAAAGCTTCTTTTTGTATACGATAAGCAATCTCGGAAGAAACAGAACACATTGGCCATTGTTCCTCAACAATTACTAAACGATTTGTTTTTTTAACGCTTTCAACGATAGTGTGCCAGTCGAGTGGTTTGATCGAACGCAGATCAATCACTTCAGCGCTCACACCTTCTTTTTCTAATTCTGCAGCTGCACCCAGCGCCACCTTCATCATTTTATTATAAGAAACGATGGTTACATCATTACCTTGTTTTTTTACATCGGCTTTGCCGATCGGAATGTAATATTCTTCTTCAGGAACTTCACTTTTCTCTCCGTACATCACCTCGCTTTCCATGAACATTATAGGATCCTCTTCATAACGGATCGCTTGTTTAAGCAAACCTTTTGCATCATAACCATTAGAAGGGGAAACGACTTTAATACCGGGGATATTGGCGAAATAACTTTCAAACGCCGTAGAGTGTTGCGCACCCAGCTGACCGGCACTCCCGTTAGGTCCGCGAAAAACGATAGGGCATCCGATCTGCCCGCCACTCATGGCAAGCATTTTTGAAGCGGTATTTAATATTTGATCCAGCGCCAGCACTGCAAAGTTCCAGGTCATATATTCAACTATGGGTCTTAAACCGTTTTGTGCAGCGCCTACAGCCACCGCCGTAAAGCCCAGCTCCGTTATAGGAGTATCGATTACTCTTTTAGGGCCAAACTCAGCCAGCATGCCCTGGCTCACTTTATAGGCACCATTGTATTCGGCCACTTCCTCCCCCATTAAAAATACCCTGTCATCCCTTCTCATTTCTTCATTCATGGCCTCACGCAGTGCCTCACGAAATGCAATTTGTCGCATAAGAATTTTCTGTTATAGTTGATGCTAAAAAGCCCGGCAAAAATAACAGATAAAAAGGAATGTTGAATGATAATTGTAAAGCCCCTAAATGAGCTTTTCAGGATGCTAAGTTCAATAATTTATTACGGAAGATTTTGAAACTGGCTGATAGCTCGTATTTTGAGCAACAGACTTCAATTATCTGAATACTATGCTGCATCGCCGAAAGTTTTTACAAATGGGTTCGCTGGGAATTTCTGCATTTGCGGTAAAACCTGTTTTCGCATTGGAAAACAAAATGGTAAAACCTGTTCTTCTGTCAACCTGGGATGCTGGCATTGCCGCCAACAAACCTGCGTGGGAAATCTTAAAAAATAAAGGCAGGGCACTGGACGCTGTAGAAAATGGAGTGATGGTTACTGAAGCTTCGCAAAATTGTTGTGTGGGCTTAGGTGCTAATCCAGACCGCGATGGATTTGTAACACTCGATGCGAGTATAATGGATGAATTCGGCAATTGCGGCAGCGTAGCTTTTCTTGAAAGAATTAAACACCCTGTTTCTGTTGCAAGAAGAGTAATGGAAAAAACACCGCATGTTTTACTTGTTGGTGAGGGAGCTCAAAAGTTTGCAGTATCTGAAGGTTTTCCTTTAGAACCAGCTGAGCTTTCTGAAGATGCAAAAAAAAGTTACCGTGACTGGTTAAAACAATCCAGGTATCAGCCCGTCATTAACATAGAAAATAAACAGCACGGACCTTTTGCACCATCTCAAATAAATGGTGAATGGAACCATGATACAATTGGAATGATTGCCCTTGATATGAACGGAAATCTTAGCGGTAGCTGTACAACCAGTGGTATGGGTTTTAAGATGAGGGGAAGAGTGGGTGACTCTCCTATCATCGGCGCGGGACTTTACGTAGATAACGAAATCGGTGCAGCAGTTTCTACAGGCGTTGGCGAAGAAGTGATCAAAATTTGCGGAACACATCTTGTGGTTGAATTTATGCGCCAGGGCATGACACCTGAAGAAGCCTGTAAAAAAGCGGTCGAGAGAATTGTGAAAAGAAACGGCGCCAAAGCAAAAGATATTCAGGTGGCTTTTATAGCGATCAATAAACAAGGTGAGTATGGTGGATATTCAATTCAAAAAGGATTTAATTATGCCTTATGCACTCCAGCAATTAATAACCAGTTGATCAACCCAAAATATTTATTCTGATGGTACTCGAGATAGCTGCTTTTAATATTTCATCTGCCTTAAAAGCTGCTGCTTCGGGAGCAGATCGGATAGAATTGTGTGAAAACATTGGTGAAGGCGGAACCACGCCATCCTATGGTAGTCTCCAACTAGCGAGACGAAAAATTTCAATCCCGGTATTTCCAATGATAAGGCCGAGAGGCGGTGATTTTATTTATAGTGATGAAGAGTTTGCCGTAATGAAAAGCGATATTAATGTTTGTAAATTATTGGGATTCGAGGGAATTGTTTTTGGAATATTAAATAATAACGGAACGATAGATATTAAACGAACTTCCATCCTGGTTGAAATGGCCTACCCGATGGAAGTAACAATTCACAGGGCATTTGACAGAACTGCAGATCCTTTCCTGGCATTGGAAGATATTATTAATTGTGGTTGCCAGCGAATTCTAACCAGTGGCCATGTCCCGAATGCAGATGATGGAAAAAAGTTAATAAAACAATTAATTGACAAAGCCGATGACCGGATTATTATCATGCCCGGCAGTGGCGTAAGAAGTAATAATATTCTTCAGCTTGCAGAATATACCGGCGCCTTGGAGATGCATTCATCAGCCAAAAAAATTATTCCTTCCGATTCGAAATTTAAACATGCCGGAATGAATGAAATATTATCTGCAGTTTCTGTTGATGAAGACGAAGTGAGGAAGATGAAGGCTATTGTGGCAGCGTCGAAAATGAATGAAGTGAGTATGTAAGTATATATTGTATACAGACTGCTTACTGTTTGTATATACCTTATATACTTATATACAACACATCACATAACATGAACATCCGCGAAGAAAATGTCAACGCCGGTGCCATTAAGGCGTTTTTCGTTAACTACTCTATTTAATTTTTCAAATATTATCCCGGTTATTAATTACTGGCCTGATCAAAATTGCAGGGTAGTTTATCTGCTATTCCTAGCAATCTCCAGTATCCCTCCTGTAACAGGTCATCCTGCTCGAAATACAGCCCATTACTTTCGAGAAGTAATTTACCTCCCTGCACATGTATAAAAGTTGTGAGTGGTTGACTTGTTTTTTGATAAGTGATTTCAAGTGTTGATGAAGAAGGAGTAAACCAGGTTATATTGTCGGTAATATGGATGTAGTCCTCCACCGAAATATTCTCCATGGCTTCTGCATAATTAACGGTGACGGAATTACCGGTGGAATCAACCCCAACAATTTTTCCCTGAACACTCCCTTGTTGCCTTCTGAATTTACTGTATGCCGGATTGTTTTCATATACCCGGTTAACCTTTCGAACCCGAAAACCTTCCTCTCTTAGTGTGTTATTATAAAGGGTACGCATAAAATGCAATGAGGAGCCACTATAAGCATTTTGTCTTTTTAATTTCCATTTTGCTATAACAAGAGACTGCTTACTCGTTAATTCTTTAAAATAATGATAGCTGTTATTATAGATAATAGTATTGTTGAGGAGCCCATTAGTCCTGATAAGTAAATCATTTAAGTAATAATAAACGATGTACCCAAGTGCTTCATTAAAAATCTGTAATGGTTCAGTAGCTGTAACAGACAGTGCTTGCAGGGAATCTATATAGTTAAACCGGAGCACTTTAGGATTTGCAATATAACAATCGTAAGAGTTTGCAGATGTGCCAATGAATGCTGACATAAACGGTTCTGACCACCTTTGAAGGTTATTCGACAGGCTATCCTTATTATTATTTTCAGGTTCGCTTTCTTCTTTACTAAGCTGAAAAATAATTTTAAGACTCGCAGTCTTTATACCCGTTCTGTAAACACCCATGGTATAACCTGGCCTGGTAGCTACAAGATCAAAAACTTTTACCGGCATGTTTTCGAAAGTGAAGTTCCCCGCAGTATCAGTTAACGTTGCATAAGAAGAACCGTTAACAAAAACGGTAACTCCTCTTAACGGCGCATGTGTTAACTGGTCTGTAATGGTGCCATACACCTTATACTGCGACCATCCTGAAACAGAAAGGAGAAATAATAAAATGAGATAGCATAATTTCATTAGTAGAGCATTCTTACTTTTAAAGTGTCTTTTACTTCCTTAAGCAATCCAAAAGCTTTATCAGATAATTTTTTATCAATATCTAAAACGACATACCCGATATCGTCGTTTGTTTTTAAAGACTGGCTCACAATATTAATGTGATGATTAGAAAGCTGTGTGTTAATAGCGCTCAGCACACCTGGTACATTATTATGTATATGCAGGATGCGATGGGACCCTGCAACCGGCTGCAGGCTCATAGGCGGAACTGTATGCGATCCTGTTGTGTTACCATGCTCCAGGTAATTAAATAATTTCATACTAACGTCCTCGCCAATATTTTGCTGGGCTTCCATCGTTGATCCGCCAATGTGAGGCGTTAATAAAACATTGGGAAGATTTTGTAATGGTGTAAGAAAGGGATCGCCGTTCTTTTCTGGTTCAACAGGAAAAACATCTATCGCAGCCCCACCTAACTGACCCTCTTTTAACGCTTTTGCCAAAGCAGGAACTTCAACAACTTCTCCTCTCGCATAGTTGATAAGAATAGCCCCTTTTTTAAAATATTTAAGTGTGTTTTTATTAATGAGATTTTTTGTTGAATCATTATCCGGAACATGCAATGAAACAATTTCTGATTGTCCCAATAGTTCTTTCATAGTTTTTACCGCCGTAGCATTCCCCAGGGGAAGTTTGGTCTCGACATCAAAAAAAATCACTTTCATTCCCAATGATTCGGCAAGCACACTTACCTGCGAACCGATATTTCCGTAACCTATCAAACCTAATGTCTTTCCTCTTAATTCATAACTGCCACTGGCTTCTTTAAGCCATACTCCTGCGTGTGCAGCCCGGTCCTTATCAGGTATGCGCCTGATGAGCATGATGGAAGCGCCTATCACCAATTCTGCAACGCTTCGTGTATTACTATACGGCGCATTGAAAACGGTAATACCTTTTTTTGTAGCGGCTTTCAGATCAACCTGGTTCACACCTATACAAAAACAACCGATGGCCTGCAGCTTTTTTGCAGCAGCCAAAACATTACCTGTGATATGCGTTTTAGAACGAATACCTAATAGGTGAACATTCCTGATTTCTTTAACGAGTTCATCCTCGGATAAAGCACCAGTAACTCTTTTTACATTTGCATAGCCGTTTGCTGTAAATCTTTCAACCGCCTTTGCGCTGATATTTTCGAGGAAAAGAATATTGATCCTCTCTTTCGGATAGCTGGTCTGTGGAGCCATAAACAGTTGTATTGCCTAAAAATAAAAATCCCTCCGTTCTTACGGAGGGATTTTTTATGAAATCGTTTTATTTTTCCTTTTTGTAACGCTTGTTGAATTTATCGATACGACCCGCAGTATCAACCAAAACATTCTTTCCTGTATAAAATGGATGAGACATATTAGATATCTCTAATTTGATCAGCGGATATTCATTACCATCTTCCCATTTTACAGTTTCTTTCGAGTTCCCGGTAGACCGGCTCAAAAACTGGTGGCCATTACTCATGTCTTTAAATACAACAAACCTGTAATTTTCTGGGTGGATACCTGGTTTCATAATGATTTTATTTAGGCTGTTCCGTTAGTTGGCGGAACATTTATTTTCTTAAAATGAAGTGCAAAATTAAGCGATTTCACCCTTCAATACCAAAAAAAATGGATTTAAACCGCAAATCCTGATTTCTTTAGCTTTTCATATTTATAAACTGGAATGGAAGGCCCAGCCCAGAGCCCTTTAAAAGAGCTATAACTTCCTGCAAATCATCAATTTTCTTTCCTGTAACCCGTACAATATCATCCATGATCTGTACCTGAACTTTAAGGCCTGCATCCTTAATCACTTTAACCACTTTTTTAGCATCATCCTGCTTTAAGCCGTTTTTTACCGGAATCTCTTTTTTTACCACTTTACCGCTGGGATAGGCATTCTTTTCAAAATCAAATGCGGAAGCGTCGATTCCCTGCTTCATGGCCCTGCTGATAATTACATCGATCACCTGCTTCATTTTCATGTCGCTTTCAACTTCAAGTTTCACCAGGTACTCTTTCTTATCAAGGTCAATATTTACCGTAGATC
>JAQBNK010000023.1 GCA_028288595.1 Chitinophagaceae bacterium
ACCGTTCTGAAAATTTGGGTTGACACTAATATAAAAATTTGGTTTTCTACCATCCCACCCTTTAGGGATCCAGGCCTTACTGTTTAGCAAAAAGCCGAAGGTTCCTGTCCCCGATTGTGATACTGCGGGTAGTTTGTCAAGTTCGGAGTGAGGAGTAATATTCTTTTTCCGGCAGCTTATGAAAACTGTGGCTAGCGATATGACAAAAAGATAAATGCGAACTCGCATGATAAAAGATTACAGGAACAAACCTACTAAGTTAAGGAATACAGTGAACTGTAACTTTTATGGTTAACCTATAAACATTGTTCCTTATTGATGCCTTAACAGGATCACTTTGTGCATTGCAAAATGTGGTGGACGCGACGAGGCATGCGAATAGCAAGAGGTTTTTTATACCAGTTAGTTTAAATGATAAATTTAATTTCCTTTTAGAATATAGGGGAAGGATAGTCCTGGAATCAGACCTATTGGGGGAAGTATATGGCCTAATAAAAGGAGATTATAACTTATAGTCGAAACGACCGTTTGTAATTTTTATCGTATCTCCAAGCATACATTCTTTGCAAACCAGACTAAATTCAAATGTCCCTGAAATAATGCCGTTAGTCATATCATAACGCGAAATAACAAGTGTTCCTCTTCTATTGTATGGAAGGTTCCATGACACCTGGCAATACACTTTGGTAAGATCGCCGTTTCCTCTGAAGATTGTCATTCTTGTGTGGCTAGTATCAGATATAGTGTAAGTACCGGCGTGATCGCATCGGTCGGAAAGGATTCCAAAAGACTCTGTTATATCACCCGCAACGCGGTAAACTTTAATTGCCAGGCTTCCACCCTGAAACGTAGGATCAGCATTGATCACGTAATTTGAGATATAACCCATAAAACCACGAGGAGTCCACGCTGTACCGTTGAGCAGAAAACCAAAGCTGTGCGTACCATTTTGCGTTATTGCGGGAAGCTTATTCAATTCAGATTGAAGGCTGTCAACTTTCTTTTTACATGACAAAATGCAAAAAAGGAGCAAAGTTATTAAACACAGATTTGGTCTTACTTTATTCATAACTTTAAATGGTATGTGATTAATAAAGTAATTTTCGAAAGGTGGATTAACGGGAGGGGGGTAATGCAAAGGAAATTATTAATAATGCAAATTGTAATTAAAATTTCGGCCAGTATTTTTTAAGTAATACATCAGTATACAAAAATGAACGCTATGTATTTGATTTTATTCATGGGCAGTATTGTTTTTATTATCGAGACTCCATAAGATTGTTCCAAATTATCAATATCAAATGAACAAAATAGTAACAGTATTTGTAGGAATAGTGCTAGTAATTACATTGCCGTATGCCGGCAGTGGGCAAAACCGAACAAGGTATTTTAATCGTACTTGGATTGGATATCACCTCGTTGTATCATCCGGTAGTTATGCAAGCAA
The DNA here is from genome assembly GCA_028288595.1 of Chitinophagaceae bacterium. Taxonomy (GTDB): domain Bacteria; phylum Bacteroidota; class Bacteroidia; order Chitinophagales; family Chitinophagaceae; genus JAQBNK01. The sequence continues at coordinate 1,448 of JAQBNK010000023.1, forward strand.
AAATGCCTTTGAATTGCTCAGTGTAAATGGCCTACAGTTTTCACAAAATGAAATTGGAATTGGGGTAGGGTTACGAGGATATCATACGCCCTCTTACAATACCTTGCCTATTTATCTGGAATACAATAAGATTTTCAATAAAAGTGCGACACTTCTTTCACTTGATGCTGGCACATCGGCAAGGATCAGTGGTAACTTTACCGGCGGAGGCTTTTTCTCAGTTGGGCTATCACAGAGATTACTTCACGCAAAGCCAGATCTATTTATTGGTGCGAAGTATAACAACGAGAAAATTGTTTTGCCTTTTATTCCTAATAACTTAACGGTACAATTGTCAGCTATAGTAATAACAATTTCGGCTGGGTTTTAATAAGTTTCTTCGAAATAAGTACAGGCAGATATTTTTTTATAATCAATATTTTAAAGAACGATGCAATTCTGTAATAAGAAACCAGCCAGTTTCAGCTGACAAAGAGGTAAAGCAACTTCATAGAGAAATTTGCCATAACCTTTATAAGTTTTTACTCAAAACATATCCTAAAGGGAATATTGGTTGTGATTGCGCAACCGGTAATGGTACATATATTGATATGGCTGTTAAAGAAAAAGACTCTTTTATATTTTACGAAATAAAAACTTACCCCGATCTCCGTCAAAGCATTCGTGAAGCTTTTGGGCAGTTAATGGAATATGCATTTGGAATGGGATCAAGGTGACAAGTTCAATCATTATTATAAGTGACAAGGGCGCAGAACCAGATATTATTAGATATTTCCATTTTATTAGAGAAAATTTTCACATTGCTCTCTTTTACCAACAATTTGACCTCCTTAAAAAAAGCTTTTAATGAAATATTAGTGATGAGTTTTTGATTGTTTCATAAGACGAGTGGGAGCTCAGTTTTATTTTTTGAGAAAGAAATGAGAAAACCCTATTAATAAATTAGATGCTTGTGATTGATAGTTTTGTCTAATACTATATTAAACCTGTTTTTCCATAAGGGCTCTTTATCTCGAATAATTGTTTCCCGGGTCCTGTATTAAAAGGTTACTGCTTTTGATTTTGCAAAGGTCTTTTGACTTTTGAATTGCGAGATATCACTAATTTTAAAACGTGAAAACTTCATTAAGTCATTTACCAATCGCCAAACAAAATCAAATCCTGGAAATAACAGAGATTATTAAAGAGGTTACAAAGGCAGAAAAAATAATTCTTTTCGGTAGTTATGCAAAGGGGACGTATGTTGAAAACAGGTATTTGGATAAAGACGGCACCAGACATGAGTACATCAGTGACTACGACTTTTTAGTTGTCACTAAAGACACGCCTTTAAAGGCTTCAGACCTTGAGCGGGATATTGTGAACCGCAGTGGACACATCGATCCTCCTGTAAACCTCGAAATTCATTCAATTGATTATGTCAATAAAGGACTAGAACTGGGTGAGTATTTTTTCGTGGATATAGTAAAAGAAGGGATACTGCTTTACGAAACTTCTATAACTGAGTTTTCACAACCAAAGGAATTGTCTTCCCAAGAAAAGAAAGAAAAAGCTCAACGATATTTTGATACATGGTTTCCTCAGGCTGGCAAATTTTTAAAATATTCTCATGTTAGTATTAGTGAAAGCGACTATAAAATCACTGCTTTTTTATTACATCAGGCAACAGAAAGTTTATATTATTCCATCTTGTTAGTTTTCACAGATTATAAGCCTAAAACACATAATTTATGGAAGCTTCGAAAAAAAGCTAAGCCATTTTCTGAAGATCTTTATCATATTTTTCGGACTGAGATAGATAAGGAGGATAAGTATTTATTTGATTTACTCAAGAGAGGATACATTGATGCAAGATATAGGGATGATTACTCGATCAGTGAAAAAGAGGCAATCACTCTCTGGGACAAAGTAAGTCGCATGCTGACAATTGTAGAAAGCCTTTGCAATAAAAAGTTGCATTCTTTTTAGAGAACTTTATTTCTTGGCTCGTTTTGAAGTCTTCTTTTTAGAAATTAGTCCTTTTTTTCGTTTATTTCGGTTTTGCTCTTTTAGGAAATCTTTTATTTCAGTTTCCTGTACTTCGTCATAATAATTTGAAAGAATAGCATAGCTAATTCCTAATCCTTCAGCTAAGGAGATTGAAGTAGAAAGAGCTATGTCAACTTTTCCGGATGCTATTCTTTGCATATACGACGGCTCGAAGCCGATATTTAGAGCAAAGTCACGAAAACTTTTGTATTGACTTTTTTTCAATGCATTAGCCAAGCCTACGGCATAGCGTAGCTTAATGTTTTCTTTCTCTTCTTTTTCCTTGGCTTTCATTTAGGGAAAGTCAAAGAATTTTTAAAATATCATAACGTATGATTGTACGTTATTCCAAAATTTTCCTATCTTTAGCGAAGGCTGTTTAATTTATGTCTCATTACTGCCAGCGTGAGAAACTGCCTAATGAGACAAAATCACGAACTATATAATCATCTTTTTGAGTCGGGGTGCTCATTTTATTATGGAAGCATCTTCTCACGCTTCAGTAATGAAAAAATGAGCCCCTGGCTTATTATTTTGCCTGCTTCAAATAATCTATCCTTTGCTTTTTATCTTATCGGCCTTGATCGAATCTGGCAGGATGTCGTAAAAGATACTTCCACACCAACCAAATTAGATGAGGAACAATTTGATTTCTTCTTAACCGCCTTCCTCAACCTGCCATCTTTCCTGAAAAAAGCATGCTACCTCCATTACGTGCAAAGACTTTCTTTTGCCGCCGCCGCCGAAGAAATGAAAATCTCCGAACAACTAGCCAAGCAATGGGTTGATGTAAGTATAGCTTTGTTACGGCTTCTTTACAGTTCCAAACCTAAGAACCCGGAATAGCCAGAGTTAGTTAATCTCCAAACAACTTTTTTAATCTTTAACTAACTGCAATGAACTTCAAATATGTTGCTATGGCTACAGCTTTGCCCTTGCTAATAATGGCAAGCATCGCAGAAGCACAAAACGCCAGTATAAATACTGGTGATACTTTACCTGAACAAGCAAAATCATATATAGCTAAGTCTGTATCCGCATCGCAAGGCAAAGCTATCATTCTTGATTTCTGGGCTTCCTGGTGCGGATCGTGTTTAAAGAAGATGCCGGTACTCGACTCTTTAGAAAAACAGTTTGCTGGTTCTTTAAAAATCGTCCCTGTTAATTCGCTAAGCACACTGGATGATGATAAAAAAATAAAAGCTGCTATAAAGCAGGTAGAACGTAATCATAAAATGAAAGTCTCCTTCGATGGTATTACCCATGACACCGTCCTTGACCACCTGTTCTATCACCGTTTACTCCCGCATTATGTATGGATATCACCGGATGGAAAAATTAAAGCCATCACTTCATCTGAAGAAGTGAACTCACTCAATATTCAAAAATTTTTAAGCGGCGATGCTTTTGTGTTACCAGAAAAAAAAGATATTCCAAAAGCGCAGGAAGCAACTGATCAAGTTTTTTTAAACGATGATACAAGCAGGCTTAAAGTTCCTGTAACCATTACCGGAACACTCCGCCTGCAGGGAGAGAAGCAGGGTATTGCCAGTGCAGTCATAACACTTAAGAAAAGTCATGTCACCGTATATTCTGATGCAATGGGAAATTTTTCTGCCCGCTCTTACTACACTGACGACAGTGTCATTATTCACCGCGCAGGATATGAACCTGTTACTATGATTTCTGAAGCTTTCAGCAAAAAACCGTTACTCATTGACATGTCACCGCTTGTCCGTGAACTGGAAAATGTGACGGTCAGCACCGGCTACCAGCAAGTTCCTAAAGAACGCGCAACAGGTTCATTTGCATTTACGGACCGCGCCCTATTTAACCAGCAGGTGTCAACAGATATCTTAAGCAGGCTCGAAGCGATTTCTAACAGCGTGAGCGTTTACCGAAAACAAAATACCAACGGACAACTCATGGTAAGAGGACTCAGTACGATCTCCGGCCCCAAGAACCCGCTGATCATCGTTGATAATTTTCCGTATGAAGGTGACATCAATAATATCAATCCTAACGAAGTTGAAAACATCACGATATTAAAAGACGCAGCTGCCGCTTCTATCTGGGGAGCAAGAGCTGGTAACGGTGTAATTGTGATCACAACGAGGAAAGGAAGATTTAACCAGGCGGTTCAAACTGAATTCAGCGCAAGCATTACAGTAGGAGATAAGCCGGATCTATTTTACCTGCACCCGATAGCCAGCGCTGATATGATCGATCTCGAACAATTTTTATATTCCAAAGGATATAATTTATCAGATACTGCTAATACATCCCGTCCTTTTATTTCACCTGTATATGAAGTGCTGCTGAAGTTAAAGCGCGGTCTTATCACAGCGGACCAGTCCAAAATATGGCTTGATAGCCTTAAGCGATATGATGTTCGAAATGATTTCCTGAAATATTTTTACCAGCCTCTGGTAAACCAGCAATACAGCCTTTCTGTAAAAGGTGGTTCAGAAAATATAGCCTGGCTTTTTTCAGGAAGTGCTGATAAAAATGTCTCCTCCCTCGCAGCCGCCTATGACCGGATTAACATGCGGTCCTATGCGAATTACCGCATTTCTTCAAAGCTCAGTTTTCAAACTAATCTTTATTTTACTCAAAGTTCAACTCAATCAGGGAAGCCGGGATATAGTTCCATCAATACATCCAAGGGACGTATACCGCCTTATACCAGACTCGCCGATGATAACGGAAACGCAGTTGCGGTTTACACTAAATACCGGCAGGCCTATATTGATACGGCAGGCGCCGGAAAATTAAGTGACTGGAGATATTACCCCCTAACAGATTACCAACATTCTGAAAGCAGATTAGTTACCCGCGACCTCATTGCTGATATTAATGCGAGCTACAAAATTTCACGAGCGCTTAGCGCTGATTTCAAATACCAATATGAAAGCCAGCAGGTAAATTCCAGAACACTGAATGATGAACAGAGCTTTTTCGCGCGTGACCTGGTCAATACATTCAGTCAGCTCAACACCACAACCGGTGCAGTGACATACCGGGTTCCCAAAGGTGGCATACTCGATCAAACAACTGAAACTATCAACTCTTCTAAATTCCGGGCACAATTTAATGTATCCCGGACATGGAGAAGAAATACCATTGATGCGATTGCAGGAACAGAGATCAGTGAAGTAAAATACGAAGGCAACACACGCAGACTCTATGGATATAACGATGATAATTTATTAAGTGTGAGCGTCGACAACGCAACTGCTTATGCTACCTATATCCGTGGCAGTCTTTTATTGGTACCGGATAATAATTTACTCCAGTCAAGGCTAACGCACTTTGTTTCTTTTTTTAGCAATATCAATTACAGTTATAAAGCGCGGTACATGCTATCATTCAGCGCAAGGAGGGATGCGTCAAATAATTTTGGTGTCAGCACCAATGACCGCTGGACACCGCTATGGTCAGCAGGAGCCGGCTGGGACGTACTGAAAGAAAAATTTATGAAGATGGCTTACCTGTCGAAGCTGAGATTAAGAATTACGTACGGATACAGTGGCAATGTAGACCCTTCCCAGAGCGCGGTCACTACGATCGCTTATCTCAATACATCTCCTTATACCCAAACACCAGCGGCTTATATCGACAAGTATTATAACCCTGATTTAAGGTGGGAAAAAAGCGGGCAGTTAAACCTTGGTCTTGACTTTGGTATTACCGGCGGGCACATTACAGGATCAGTAGAATATTACCGGAAACAAGGTAAAGATCTATATGGCAAAACGCCAATTGATTATTCAGCAGGACTTGGTATGGGTGTCATTACAAAAAATGTTGCAGAGATGAAGGGGGAGGGTGCTGATCTGGTGCTGAACACTATCAACACGAATGGCACCCGCGGGATTAAATGGACCACCAACCTTAACCTTAGTTTTTACCGTGACCACGTCACCCGCTATTTTTTATCAAGCCAGCAGGGAAGTAATTTTATTAATGGAGGAAATGTAATTGCGGGGCTCGAAGGAAAACCGGTGTACTCTGTTTTTGCTTACCCATCAGCGGGGCTTGACCCTTTAACGGGTGACCCGAGAGGATATCTTAAAGGACAAATCTCAACAGACTATACTGTCCTGACCGGGAGTAATACCACGGTTGATGATTTACGATACATAGGACGCGGTATGCCCAAATGGTTCGGTTCCCTTGGCAATACCATCAGCTGGAAAAATTTTAGTCTTACCGCACGCATCACCTACCAGCTTGGTTTTTATTTTATGCGTGAGTCGATTAATTATAACACCCTTTTTTCCGGATATGCAGGTAACAGTGATTACGCCCTTCGCTGGCAGAAGCCTGGAGACGAAATTTCCACGCCGGTACCATCCCTGGTATACCCCGCCAATTCGAAAAGGGACGCTTTCTATAATGGTTCCGAAGTGCTTGCAGAAAAAGGTGATCACATTAGGCTGCAATATGTCACGGCAAACTATAGTTTGCTCCCGGTGGCCGGAAGAAAGCCTGTTTACCGGAGACTTGAACTCTTTGCTACAGCAAGCAATTTAGGTATACTCTGGAAAGCTACACGTTATGACATCGATCCTGCGTATGCCAATAGTGTCATTCCGCCTGCTAAAACTTTTTCTGCAGGTGTAAGAGTTATTTTTTAATTGAAAAAATTATTGAATTATGATAACAAGATATAAAGCTGTATGTGTAAAATGCTGGTGGCTGTTTTTTGTTTTGTTTGCCCTATCCAGTTCATGCAAAAAATTTCTTGATGAGAAGCCGGACAAAAAACTCGTGATACCCTCAAAACTCGAAGAGCTGCAATCACTGATGGACAACTACGATTTTAAGATGAATTATTTTGATGCCCCGGCAGGGGAGGTGAGCAGCGATAACTATTACCTTTTGGATGCCGATTACCAGTCGCTGGCTGAAGGTTATCGCAGGATGTACACCTGGGAAAAGGATAATATTTTTACTCCTTTCCCTAACGACTGGTCCTACCTCTATGATGTCGTGTATGTAGCTAATACAGTGCTCGATCATGCAGAAAAAGTCAGCTACCTTAATGAAGCCGAGAAAAATAATGTAAAAGGACAGGCCTTCTTTTTTCGTGCCCGCTCTTTTTTCCAGGCCACCGTTTTATGGTCCGTTACCTATGATGAAACCACTGCCAAAAAAGAAGCAGGTATTGTACTCAGGCTCAATCCTGATTTTAATAAATTTTCTGCGAGAGCAACTGTCGAAGAAAGCTATAACCGCATTGTTGAAGACCTGAAATCAGCAATACCTTTACTACCACTGCGACCTGTTACCGTACTTCGTCCCTCGCGTACTGCAGCTTACGGGTTACTCGCACGTGTCTACCTGTCTATGGCCAAATATGACCTGGCCGGTCTCTATGCAGATTCCAGCCTGCAACTGAATTCCACACTGATGAATTATAACTCACTAAATGGCGCCGCCACTTTCGCATTTCCTGAATTTAACACTGAAGTGATTTTTAAATCACGCATGATAGTGCCCGCACCGATCAATCCTTCGCGTGCTAAAATCGATTCGGTGTTATACCGCTCCTATGATAATAATGATTTAAGAAAAACACTTTTTTTTAAAAGCAATAACAACGGAAGTTTTGCTTTCCGCGGAAGTTATGAAGGAGCCACTGCGTTATTCAGCGGTATCGCCAGTGATGAAATGTTTTTAACGCGCGCAGAATGTTATGCAAGGGCAGGAAACTATAGTGCCGCAATGAATGACCTGAACACTTTACTAAAAACAAGGTGGAAGACCGGGACCTTTGTTTCTCTTACCGCCGTTAATGCTCCGGATGCTTTAAATAAAATTCTCAGTGAAAGAAGAAAAGAACTTGCGATGCGCGGGCTCAGATGGATGGATATTAAAAGACTGAACAGGGAAGGAGCAGGGATTATTTTAAAGCGGGTGATTAATGGTGTGACCCTGCAACTGGATCCGGGAGATTTAAGATATGCCCTGGCCCTGCCGGAAGATTTGGTAACTGTGTCGGGCCTCCAACAAAACCCAAGATGAGAAATTTATATTTCCTAATGCAGAAAGAGGGCGCAGGTTATGTGCGCCCCTCTTTCTGCATTAATTATTTAATGAGATTGAGATTCCATGTTACACTTGTATACATGCCTATCCTGGTGGACGTTTCAGTTGATATGGCTGTTGGAGCAAGGGATCTTTTGATTTGTTGACCTTCTACATACTGTCCATTTAAAACTTCTGCTTTTGCAATTGAAGCGCCGAAGCCGATTATCACCCTGTCTGATTTACCGATCATTACGCAGCCACCCAAATGATAGTATAGTCTTTCATCTGAAGCTAGCGAAGCCCCAAACATTCCCCCACCATTTATGTGTTTAAGTATCCTGGTATACACATGAAAGAATACGCCGATGGATGGAGAAACTACATTATTATTCCTGTTCCTTGTAATGGAGACACTATCTGCAAAAGTATTCGTGTTCCTGAATACAGAGTCATAATGATATTTCTGGTCAAAGAATTTCCTATTACCTATGTTGACTACGAGGCCGGTACTGAAATCAATTTTGACCCCACCCGTTACAATCCCAATGACAGGAAAATCGCCTATTTCATTTTTGCATGCTCCTTCATTTTTCTTTTTCACTTTAACATTCATCAGAACTTCATCGGTGTTATACATCGTTGCTTTAATAATTGTTTTTTGGATCCGCGAAGTCATTAGTTTTTTATAATTCTCTTCGATTACTGTTCCCACTTTAGCCTGGTCGAACTCATCGAGTTTAGAGAGAAGTTTTTTGCAGTTCTCCAGAATTTTGTCAACCGGTACAACTTTTTCATTGATATCTTTTTGTATGCTTTTGTATTCGTTAAGGTCCAATTTCCCGGGACGATCCAGGATCGTAATTAATTGTTTTTTCAGGCTTTCACCCGTTTCCATGTAGGCCAGAATATCAAGCCGGGCGTCAGCAGACAGTTTTTCTATCTCTCCCTGAATTCCTGAGGGTAACGATGCAGCTGGTAATGCTTCCAGCTTACCTGTTATGTACGCATCTGCCTGTTCTTTTAACTCAACTATTGTGGAATAGCAATTGACTAGCAGCTTCTGAAGATTATCCGCAACAGCTGCATTACTTAAAATATCGCGAACTTCTTTTTCCTTCATAGAATAATCAGAAATAAAATCTTTTAATTCTTCTTCCAGGCTGGTTTCTTCTTTTTTTGCTGTTGCTGCACGGGAACGGGGTATTGGGGTATTGCCGTTTCCATTTAGATTGGTCGTTGGTGGGGTGGACGGAATTGCATGGAGCTCAGGAAGCTTAAATAATTGCCCGAATAAAGGAGGTTGCTGACTTGCATAAATAATTAAAGAATCATTTATAGTTACATCATAGAGATAGGGATTCAAATTTTGCAAGACTAATGCTATAGATTGCCGGGGTTTTATTTTCTTGGGGGAGGGATAAACAGGGTTAGCAAAATCGAACGTGACCACTTTATTACTATATGGAGTGTCTTTGTCGAGTTTGGGTTGAGCATTGCCGGCCTGCTGTTGACTATTAGTTTGCTGCTGTTGACCATGACCGGCCCTTATTACGAGAACTGACACCAGGAGTAAAAGATGTTTTTTCATAAAAGTTAGTTGCAGGGTTGATGGTTATAAATCTTGCTGATGAATTTTTTATCTGATTCTGATAGATCCAACGGTTCCTCGATAACAAGTCCATCCGTAGTTAAACCGGGCGGAATCGCATAAATCATAATGGAGTTTTTATCGGGTTCACAGTAAACAGCCGTATTACTGACGTAGGGATTCAAAACATTTTGACGAACCCATGGGGGATCGACGTTAAAAGTTTCCTTATAATATTTGTACAGATTGCCGAGGTTCCAGTTAATTTTCAAAAAGGGATGCTGGTGTTCATGCAAGAGACCAAGGCAGTGTCCGAATTCATGGAGCACAACAGATTTAAACTTTGCAGGTGCGTATAAATAAAGTTGGTCTAGTGATAAAGTAACCGAGTCTTTTTTAATTTGCGAAGCTTCAGAGCCCACGTATGACCACCATCCTCTCGTTCTGAATGATATTCTTATATCAGAAGATCGCTGGTTATATGATCGGAGGAAACGGATACCCGAATAGGGCTGCCAGCCGTTGGCTATCTTGAGAACGCGATCACGGACATTGGCGTCATCGTCCAAAAAATAAACTGAAACGGTTTTCCGGGTCCATAGTAACCGGCCTTCTCCTTGTAAACTATCCCCTGGACGTGTCCGGCCCCGTATCGTACAAAGGTGCTGATCGAGTGGTTTGGCAGGAATGCTTTTTGGTTCGAAAGATATCCAGCAGACAGAAAAAGAAAACAGCAAAACTGCTATTGATTTGGTGTTCATTGCAAAAGTTTTGATAGGGCCAAATGTAGCGTTGCAGTGTCCGTGCAGAAATGGGGTTTTCCCCATTTTTTTTGCAGCTTTCTACCGGGTAAAGCAGGGGATAATAAAACAAAATATGAAACGAAAAAAAATGCCCCCCATTAACGGGGGCATCATCTTACTGAATATCCTGGCTCGAGTGCTGGTACTCATCAAAGTCCGATTTTGCTGAAACGCCGTTTAAAAAATCTTCGAAATCCTGCTGTGTACCGGGATATTGTAAAACACAGGGAACCTGGGAACCGGTACATTCGCCACCACTGGTACCCGTGCTCCAGTTATCCGGATTTTTGAGGTCAGCTATGTCATCACTGATCCCATTATAGCGTATAGCCATTGTGACCGCGGCTTTTTCTTTGGTCGTGGTGCGTGAAATCCTGAATGCACTTGCTACCATGAAAGTGGTAACCAGCAGGGCAATTAAAATAATTTTAAAGTTTTTCATAACGAAAATATTTGTTTGATAATACCTACTTGTTTTTATACAGGTTTTCGGTTTGACCTGTTTCACCGGTGAGTGTTTTTGATGAAGCAAAGCTCCGAAGCAATTAAAGCTTTGTCAATAGTGAAGCTGAGGCATAACCTGCAATTGTATGGAATAACGTGCAAGCAACAGAACTGATCTTTGCTTCCACTTTTATTTTCGGAAATGCAAAGGGGGCTTAAGAAATTTTTTTTTGAAACATTTGTTAAACGAGGAGCGGTCGTTATATCCTGTATGCGCCAGTATTTCCTTAACTGAAAGATTGGTAGAGTTCAAAAGCTCCAGCGCTTTTTTCATGCGTGTATCAATGACGAATTCCTTGTAAGTGCCTGCAGATTGTTTGCTGAATAAATGAAACAAGGAAGAGACACTCATGGAAAAATGTGCAGCCACATTTGCAGCAGACAAGTCTGCATGCAGGTTGGTCATAATATATTGCTGCACCTGAAGAAGCTTAATTTTATTTCTGATAGCAACATCACCATTCATCGCGTGATAAACCTATGATGCGCATAATAAAGAATCAACAGTATTAATACCTGTTATTGCCAGGTGATTTTTCCTTTACAGGAAAGCATGATCGGATGGCAAAATATACAGACCGTTCTTAATCGCATACAGTACAATACCTACCGCGTTTTTTACCTGCATTTTCTCCTGCAGATTCGTCCTGTGCCACTCCACTGTTCTTTTGCTCAGAAAAAGTTCTGCAGCGATTTCCTTGTTTGTTTTTTGCTCGCACATCAGCCTGATAATGGCCTTATCGGTTGCAGTGAATTCAGGAAGGGAAGAGCTGTGATCAAAGGGATTGAAAGCACTTTTTGATATCATTCTCACCAGCTTTTCAGAAGAGCTGTTACAGAAATAGGGTATGCCCTGGTGAACACTACGAATAGCATCAAGCATTTCGGCACTCCCGGAATTTTTTGCCAGGTAACCCATGGCACCGGCTTCAAGCATCCTGACAACATAACTTTCCAGGCGCGCCATCGTAAGCACAATTATTTTGATGTCCGGAAATTCTTTTTTTATTTCTGCGGTTGCCATAATTCCATCCATCACTGGCATCATGATATCTGCCAGGATAATGTCGGGCTGACCGGCCCTGACTTTTTCAAGCAATTCTTTTCCATCCGCCGCTTCTGCACACACTTTCATATCAGGCTGCGCGTCAAAGATTGCTTTCAGGCCCTCCCTCAGAATTTTATGATCGTCTGCTATTGCTATTTTTATCATCGTTGTTCAAATGATGTAAAGGTATTTCTATGAGGTAACTGGTACCCCCGTTTTCGGAAGCGTTGATGTACATTTTCCCCTCGATCATTTCCAGGCGGTTCATCACATTTTTTAATCCCCTGCCCGTAGATTTCCTGAGGGCAGAATGAAAATTAAAACCTTTTCCATCATCGAAAATTTGAAACGTAGCAGCTTTAACTGCAGCCCGTGCCGTAATATCTATTGAACGCGCTCCCGAATGTTTAACGGCGTTATGAATTAATTCATGAATAATACGGTAGAGGTGTATTTCCCTACCACCTGGTAAGGACAGGCCCGGTAAAAAATTATAAGTTATTTTTATTTTTCCTGTAGTGTTCACCCAATCACAGTAATCTTTGACCGCCTGCATAAATCCTTCCGGTGCAAGAGAAGAAGGCACAAGGGAATCGGAAATAAAAGCAAGACGATCCATTATACGATCAATATGATGCAGGGTGGAAACCTGTTTTTGTTCATCCTGATTTGACGCCGTCATTGCTTCTACCTGTAATCTTACCACAGATAACAGCGGTCCAACATCGTCATGTATATCCGCGGCTATCCTGCTTCTTTCTTCTTCCGAACCAAAAATTTCTGCATGCAATTTTTCTTTAAATAGCTGCCGGTTTTTTTTGTACTGGGCAATCATGGATAATAAAAATGATAATAAGAAAACCGTTAGTATAATGGCTCCTACCAATGACAGGTAATAAACTTTTGTTTCTTGGGTATACATAACATTGCTGCAGCGTAAATTAAGTTAGTAAGTGCATTTATGCAGATCATTATATAAAAAAGATAAATTTTATGCCGGTCATCTAAGATGTGATCGTCCAAATAAAAAAGTTCGAACAGTGCTTTGTACGTGAAGTAAAGAAGAAAGGCACAGCACACCAGTAGCCGCGCATTCTGCCATTCCCTGATCCTATTTTCCAGCAGTAACCCGTTTATTTCATGAAGCGCCAGATAAATAATGATAAATGAATAACAAATCCGGAAGAGCGCATTGAAATGATTGATATTATAAAGTAATAAATTGTCCGTACACCAAAGTATCAGGGTAACAACAGCGAGATGCCGGTAAAATTTTTTCCTGGCATGTGTGACATCCCAGGTCTTAAAAAGCCAGATCACGAAGAGACTTTCTACCAATGTATAAACATTCATGACAACAGTATTGCTGCCACTGTTGGCGTTGGATATATAGCTCAGGGAATCAAATAATACTCCGGCCCAAACCAGATAGAGAAAAGGCCTGTAAGCGTAATGAATAACCCTGAATCTTTTCAGGCCGATGAATGCCGCAATCAAATTCGTATAACCAACAATAACAGCGGTATAATACATCGTTTATTAAGGATTTAGCGGGGACGGCACGGCAGGGCACAAGGGCGGGCACCGGGACGCTTCCTCTAAGATTGGGTCATCAGCTGTTCCTGTAAGACCCGCGCTAGTAAGCATGTCCTTCCCGTCTTTATCCGCGGCCACTACAATAGCATGTACATCCAGTTGTTCATCCATGCCATAATAGATTCTTAAAAATTCTGCGCCCTCCTGTGCAAGCAAGCCGGTCACTGCAAGTTTCGGAAAAGTTTCACTGATACATAGTATATCCATTGATACCCCAGGTGCAAGGATAGAGGTTTTATTTTCCCTGTACCGCGTAGTCATAGCAATTGCCTGCTGTAATGAAATGTGATTATTCATGAATGGGTTGATTTAATTAACTGCAATTTTATTTTTATCAGTCAATACTATAACCAGTATTAATACTGGAATTAGTTAAATCAATATGCGAAAACATTTGGACCGCTAAAATCCCGTATAAATACCAGTTGACATTTTCACACGCGCTCTATTTATTTGTATAAGATTTTAATGAAGCAGTCGATTACACTTCGGCTACGTTTAAATCGCAAACCAAAACCAATACTATGAAAAAGATTTACGCGATCTTACTCGCGGGGCTTATTATTACCTCCTGCAGGAAAACGGAACCTGTACAACCGAACAACATTCAAAAAATTTTAAGGGACAGTCTGTCTTCGATTGATTTCTCCCGGCTTGATTTTAGTCGTTCAGTACGCAGCAAAATCCCCGGAACGAATAATGCTTTGCTGCGTGTGGCATTTAAAGAAAGAGATTTATTTCAGGATTACATCCTGTTACAAATAGACAGCAAAGAAAAAGTTCTGGCCGGGAAAATACTACACATTGACGGAAGTATTACACCCGGGAGTAAGGGGGGCAAAGCTTCTTTTAATGGTAACATCCAGGCAAGTTCACTTAAACGCGATCATCAAATATCTTCAAAGGTTGTAGATGGTTTTATTTTATCACTTCACCCCTCCGTCCTTTTGCTGAAAGGAGCCAGGATGGAACCGGGATGCCCGGACTGCACGCTGGAAGATGTTGTAGTATCCACTACTATTCATAATAATACCATTAATTATAATACCCTTTTAAGCCTCTGGTGGTTATTTAATTACTGGCCTGATAACGACTACATGTACCTGGAGAACCCCTGGGAAAGCAGCGATGGAGGAGGCGGGGGCGATGGAGGAGGTGAAGGTGGTATCGTGACAATCGATACGGAGCACCCGGAGATTAAAGAAAAGATTGATGTCAAAAAATATATTGACTGTTTTGGACAAATACCAGATAATGGGGCAACGTGTACTATTAGTATTGAAACAGATATTCCTGTTGATGGTCATCCTGAAATTTTTTTTAACTGGAGTGATAACAGCCCTGGTCATGCATTTATTGAGTTTTATAAAAATGGAGCAGGTGGTGTGATAGTTCAAAATATCGGTTTTTACCCCGACTCCCAATTTAAAACTCTTTCCGGCGATGATGGGCCATCCAAAATTATTGATAACGGTGGTCATGAATATAATGCACGATATACGATTTCAGTTACGCCTGCCCAACTACAAAAGGCGTTAAATACCATGCAAGTTTTAAGTACACATGATTATAATATTGCTTCATATAATTGCACTGATTTTGCCCTTGCAGTTTTTAATGCTGCGGGAGGTAATCTTACTATACCACAGTATCAAATCCCCGGTTACGGAATCGCAAATGGCAGTAATACGCCCCAAGGTTTATATAAAAAGATTACAGATATTGCCCTGAGTGGTAATTCAAGCGCTGAGGTCAAAGGAAACAAAGCTTATACAAGTATGAGCCATGGGCCATGTAACTAAATAAAACGTTATGAAACCAATATCTATTCTTTCACATCCCATAATACAGTTTATAAGCTTCTGTGTAATATTGATTATTGGGCGTGAATGGGGCGCGCCATACGCCTGGTATGTCTTGTTTGCATTACGTGCCGGCATGACGTTTTCTGTTCTCGGTGTAGCTGGCATTGTGCTTACGCTAGTTTGCATTTTTGTATTGAGAAGATATTTGCAACTCCCGGCACTTTTTCTCATGTGGGCATCCCTAATAGCATTTCTCAGTCAATTAAATCTTCCAAACAGGCTGACTGTTACAATGCAACCCCTGGCGCTGGTCACAATACTTTTTTTCAGTACCATTACATTTTTTGTCATTTATAAATTAAAAAGATGGAAGAATTACTGAAAATTCTTCAGTCATTT
>JAQBNK010000040.1 GCA_028288595.1 Chitinophagaceae bacterium
TGTATAATTACCGGTTCCATCTTTTGCAACAACAAAATCATACTTATTGTATTGTGCCGGGGCCGAATGAAAGAATAAAACAGCAAGAATAAATGGTAGTAATAAATTTTTATGGAGCATTAGCAGGCGTTTAAAATCTTTTCCTAAAAATCAAAAAATATAACGGGACTGCACGATGAGTCATGTGATTTTTTACGCAATCGTTATCACCAACAGAATAAGATTATTTCAACAGAGAAAGGAAACCGGAAAAGCGAGGATATATATTATTCAATTTGATAACGAAATAATAAGTTCCTATTGGTAATGGCTCACCATCGAGTTTGCCATCCCATGGTTTATTATATCCCTTCGAATGATAAACCTGCCTGCCGTAACGGGTATACACATCAACGGTGCATTCAGGAAATAATTCGAGCTGGGGTATTTCCCATGTATCATGAATACCATCGTTATTAGGAGAAAAAGCGTTTGGTGGTGGTGGTATCCTTATTTCAACCTTTACAGGAAGTACTGTTTCGCAACCGAGGTAGTTCACCATTTTTATATAATAGGTGCCGTTATTACCTATTGCTTCAGGATTCGGTAAAGTAATGGTAGCCGCGATATCCTTCCAGTACGAGTAAGTTATTCCGGCGAGATTGCCTGAAAAGATGGAACGGTCGGTTATATCGACAGTGTGCGGGTAGAAAGCCGTTAACAGTGGCTTTACAGCAACATTCAGCTTATCATAAATAATAACTTTTATAGGTTTTACATCCTGGCAATCTACTTTATTAGTCGCCTTAATATAATAGATGCCGGTTTGCCTGATCGCATTGGGTGAGTATAAAATACTGGAGAGATCAGGATTGGTGTAATACTGGTATTTTAAACCGGCGGTACTTCCTGCAGTAATAAATGCAGAAGTAATATCAACTCCTGACGAGGCACAACTTCCGAGCGAATCAATCACTTTTAAATTTAAAGGTTCAGGAGAAAAAGAAACGATAGCCGGTAATGTTGCTTCACATCCTCCCCCGTCAAACGGGAGCACATGCAATATATAATTTGTGTTACCTGCAGGCGGTGGCTTTATCACATAAGGATTTCCTGTTGCGAGCAATTGACTTTTATCAGCATTATACCATTCATATTGAGCATAACCATACGGGCCCGTTAATGACACAGAAGTATTACCTGTACAATATGTGGTGCCGGTGATTGGAGAGGCGTGACAATTTTCATCAACATCCAGGTATGCGTATCCGAAATGTCTTTGAAAAACACAGTCATTAGTAATAAACTCCATTGTGATTGTTTTTCCACCATAACCATGCAGGTTCACTGTTACAGGCGACCAGGGTTTAAATACTACGCTATCACTGGTGGGCGAAACCTGGAAACCGGGAATATTCCTGGAGGCAACAAATTCAAACGAACCACAATCAATATCAACCCCATCAGTAACATTGAACATCTTACCAACGAACTTTGGTTGTTCCTGCGGCTGATGGTTAGGTGTTTGAAGTACCGCCGCATAATAGTAAGTAATTGTATAATCATCGCGGTTTGCAGGTATGACAAAAGTGTAGCTTACACTTTCAGCTTCATGCCCAACATTATCATTTCCCAATTGAATTGATTTTCCGCTGCCATAAGGGCAAAGCAATGGAAAGTTCCCGTAACGATCGGTCCCTGTTCCTGTTGCAATAATAGTATGCCTGCCATTAATAGCTTGTGTGGGAGTAAGGTGAACCGTACCTCCGCCATCAACTGTACCCGCGGCACATACCCAGTAATCAAAATTTCCCATCTCAAAGCCGTTGTTGGGAGGGCATGCAGAGGAGTCAGTCTGTGAAAATATTTTGACAGAAAGAAGAATAAAAAAGAAGATCAATGTCGTGTGTTTCCTGCACATATGCATATTCCGGATCAAAGCAACGGGAGTTATACAATATACGAAAATTATGCCCTTCCGATGAGTAGGGGTTTTGTTTTCCTCATTGCAGCGTTACTGTAATAAATAGAACGCTGCAGGTCTCTGTTTAGCTGCCTGGAGGCATTATTTAGCACTGATTTTAATAATACGCTCTGCCAATGCAGGGAGTTTTATTTTAATGTCTGCCAAAACAAGCTGGGCCATTTTCCTGGCGCCCAGTTCATTAAAATGAGTGTCATCTTTTCTGCCTTCAGGATAATTGGGATGTTCTCCTGGTTGCAGATGCATAAAAAGTAAACGCGAATTATCGGGACCGAAAGATTCAAGGAGCGTCATACTTCGCTGATCAAGGTCAATCAATGGAACACGATTTTGTTTAGCTACTTCCCGAACAGCGGCTGAGTACAGGCGGTGAGATTCTTTAATGTGTCCCAACGAATCAAATGTGCGCCGTGCCACTGGCGTTAGTAAAACCGGGATCGCCTTTTTATTTCTCGTTTCTGAAATATACCTCTCCAGGTTTTGTTTAAATTCTTCTACAGTGGTATACCTCCCTATTTTTTCTTTTACTTCATCATTATGGCCAAACTGAATGAAAACATAGTCGCCTTCCTGTAAATTTTCAACTACCGGTTTCCATAATCCTTCTTCAAGAAATGATTTTGTACTTCTTCCATTCTTAGCCCTGTTATCTATTGTTACTGTTGAATCGAAGAAATAAGCAAATGGCATTCCCCAGCCGGTTTCCGGATAAGCTTTCACTTCTTTATTCGCCATTGTTGAATCCCCGATCAGCCAGGTTTTTATTTTTTTTGGTTGAGGAATGGAAAATGATAAGAGTAAAAATGAGAGTAAAAAGCACGTTTGCATTTTAGGAATCATAGCAAAGATTTTAAAAAAATAAAGGCTGCAATTAAGCAGCCTTTATTTCTCAGGGTAATCAATTTAATATCCCGGATTTTGAGATAAATTAAAATTAGCATCTCTCGCCGGCTGTGGTATAGGAAACAATTCTGATCTGCCCGGCGTAAAGCCAGTAGCAAACCTCGCAAGGCTCGCAGAGCTGATTGTTGCATTCAGCCACGCCAGCTTTGTTGTGCCTGCAGGTGTAGCCGCAGGAGTGGGATTATAAAATGAATTCGCCCAGATGGATGCATCATCAGCGGTAGCGTTAGTCTTAAAATACATTGAAGTTGGCAAGGTGTTCGTTAATGCGTAAGCCGGTGGCTGCGCCATATAACTGTATGGGCTCATCGCAGCAGGCGTTGCCTGACCAATTTTTGCAAGGTTAGCTTTAGTTTCTGCCAGTGCTGTCGCTAAGAGGTTCCAGCGGAGCAGGTCATATTTTCTAACGCCTTCACCACCCAGCTCGAGTGATCTTTCTCTTACAATGGCTGCAAAAAATGCCTGTTTGCTTAAGCCTGCAGGAAGATCTGCAGTTGCATCAGCGACTGTAATTGGTTTTCCAAAACCTCTTCTTCTTACCATGTTGATTGCATTGTATGCAGAAGCTGTAGGATTGGCATTTAATTCATTTTCTGCCTCAGCATACATTAATAAAACGTCTGAGTAACGCAGTATCTGCCATTTGTCACCTAAGAATTGCCCGGTAAAAGCTGGTGTAATACTAGTATTCCAATCCCTTCTGTATTTGCCGGGATTCAGCAGTGTTGCTGCAGAAGTGCTTGAACTTCCAAGCGCAATTTTGGTTATACCATCAGCGGCAACATTGTATGTAGCAATGGTAACATCTCTTCTCTGATCCAATGCATCGAATAAATAGAAATAGGTCGGCAACACATTGATTGCAGCATTACCCAGGTTATTCACTTTAGGACCATCATAGAATCCTAAACGGCTGTCTTCTGCGCCACCCCCTCCTATACTTCCTACCTGGAACATTAATTCGCCCTGGGGATCAGCTACCACGTGCTTACCTACATTGTCTTTCCATAAAGCTTTATAACTTGGATTTAGTGCATGCTGATTAGAGTTGATAATATCATTACACTCATCTTTTGCGATCTGGTAAAAAGTGAGGTAATCACTTTTTCTTTCCATTGTTCCGCTTTTTTGACGCAAAGAATATCCGCCTCTGTATAATGCGATTCTTGCTCTTACTCCTTTCACCGCACCTTTTGTAATTCTTTCATCAATGGGATCACCAATCGATGCTACTTCATTTCTCCATGGTACAATATCTTCTGCAGTTTTCAGATCGGCAAGAAGCTGGTCGTATAAAGAATCCCTGTCTGTTCTTGAAGGAAATGGATTTGCATTGGCAAGAGTGGATGCAGAAGCAAAGTGAGCAGGAAGATCACCCCAGTTTCTTATTGCTTCAAAATAAAATTGTGCCCGCAGTGTTAATGCTTCGCCGTACATTCTCTGCAATTGCTTTTTCTCCTGGTCAGTACCGCTTGTGTACTGGGTCATTTTTGGAATATTATCAATAACATTATTAGCAAACTCTATCCCCTGGAACATTTGGGTAAAGGGATTGGGTAGACCTGTGTTACTTGGTGTAGGCTGATACCTGGCTATGTTCCTTCTTTCATCATCAGTACCTGTTGGTCCCTGCATTTCATCCGTATCAACAGTAAAATACAGGCTCACACGCTGTCCGTATCCCTCTTGTCCTGCCAGCCTGCTATATACGCCAACCAATGCGAGATAGGCATTAGGAATGCTATTAAAAACCGCAGGGGTAGTTACATCGGTGATCGGCTGCTGATCTAAATATTTCTTACAACCTCCTAATACCAGCAACACACATGCTGCTGTTATTGTTGTTGTTATTTTATTAAAAAATGGAGCTTTCATATCTTGATTTTTATGGTATTAAAAAGTTGCATTTACACCGAAAATAAAGCTGCGGCTTTTTGGATACGCAGAATAGTCGAGCCCGGGTGTTAAAGGACTGTTTCTTACACTTACTTCAGGATCATAACCGGTATACTTTGTAAATATTGCAAGATTATTTGCTGTTGCATATAAGCGAAGTTTACTCATTTTTAAGCCTGCGATATTTCTTACAGGTAAGCTATAACCCACAGTTACGTTATTGATCCTCAAAAACGATCCGTCTTCAATTGCCCATGAATGCGGGATGAATGCGGCTGCACCGGTACCTCTTGCAGGCTGCCAGATAGTTGCATTTGCATTAAGTGCCGCCAACTGATCGGGAGCAATGCCATTGATCTGGTTAGCGCCGTTCACTGTACTTACATACTGAGCCGTCTGGCCATTTGGTGTTACCACTCTCCACCTGTTCTCCATGATCTGAAGCATATTTGAATTAGCAGTGAAACCATTTGTGAACTCAATTTTATTTGCATTATAAACATCGTTACCATAATTGAAATTCACAAACACACTTGCATCCCATCGCTTATAAGTGAACTGCTGGTTTAACCCACCGGAAAACTTGGGATTAGGATTTCCAATGATCGTTCTGTCGTGATCGATATCAACTATTCCATCATTATTCAAATCTTTAAACCTGATCGCACCAGGCTGTATCGTTCCCAAAGCAGTACCATACGAAGGCACACCGGTTTTTAAAGTATATACTCCCCATCCATTGGCTGATGGTGTAAAATTGAAATCGTTGACAGTATAAAAACCATCTGTTATCAATCCCCACATTGAGCCTACCGGATCCCCTATTCTTTCTATATAGTCCGTTGGCTGTCCATTTACACCCCAGCTTGCAGCAGGGAAGAAGAAGGGTTGATTAACTCCCAGCGCAACGATCTTATTTTTATTAGTTGAAATATTGAAGTTGGCGTTCCAGCTAAAGTTTTTATTTTTTACAATAGATGCATTCAATTGAAACTCGACACCTTTATTAGACGTTTTTCCAATATTCTGCAATTGCGTTGTGTAACCGTATGTAGAGGCGATCGGTACATTCAGCAAAAGATCTTTCGAACTATTATTGTAAACATCAACACTAAAATCTATTCTGCCTTTCAGTAAAGTTACATCAACACCTAAGTTCCGGTTAACGGTAGACTCCCATTTTAAATCAGGATTAACAAGACTTGTGGGGTAGTATCCGTTTACGATCTGGTTATTCAATCCGTAATAATATCTTCCGCTATTGCTAAATGTTGTTAAGAATAAATAATCAGCAATACGATTATTACCAACAGTACCGTAACCAACCCTGAATTTCAGATCATTAATGAAGGATACGTTTTGAAGAAAGTTTTCTTTCTTAACTCTCCATGCGAAAGAAGCCGCAGGGAAATATCCCCACTGTTTGCCGGGAGCGAATTTAGATGCACCGTCTGCCCTCACGTTAAATGAAAATAAATATTTGTCTAACAATGAATAGTTCACCCTTCCAAAGAATGACAGGCTCGTATAGCGTGTTTTGCCCAGTGTAGGCGCATTAACATAAGTACCAAGACTGGTATTTTTGAATGCATCATTAAAGCTGGTAAACAACGGATAATTTTTTAAAGAACTTGAACGGGCCTCTGTTCTCAGGTCGTAAGTTTCTTCACCAATCAACACATCAAAATCGTGTTTGTTCCTGTAACCCTTCAAAGAATAAGTTAAGACGTTTGAATTGGTGATCGTTTTACGTGTAACAGTATCCAACTGTGCCATTGGCCTTTTTCCACCATTGATAATTGAGTTAGGCGTGATGGAATCGCTGAACTGGAGGTCAGTAAAACTATTCTGATCGTATCCGAACGTAGATCTGAAAGAAAGATTTTTTGTGATGTTATAAGAAGCATTTGCAGAAAGCGTATAAGCATTCGTGGTTTTTCTTCTGTATTCTGCATTAGCAAGTGAAATTGGATTAACAAGGTTCAAACCATTACCCACGTTAGGATCAGCAAGCGGATCCTGGTCATCGATATTCTGGTTTGAAGAAAGGAACGGCCTGTATTTAACAGCATTCCTTAACCTGCTGTAAGAAGATCCCTGGTCTGATGAAACACCCGCACCGTATACATTCTGAAGTGTGTACCGGGCACTGATACCTGCTTTTAAATTAGTGGTTATTTTATAATCACTTTTAAAATTCAGCAGATGCCTTTTATAACTTGAATTAAGGACCACTGCTTTTTCATCGTTAAAAGTATATCCGAAATTATAAGTGATCTTTTTATTGCCACCTGATGCACTTATATTATGACTGGTGGTGATACCGGTATTACCGAAAGTTTCTTTCTGCCAGTCTATCGGTGTTACATTTTTATAATTTGATAATGTATCCCATGTAGTACCGAAGTTGCTTGTGAAACTTGTACTGTCTGTACTGCTTCCCCTGGATCTTTCAGACTGGTAAGTCACATATTCGTAAGGACTCATTACGGCTAATTCTTTTGCGAGTTTTCTGATACCTACGTGACCATTATAGCTCACTACCAATTTTCCGGGTCTTCCGCTTTTTGTAGTGATCACGATAACTCCATTCGCACCTCTTGCGCCATAGATCGCTGTTGCAGATGCATCTTTCAACACATCTATACTTTGAATATCCTGCGGAGAAATAGTTGATAATCCATTTTCAACCTGCACCCCGTCAACAATATATAGAGGTGAATTATCACCGGTGATAGACATACCGCCTCTTACACGAATGCGTATCTGCGCATCAGGAGATCCTTCTGAAGTTGTTGCTGTAACGCCTGCTAATCTTCCGTTCAAAGCTTCGGCGGCAGAGTTAATCGGAATATCTCTCAGGTCTCTTGCACTAACAGAAGAAACTGAAGCAAGAAGATCTTTTCTTTTTACAGACTGGTAACCGATTACTACTATATCTTCTAATGAAGATGCGCTTCTTCTTAAACGCACTTCAACAGTTCTGTCGTTTTCAGAAACCGCTACAGTAGAAACAAGATAACCTGTATAGGAGACAGCGAGGTTGGTTCTTCCTGCAGGGATAGTAAGTGTAAACTCTCCAGCAGCATTGGTGGCAGTACCACCGTTAGAGTTGGCAACTCTTACACTAGCGCCGGCAAGAGCAGTGCCTGAAGAATCATCGATTACTCTACCCTGTAATTGCCTGGTTTGAGCAAATGAGGTAAGTACACAGCAAAAAAGGAAGGGTAAAAACAAGATCGTTTTTTTCATATAGCAGACTTTTCGAAATTTCATTGGGGCCCTTGAAAAACAGTGGTTCCATTATTCCAGGGAAGGGGCTACAAGCTACCAACTATTGCTGACGTGAAAGGCCGGCGTAAGGGGTTTTTTTACGCAAACGTTACCGGCAACGTTTGAAGAAAATAAATTTACTTTGGCATGGAATCATTTCCACCCCATTTTTTTATAATATGAAATTTGAAGCCGTAACGATTAAAGACATTGCAAAAGCGTTAGGGCTTTCTGTTTCAACCGTTTCACGTGCCCTGAGGGATAGTTATGAGATCAGTTCCGAAACGAAGAAACTGGTCCTTGAATGCGCGGAAAAATTAAACTATAAACCTAATCCTATTGCGCTCAGCCTGAAAGAAAGACGAACCAGATCGATCGGTGTAGTAGTTTGCGAAATAGCCAACAATTTTTTTTCGCAGGTAATTAATGGGATTGAATCGGTTGCCTATGATAAAGGATATAATGTAATCATATCGCAAAGCCACGAATCTTATGAAAGAGAAGTGATCGACCTGCAATATCTTGCTTCCCGCTCGGTAGATGGCCTGCTGATTTCAGTTTCAACAGAAACGAATGATTTTACTCACCTGCGTGCCTTACATGAAAAAGGATTCCCTATTGTTTTTTTTGACCGTGTTACAGATGAATTAAAAACACATGCTGTTACCGTAGATAATTTTAAAGGCGCTTATGAAGCCACTGAACATCTTTTAAAAAATGGTTTCACTAAAATTGCGGCCATAACCAATTCAGAATTTTTATCTATTTCGAATGAAAGAATATCAGGGTATAAAGCAGCATTGGCTGATTATAACATCAAACCAAAAAAAGGATTTATTCAACACTGCTTTTACGGTGGTATGATATTTTCAGAAATTGAAGAAGCAGTAAACAGGTTGCTAAGCCTGCCCGAAAGACCGGATGCCCTAATTACAATGAGCGATAAACTTTCTACAGGCTGTGTGAAAACATTAAAAAGGAGGGGTCTGAAAATTCCCGGTGATATTGCTATAATAGGATTTTCAAATTCAGATATTGCCGAACTGATCGATCCTCCTCTCAGTGTGGTTCGTCAGCCTGCGTTGGAAATGGGCAAAGCCGCCATGGATCTTTTGATCCAGTTAATTGAAGCGAAACGGCCTGTTACAGATTTTGAAAAAAGAGTGTTAACTCCGGAAATTATTATCCGGGAATCAAGTTTAAAACACTGATCTCTATCCTTTCTTAATATTGATCGCTCTTCTTTTCTGGCGTATCTCAAAATTAACTTCAAGTTTCTGCTGGGGTTGAAGATCAATTGTTCTGCTGGGTTCTGCCGGTTTAAAGTTTTCGTCGAAAACAGTTTCATTAACAAAAAGAAGGTATTGCCCTGAAGGCAGGTTAAAATAAAACTCACCATTGGCATCTGTGAGCGTGAAATAACTTTCACCGGTATTTGCAAGAGCAGTGATCCTTATTCCGCCGGGTTCAAAACTTAATGAACTCTTATCATCTTTATCCAGGAGAAGCTTGCCTTGAACGGAAGCACTTTCCTTAAACGCAATATTTATTTCTCTTTGATTTTCGGTTAATGTAAAGCTTTGTTTCAAACCCTGCATTGGTATCCAACCACGTAAATTTGAAACAGATGAAAAATCAAGCTCGTACGTTTTTTTTACGACATTTTTAAAATTCACAATTCCCTTATCATCCGATTGAACGATCAGTCCATTGACGACCAGTTTGCGGTTAGCCAATACTTCATCCGATGCATCGTATACACGATTACCATTTTGATCTTTGAATAAACGAAGAGAAAAACTCTTTACGTCCTGGTTCTTAAACAATGGCACGTTCAATGCCTTCCTTAATGTTAAGTTGATAATATTACTTTCTGCGTTTCCAGGAATCAACTGTGTATACACAAGGAAATCGAGCCCCTTATCCGGAAGCGTATATTTAAATGTATTGATTATTTGTTTTTGCTGGCTCCCGTTTGGAAGTTCTTTATTGTACCCGATATTCACCCTGTTCTCTATATTTTTTCCCAGACGTATGTTCCAGAAAGCAAGGAACTGCATGCGCTGGTATGCCGAAGGATTTAATATGTTGTCTTTTATTTCAAAATAAAAATACGGTGCATTATCATAAGCGAATTGCAATCCATAATTTTTATACTGCCCGTTGATAACGTTACGCAAGGTTAGAAACGGTTTGTATGCAGGCATATCCGGGAAGCTTATATAACCAATATTCTCAGACACGTAAATAAAAGAAGTGCTGTTAAAAAAATAAGTAAAGTATGTTGATGCTTTATACATTTTAGCAACGAAGCTGTTTGCACTATCCTGGTGCTGGTAGAAAAGCGATGGAGAAAATGAAAAATTAAATTTAGCGCCCTGCCAGATGGTTTTAATTCCATACTCTTTATCATCAATGTTAAACTGACTGTATAAAATGGAATCTGTTATGTTAGAAAATATCCTTTTATTACAACTCATAAACGCACCGGCCGAAATCTTTTTCCCGAGGCGATAAGTGAAATCGTGATTATGAATAGTACTGCCCCTGTATAAACCCGGATAATTTTTAGAATACCAGCTAACCCCGGAAATAAGATTATATTTTTTCCCAAACGTCTGAATCTTATACCCTACCACTGATGAACTAACTGCGGTATCATATTTTATCTTCTGAATTTTTTCATATCCTGCACCACCGCTTAATGAGAGAGTAGTCTTTTTTAATACATCATAGTCGGCTGTAAAAACAGAAGCATAGCTTTTAACATGCAATGTTTTATCATCATTATTGATGAGTGAAGAACTCAGGCGAAGTTTAGGAGTAAGTGTTGTGCGACTGTTGAAAGTAATGTTCTGGCCATCGTAGTTGCGACCTTTAATAAGGCCATACGCCTGGTATTGATCGCCATTAGGCAGCATGTGCCTGATCTTCACGCCCAATCCATCCACAATAAAACCATTGAACTCGTTCAGGTATCCAACTAAATAATCCCATCTGTCCGTTTGATATTCAAGAAACCCTGTTTCTGTATTTGAACCTGCGTCTTTCTGAAAATTATTGGTCCGGTAAAAAACATTCAGTCTTTTTCCTTTACCCATTTTTATATTGCCAAACAAACCAACATTATAAAAAGGAAATTCAGTAAGCAAATTTTGTGCATTCAATTCCAGTGTCAGCGGAACACTTCTCCATGCCGCTAGGTTTTCAGTATAATTAGAACTGATACGGGTTAAGTGAATGTTTAAATTTTTTATTTCACCCAAACTGCTTTTTATTTCAATCACTATTTCTTCGCTTGATAATTTTTTAAACCGCGGGTTGTTAACATCTATCTGCGCATTCATAACCTGGTTTGCGCCCGGCTCAAGTTTAACCGGTTGTGGGTTATTGATTACATTAACTGACTGATCGGAGACAATTTTATAAGTATAGGTTTCGTCTGTATTACCATTATTTTCAATCGTAAAACTGAACGGGACTTTATCTTCAGATCCGGTAACCACGATAGAAGGTGTGGAAACGGTGGCTTTCCATTTCCTGGATTCCGGAATATTTACATAAAATGAAGAGGAGGATAATTCACTACCTTTTTCATCCTGTACCTGCACTTTTATTTCCTGCCAGCCTTGCAAATGCTTCCCATTATTTATTGTAAAACGGATAGGCAATACTTTAACCGAATTACTTGTATTGTCAAATTCCATAGAAGACAAAGCAGAAATAATACTGATGGCAGGTCCGGCCTGGAAACCAAGTTTAATTTTCCTGGTGGCTGTTCCCGTATAACGGATCGTTACATTATTAAAAAAAAATACCGAACCTGAATTCTGCAGAGAGTCCTTCAAAAAATGAAGATTAAAATTTCCACCTGAAGTTTGTGCTGAAGAAAAAAAAGGAGAGATAGAGATGCCCGTTAATAAAAACCAGATTAGAAAATTATATGCCGGCTTGCGTTTCTTCACTTTTTCGGTTCGGGTTATTTGCGGTGCTCAAGCGCTTATTGTTGTGTGGCAGTAAAGATAACAACCAGGGAATATGCACCGCCATTATAGCTAAATCCGGGGTTTGCGTTATAGTCGATGTTCACGATATTGCTTGCGCCCTGCGTTCCGTTTGTTACCAGGTTTTGATCAACAGTCGATAAAGTTAAGTAGGATGCCGAGCCATTTTTTCTAACCTGCAAAACATTGGAAGGCATCGTTGTTCCTGCGGGGCCGGAAAAACTCGCCGCTCCTGCTTTTACAGTAAGATTCCATGGACGGTTGGAACGTACCTGGAAAGAACTTGCATTTTGTGCATTGATGCCATTTGTATAATCGCTTATACCTGCAAAACTAAATGTGGGGTTACTGCCCGAAAGTGTTGTAAGATCTATCCTGTCGCCTAACGCCAGTATTAATACCTGGCTTCCGCCGTCGGTAAGTTGGGCCTTTGTTTTAAAAGCGATAAAGCAAAAAGCCAGCAAGAAAGAATATTTAATAAAACAGTTTTTCAACACGTGGATTTAAACGAAAGGAAGTGAATTATTTTACCGGAAAGATATTATGAAAATAGCTGGCGTGCGGATTCTTTGCTATAAAGAAGGCTTAAAGTTAGCGGGACGAGACTGTAATAAGCCGTTGCCTTTCCGCGATAGCATCAGGAAGAACTGCGCCCTTGCCACCCATTACATATACTGGTGCTTCTGCAACTGCTTCTGTTGAATAAACAAGGTCTGAATTGGCCCTGGCTTTCATGCCCGTATTTTCACTGCTTAAAGCCACTTCATTGGGAAGTATATTTCCTTTTGCAGCAGATGAAGTTTCGTCTGTACTACCTCCACCAATCATTAATGACATTGTAGTGATCTTGTTTAACCGTAGTGAAACAGTTTGTGACAAAGAAGAATGTTGCTGTGCAAATAATGCAGAGCAAAACAATGTTAGTAATATGGTTAATAAGGCTTTCAATGTGATCAAATATAATTTTTTATCTACAAAATTTCTAATCTATTGTGCTGTTAGTGTGTACTGCAAGCCAATGCTGTAAGTACCTCCGTTATAATTAAACCCGGGATTTGCTGAAACATCGATGCTGAATGAATGCCCGGTAGCCGTTACATCTCCAAGTGTGCCGGACTTTAAAATTAGCACCGTAGTTGATAAAGGATAAAAACTGTTTCCCCCGTTTAGCCTAACGCCAACAATGCTGGCTGGTATTGTACTCGTTCCTCCTGTAAAATTAGCAGTAGTCGTTTGTATCGTAAACTGCCATGATTTATTACAACGCACCTGGAATGAATTGAAATTTAAAACTGTGATCCCGTTCAAATAATCGTTTGTAGTGCTAAACGGCACCGTTGCGCTTGTAGTACTGCTTATGATTACATTTGTAAATGCAGGTATCGTTACATCAGGCGTAATAGTGCCGGAAAAAGACTGAGCCTTTGCCATTCCTAAAACACAAACTAATATACCTGTCATTGCCAGTTTCTTCATATCAGGGTTGGGTCATTGTGAATGTTACTACAAAATTATATACCCCCGGAACATAACTAAAATCCAATGGCTCAAGAAACAATGTGCAGGAAAATGTAGCACCGGTACTGGTGGAAGAACCATTAGTCACCAGCGCCTGATCTACAGTACTCAACAGAATCTTTGATGAATTGTACGTAGCTGCTGCCCCTGTTCTAGACGTTACCTGCACACCTAATTTATTAGGAGGAATAGGTGTCGTAGTTCCGGTTGAATTAGCTCCTTTCACATATACATGATAAGAATTCGCTTTTGAAAGCACCTGGAAACTGAAAGCATTGGCTGTAGACTGACCTGCAAGTAAATTTGCAATGGTGCTAATATTAAACGAACAATTGCTTTCTGTAACCGTAATCTTATTACTCTTATCTTGCCCGTTTCCTGCAAAAACAATCAGTAAAAAAAAACTACAGGTAACAAAGGCTTTCATTTTATAAAGATATAGGTATCATTCAAACCTCAATATTAGAAAGAACTTAAGGACTGATTTATGCTCAAAAAATTTATTGCTGAGTAGCTGTATAAACTACTACCAGTGTATAGCTTCCGCCATCATAGTTAAAACCTGGGTTTGCATTATAATCAACTGCTACACTATTTACGCCTCTTGTTCCGCCAGCTACTAAAGTCTGGTCTGTTGTACTTAATCCTACAAAACTTCCTCCGCCATTTTTTTTAACCTGTAGTGCTGATGCCGGCATCGTGTTACCAACTGGTCCTGAAAAATTTGCTGCATTTGCTTTTACCGTAAGATTCCATGGTTTGTTGGAACGAACCTGGAAAGAAGATGCGTTCGTTAAAGCAATACCGCTTGCATAATCTGCTGTGCTTGAAAACGTAAGTGTGGGATCATTGCCTGTTATATTGGTAATATCAATTTTATCTGTTAATGATACCGTAACCGTTTGGTTGCTACTTGCATTTTGACTTTGCGCACTGGCAAAGAATGCAACAAGGATGAAGACGATTGAAAGGGTTAAGCTTTTCATGATATTTTATTTAGCTGTTTTGGTTATTCGTTATGCCAGTAATAAGACAAATGAAGCACCAGCATAGGATGCTATCGTTTTGTTTACAGAAATCGGATAGAAAAGAATTCTTTTATCGGCTGTAAATCAGCCTGATAGTTATACAAAACGGTATATGAAAAAATTTAATTTGGATTTGAAAGACAGGCTTGGAAACTTTAAAAATCCCAAATTTGGAAATCATAATCGTATTTGGGAAAATTTATCGCGGCCCATTTTATGTTTTTAAAATATAATTAAAGGGCTGGCATTAACCTCAATACAAGTAATTTTGGTTTGAATCCGAACCGTTGAGTTCATTTAACCCTATACAATGAATTTTCATTTTCTACAAAAACGATTGCTCCAGGTTTTGGCCTCTCTCCTTTTTTGGGCCCCTTTTACTGGTTCAACCCAAAATATCAGTTTTCAACCAAGCATCCTCGATTTTCATGTTCCTGCCGGTTCTTCGCAATCACAGGTGGTGAGGGTATCTAATTATTCTAATAAAAAAATGATATTCCAGGCATATCTCGGGGACTGGTATCGCGACTCCAGTGGCGGACATCATTATTTCAGACCAGATACTTTAGATCGATCCTGTGCAAAATGGATAAAATTAAACCGAAACACAATTGAAATTGATAGTGGTAAAACAGAGGAAATTATTGTGCAAATGCAGCCACCTGCAGATATGAAAGAAGTGAACCAGATGAAATGGTCCATGCTGTTTTTGCAAACAAACCCGGAACAACAGGGTGCTGCCGAAAAAGGAAAGAACGTCTCAACGCAAGTCAAAGAAATTCTTCGTGTAGGTATACATGTTTACGAAACGCCTCCGAATGTAATCCGCAAATTAGCAAAGGCAGATACACTCGTAAAAATAGACACGGTAAAGAATGCATATGATTTCAAGATCCGTAACATCGGTGATGTTATGATACAGTGTAAAGCAAATATGGAACTGACTGATATCAATACGGGCCAGCAATATAAACTGGAGCAATCAGAATTTCCGATGTTCCCCGATGCGAAACGATCTGTGAGGTTTGCTATTCCGGCTACCGTTCCAAAAGGAAAATATTCTGCATTAGCTATACTGGATTATGGTGAAGATGCTGCGTTGGAAGCAGTCACTAAAGAAATCGAAGTCCAGTAATTTATTTTTGAATTATCGCATCAGCTTCTATCTCCACTAAAAGTCCCGGTTCAACTAATGCTTTTACTTCAACCAATGTTGCTGCTGGTCTTATATTACCAAAAAATTCTCCCTGCGCTTTTCCTACTTCTTCCCATTGCTGAATGTTAGTTACAAAAGTTCTCAACCGCACAATATCAGTAAGAGATGCGCCTGCCTCTGTTAATGATTTTTCTATTTTTTTATAGATAAAAACTGTTTGCTGATAAACATCATTTTTACCTACAGTTTCCCCATTCTCATCAACAGCAGTTGTACCCGCCACAAAAACAAATTGCCCTGCTTTAACTGCACGGCTATAACCAAACTTTTTTTCCCAGGAAGTTCCTGAAGAAATTAATTGCTTTTCCATCAAATAAAGTTAACCAGTAAATTTTATTTGCTGAGTATACTCTGTGCTACGTTAAGCCCGTTTTGAAATGCTGCTTCCACCATTCCTGAATAAGGGCCCTCGTATAAACCTTCGCCTGCAAAAAAAATACTACCGGCAACCGGATCTCTTAATAACGCTCTTGCCGAAGCCGTATGTAAGGTTGTATAGGAGTAACCGCCGTACACATAAGGCATCGTGTTCCAGTTAACAGTCTGGTAACCGGTGATTAAATTTTGAATGGTTTGTTCATCTTTTTTAAAAATGCCGGACAAAGATGAAATGGCTAATTGTAATAAGGATTTTTCATCGGCTGTATCATAGTCAAGTGTTGATAGCCCGCCAAACCAGCCTGTTAAACGGTTTTTATCTGTTGGCAGGCAGGTCCACCACACCGGGATCTTTTCATTTGAAAAAATAAACCCTGCGCCGGGTGTTTCTTTATTCCAGAAAGATTCGGAGAAATCTAAAACAAATTTTATGACTGCACCAAAGCCAATATTTTTAAGTGCATCTATCTGGCGGGGAATAGCCGGATCAAAATGAATAAACCCTTTGGCTTTTTCGCCTTTATGCCAGATGCCGGGTGGAATAGTTATTAAAATTTTTTTTGATTGAAAAAAATTATCTTCATCAATAAACACTCTCGTTAAATTTTCATTCCATTCTATTTTTGTAACAGGCTTTCCATACCCGATCAATCCTTTGTTAGCGAGTATTTGTTTTACGAGATAATTAATGATAGCACCGTAACCACTTTTCACCCTGTATTGTTCATCCTCCTCTTTTTCCCATTCGGCTTTTAACGCCAATGTACTTGCATCATTCATATTTACCAGGTCATAGCCTTCGGCAAAACGAGTTACAGCCTTTCTTAGTGTTGTGTATTTTTCATCACTAAAATATTCCTGCAAAAATTCCTGCAATGAAAGGTCATGCTTCAGTCCTGATAAACATTTCATCAGTTCACCCCATCCCTCAATAAAATTTTCTTCCTCCTTCCAGTTCCCATTATTGTTCTGATATATTTTCCCTTCCACCGGCACAAGCGATGATCCGCTCTCTTTAATAAGTTGTTCTGTAATGGGTAATTTACCATGAACGAATTCTGCTCCGCATTCCATTCCATTATCCAGCGTAAATATTCGTCCGCCGGCTCTTGTATTTGCTTCAATTACCCGTACTGTTTTCCTGCCCTCAATAATTCCAAAGCGGCAACAAGACCGCATGCCCCGGCCCCAATGATGATCACATCTGTTTCATCCATGTAAAATTCTATTTGTATTTCATTACCAGTTGCTGAAGCGCCGCTAATTGTTTGCGAATAATTTCCTTTGTTTTTTCATCGGCAAGTTTACCATGTTCATTGAATTTTGTTTTTGCCTGGTTGATCAATACCTCGGGTTTATAAACAGGCTTCATATCAAGAAACTGGAACACGGCATGAAAAGCGAGCTGCATTCTTACAGTACCCCACATGCCCGGCGTTACACCCATTAGTGCAACCGGCTTACGTAACAAAGGAGAGTCTTCTCCACGGGAAGCCCAATCAATCGCATTTTTTAAACCGCCGGGTATGGAATAATTATATTCCGGAGATATGATCACGAAAGCATCCGCTAATGCTAAACGATCCCTGAATGCCTGTACCGCAGGCGGCCGCTTTTCTGTTGCAGGAAGATCAAGATCGCCGTTATATAAAGGCAATTCACTATATCCTGCTATTTCCATGGTAACTCCATCGGGTAAAAGCTCCAGGCTCTCATTTAAAAGCATGGTATTATATGACCCCATTCTAAGACTTCCTGATAAACCGATCCAATGCATATTCTGATTATTTATTAAAGTGAAACAAAAATTGTTCCCTGTATGTTGTTAGAAGCTGGTTAATACACTAATTGCAAACAAAAGACTTCATTACTTTTACCATTCGTCAAAAATCTGCCTTTAATGGCCCGGTTTTGTATTAATTTTTGATAGCTATAGTCAAACTCTACATTATGAACGTATCCAGGAAGACAGTAATAGTTCTAATCATCTTATCATTCTTTTTTTCACCATCATTATTTGCACAGAAAGACAAAGTGCAGGATAATGTAGATATTGTTTTTCATAACACCGCCCGTATGCTCCAGGGCATTCACTTTGCACCAAAAGAGTGGAATGACAGCTTCTCCCGGAAGATCTATAATACATACATGGATGAACTGGATCCGGGCAAAAGATTTTTTACACAAACAGATATTACGAGCCTGAATAGTTATGAAGACCAGCTGGATGATGAACTGAAAGGAGCCCCGGTTAGTTTTTATAAATCTGCGAATGAATTATATAAACAACGTTTAACCGATGCAAGAAAATTAATTACCGAACTATTAAATAAATCTTTCAGCTTTTCAGGAAATGAAACCTACGATCCGAAAAAAGAAAAATTAAACTTCCCCGCGAACGACCAGGAAAAAAAACAACGCTGGGACAATTATTTGAAATACCAGGTGCTTAATCAATATGAAGAGCTATTACAGCAAAGAACAAAAGATAGCACTTTAACAACTGATGATCACTTACTGCAGGCTAAAGCAAGAGCAAACGTTTTAAAGGTAGAAATGCGGATACTTGATAATCTTCAGAAGCTTACTACCAATGAAGAGGCGTTTAATATTTACCTGAATGACATCGTTAATTTATATGACCCCCATTCTAATTATTTTCTTCCGATAGACCGAAGAGAATTCCAGGAAGATATGACGGGCATTTATTATGGCATCGGTGCATTGCTGAAAGAAGAAATGGGAAAAGTAACTATTGGTGAATTAATGATTGGCGGCCCAGCATGGAAATCAAGACAGGTGGACCAGGGCGATGTTATTATAAAAGTGAAACAAAATGCTGCAGACTCAACGGTGAATGTGGAAGGATGGGCGATGTCTGATGTTATAAAATTAACGAGGGGAACAAAAGGAAGTTTTGTTACCATTAGTTTCAGAAAAAAGGATGGGACAGTAAAAGATATTTCGCTCCAGCGGGATGCACTCCAGTTGGAAGATAGTTTTGTAAAAAGCGCTGTTATCGAAGATTCAGAAAAAATAGGTTATATCTATTTTCCTAAATTTTATACTTCTTTCGGAGATGCAAACGGAAGGAGTTGCGCTGCCGATATGGCGAAAGAACTTCAGAAACTGAAAAAAGAAAATGTAAAAGGAATAATTGTAGACATCCGGAACAATGGCGGAGGCAGCCTCGGAGAAGTAATCAATATGGTTGGGCTTTTTATGAAGGAGGGGCCGGTGGTGCAGGTTAAATCGTCTAATGAAAAGCCTGAAGTAAATGGTGTAAAAAATGCAGGAGTAGTTTATGATGGACCGCTTGTAGTACTGGTAAATGAAATGAGCGCCTCGGCATCTGAAATATTTGCGGGTGCGATACAGGATTATAAACGAGGCATTATCATGGGTGCGCCTACTTATGGTAAAGGAACTGTTCAGCGTTCGTTTCCTGTTCCGTTGAATTTTCGACACTGGCCGGATTCAACAATCGACCTTGGCACTTTGCATGTAACGCTGCAAAAATATTATCGCATTACCGGTGAAGCAACGCAACTAAAAGGAATTTTGCCTGATGTTAATCTCCCCGGCATTTATGAATCTTATGATATGCAGGAAAAAGACCAGCCCTCGGCATTACCGTGGGATAAAATAGCTTCCGCTAATTTTCAGCAATCGACTGAAGCACCGGTTATTCAAAAGCTCGTTGCTGACTATAAAAATAAAATTACACAGGATACATTATTGCAATCTCTGCAGAAGAATCTTCACTGGTTGGCTTCCAAATCAGATTCATGGTCCCTGAACCTGGAAAAATTCAAGCAGCAAAAAAAACAATTGAGAGATATTACCTCCACCATCAGGAAAGAATTCGTGACCACAAAAACACTGGCTGTAAAAAATAATACCGAGATGGAAGATGTTATTCAAAAGCAGGAAAAGTTCAGGCAGGATAATAACAAGGCGTGGCTTAACAACTTAAAAAATGATCTGTACCTGAGCCGTGCAGTATCATTAATGCGTAATTACATACAGATGCGTACGATTTAATTAACCGGATTTTTAGCGGGCAAATTTCAAACATACAGGTGCATGCACTTGTATACGTTTACCGGTATCAGTTAACAAGCCTGACTTCGCATCCCTGTTAAAAACAATAATGTTATCAGTTAACTGGTTTGCAACAAGTAAATAATCACCGGCAGAGCTGATTACAAAATTTCGTGGGCCTTTTCCCAACACGGGCTGATGCCCGATGATATTAAGTTTACCGTTTATCTGGTTGATACTGAAAATGGAAATATCATTTGCAGTACCACGGTTACTGGCATATAAAAATTTACCGTCGGGAGAAATATGAATATCCGCTGCTCCCACATCTCCTTTAAATTTTTCCGGTAAAAGTGAAATCGTTTGCAGGTATTCCATTTTGCCTGCATGATATTTTAAAGCAGTGATATTTCCGATGAGCTCGCCAATCACATACATCCATTTTGCATTTGGATGAAAGGCAATGTGCCTTGGACCACTACCTGCTTTTATTGCAAAGGAATCATATGCTTCTAAAATCTCTTTTTTATTTGCATTAACCTTATATGTCATTACCCTGTCTGATCCCAGGTCTGCTACAGCTACATAATTATTATCAGGAGTGAACATTGTTGTGTGAACATGAGCTTTATCCTGCCGGGAAATATTGGGTCCGGCGCCTGTATGCTGAATCGTTTGCAGTGCCGGAGATAACAATCCATTTTTGAGTGTCCTGAAAACAGATAGATTGCCGCCGCTATAATTCGCAACAACAACAATTTTTCCTTTTTTATCAATGTCTATATAACAAGGATCATCCCCCATTGAAGCGACTTTATTAATTGGCGCAAGCAAAGAAGTTTTCCTATTGAATAAAAATGCACTTAGCCCACCTTTATTATTTCCTCTTTCATTAACCGCATATACATATTTTCGATCGGGGGAAAGGTTTAAATAAGAGGGATTATCTGTTGGCGTTGTACTTAACAATCTCGTTTCGCCGGTTGAGTTATTGAACTCATAAATATAAATTCCCTGGTTAGCATTAGCAGTGTAGGAGCCGACAAAGAGATAAGTTTTTTGTGCCTGCATAGAAACAGCGATTAAATAAAGTGCCGTTAGCAATAAATATTTCATAAGGTTAGCTTTGTATTTTTTTGTTTCTGCACCCGGCGAAAAGGCAAGCCCATCCAGCAATAAAAAAGAGTCCGCCAAACGGTGTCAGCGGTCCCGCCCATTTAAACCCATTGCTGATAACCGCCGTTTTGTAAGTTAAAATATATAATGATCCTGAGAAGAATATTATTCCTATGATAAAACATGTACCAGCTGCGGCTATCCATTTATTCCTGTATTCTTTCCACACCAATGAAGTAATCATTAAAGCAATGGCATGGTAAAACTGGTAACGAACCGCTGTTTCAAAAATCGTTACGGCCTGTTCACTTATATTAGAGCTCAGCGTATGCGCTGCAAACGCACCCAGTGCGACTGAAAATGCACCCAACAGGGCAGCCGTTTTAAAAAAGCCTTTATGCATGTTGTTTTATTATTGCAGCGAATTTCGCATCTGAAATTTCGCTTGATTTAAGATGAACTGTAGCCTGCTCATAAAAATTTAATCGTTCTTTTCTTTTGGCTGAAAGAAAATCTTCAAGAGCCCCATCATCAAGGTCTTTTATCAGTGGCCGGTGTGCCTTTTCCGGTTTTAATCTTTCAGCCAGCAGATTAATATCCTCATCCAGCCATATCGTAATTCCCTGCTCATTCATCCATTGCATATTATCATTAAAGCAGGGAGTACCACCCCCGGTAGCTAATACAAAAGATTTTTTTTGACTGAAGAGCCGCAGCATTTTAGTTTCTGCGCTTCTAAAATAATCTTCGCCTTTTTGCTCAAAGATTTCTTTGACAGATAGTTCTTCGATCGACTCAACTAAAAAATCAAGATCGTAAGCTCCTGTCTTTAGTTTTTTACCAAGCTTTTTTGTCCAGAAAGATTTCCCTGAACCCATTAGACCGATGAGAAAAATTTTCATGGAAGTTCAGTATTACTTAAACGCATTCAACCCCGTTACGTCCATACCCGTTATCAGCAAATGCACATCATGTGTTCCTTCATACGTAATCACACTTTCTATATTCATCATGTGACGCATAATACTGTACTCGCCTGTAATACCCATGCCGCCTAATACCTGGCGTGCGTCACGGGCAATATTAGCAGCGATCTCACAACTATTTCTCTTGGCCATACTCACTTGCGCAGGTGTCGCACGGTTCTCATTCATCAGCACACCTAGTCTCCAAACAAGCAACTGGGCTTTTGTAATTTCAGTGATCATCTCCGCCAGCTTCTTTTGCTGTAACTGGAAGCCACCTATCGGTCTTCCAAACTGCACCCTCTCTTTGCTGTACTGTAACGCCGTGTCATAACAATCCATTGCTGCGCCTAAAGCGCCCCATGCAATTCCATAGCGTGCCTTGCTTAAACAACTCAACGGCCCTTTTAATCCTTTTACACCGGGAAGAATATTTTCTTTGGGAACTTTTACATGATCAAAAACCAACTCGCCTGTTGCTGATGCACGCAAACTCCATTTACCATGTGTTGTTGGCGTACTAAAACCTTCCATTCCTCTTTCTAAGATCAATCCTCTTATATCGCCTGCTTCATCTTTCGCCCACACCACTGCAACCTGTGAAAAAGGCGCATTACTGATCCACATTTTAGCGCCATTTAAAATAACATGATCGCCGGCATCAGTAAAATTCGATAACATACCGGCAGGATCGCTGCCATGATCCGGCTCTGTTAATCCAAAACAACCCAGCCATTCTCCGCTGGCTAGTTTTGGCAAATACTTTTTCTTTTGTTCGTCACTTCCATAAGCATATATCGGGAACATCACCAATGAACCTTGTACGCTGGCAGTTGATCTTACCCCGCTATCACCCCGCTCCAGTTCCTGCATCATCAGGCCGTAACTTATATAATCCAGTCCGCCACCACCATATTCATGTGGTATCGTGGGTCCGAAACATCCCAGGTCTCCCATTTGTTTTACTATCTGAACCGGGAACTCTGCTTTCTGAGCATACTCTTCTATAATTGGCGAGATTTCTTTCTTCACATAGTTCCTCACTGTCTCACGAATCAGTTTGTGTTCTTCTGTCAGCAATTCGTCCAGCAGGAAATAATCCGGGGACTGGAACATATCAGCCTTAACCGCCATATGATCAAATTTATTGAACCGCTAAAGTAAGAAAAACACCACTCCCGTAAACTAAACGGTTACCGCTTGTAACATCCGGTAACTTATCCCGTTAAAAAAGAATCTCTTTTCATGCAACATTCTTTAGATAACTGTGACTTTATTATAGCGATATGACACCACAACTAACCGCAGACCATATTCACGATCATGTGCTTAAAGCCTGCCGCGATGGAAACGCGATGAGCTTTAAACTGCTGTACGAGCAGTATGCCAGGGCCATGTATAATACCAGCCTGCGAATTGTAAACAACCCGGCTGATGCTGAAGACGTTCTGCAGGAAGCTTTCCTGGATGCGTTTCGCAATCTTGAACGTTTCGAGTTCCGTTCTGGTTTCGGGAGCTGGCTGAAAAGGATCGTTGTAAACAAATCGATCAATTATGTAAGAAGAAAAAATAGTAACTGGATAGAATTGCAGGATCACCATGATCTTTTCGTGGAAAATGAAATTGATGAAAACGAAATGGAATTTAAACTGGAAGAAGTTCGCAGGTGCATTCAAAAATTACCCGACGGATACAGAACTATTCTTTGCCTTCATTTGATAGAAAATTATAAACAGGAAACCATTGCCGACATATTGGGTGTTTCGCATACCACCGTGAGAACACAATATATGAGAGCCAAAAAGAAATTACTCGAATTGCTGAAACAAGGAGGTATATCATGAGAGATAACAAACTGGAAAAATTTATTGTTGAGAACAAGTCAGATTTTGACACAGAACAACTGCCTGTATATCTATGGCAGAAGCTGGAGAAAAAACTGCCATCAGAGGAAAAAAGATTCAGGCTGTTCAATTTATTCAGCCTCCAGCAGGCCGCGGCTGCTGTAATTATCATCGCAGTGGGTTTGGCTTTCCTGGTTACAATAGATAGCCGTAAGCCAATCCCGCCGGGTGAAAATAATAATCCCGCTCTCTCAGCAGAAACAAACGAAGTACCGGATAACATCAACCCTGTATATACTAAACAGATTTTACAGTTTTCACGCATCGTGGACACAAAACAAACACAATTAAAAGAAGCAGAAAAAATCAGTCCCGAACTATATAAAGATTTTACAAAAGATCTTACCTCACTGGACGCTTATTACAAATCGCTGGCAAAAGAATTAAAAAACAATCCCAGGAAAGAACAATTACTCGATGAAATGATTCAGAACTTAAGACTGCAGGCTGAACTGCTGAATCAACAATTGAATGTTATACAAGAACTCAAACAATCAAAAAAACAAGATCATGCAAAAGATAAGACCCATATTTAGTTTGCTTGCAGCTTTCGTGCTGCTTTCAACTGCTACTGATGCGCAGAAAAAGAAATACGAATTTGCGCATAATAAAAATGTCTCGCAAACTTACCCTGCTTCTTCAGGCGATAAACTAAACATCGATAACCAGTTTGGTGATGTGGTAATAAAAACCTGGAACAGGAACGAAGTAAAAGTGGATATTTCGGTGGAAGTATCATCCACAATTAAAGAAGATGCCGATGAAATGTTTAACCGCATCGATATCCGGCACAGTAAAAGCGGTAACAACATTTCTTTCAAGACAGATATGGAAGATAAAAAAGATAGGGACAATGACAAGAGGGACCGTTACAATAAAAATGATAAACAGGATCACAGCAACCAGATAGATATCCACTACGAGGTTAGTATGCCTTCTAACCTCGCACTTGATCTAAAAAACAGGTTTGGCAAATCAGTTGTTCCTGATCTTACCGGAAAAGTAGATATCGACGAACAATTCGGCGATCTTGATGCAGGCCGCTTAACTAATCCCGGGAAAATAACGGTCAAATTTGGCTCGGCAAATATAGATGGCTTAAATGACGCCGATGTAGATCTTCAATTCATCAATAATGTAGCAACGCTGAAAAACATTACCGGCACTTTAGATCTGAATGCTAATTTCTGCCAGAAAAATGGTGTGGTGATTTATACCAATTCCATTAATTCTCTTAACGTTAAAGCCAATTATTCTGATGTAGTTCTTGTTGTGCCTAAAGATGTGTCAGCCAATTTCAATATCAAAACACAATGGGGCTCGCTTAAAAATAATACCGCTTTTAATATCAGTAAGGAAAATGAAGAGGACAACAATTCAAAATATTACGGACCCCGCTTCAGCAACTCTTATAAAGGTTCTGCAGGTGGAGGAAAAAATAAATACACTTTAAAAGGAAATTTCTCCGATTTCATTATCGGGCACGATGCCCCAGCTCTGAAGGATTATAAAAAGAAAACAGCTTCACTATAGGTTTATATATGTTTTCTCATGTGCATTAATTCGGGGAGAGCTTTTGCTTTCCCCTTTTAATTAAGTTAGAATACGATAAAGGAGCAGAAGAACAAAGAACAGGGAATGATGAATGTTGAAGTCGTAAACTTCTTCTGTTCATCATTCCTTGTTCTTTGTTCAATATTCGCCCCGGGCAGCATTGCTATTAATTACGGAATCTCGTAATAAATCCCCAGCCTTGCGCCCATACCTGTTAGCCTTATTTTCAATTTTATCACTGCTAAGTTATTCTCAGCAGTGTCCTTCAGATATATTCTACAGGCAATCACTAAAAAACAACAGGACTTTATTTATAAAAGATTCTATTACAACTGTTCAGTATAAGCAATATATACGAACCGGGTCATCCCAGAGGATGCATGGTGTAAAATATACCCTGCCAGTAGTTTTTCATGTAATGCATAATTATGGGACACCTGCGGGAACGAATGAAAATCTTTCAGACGCTGTTATTATCAACGCCCTCAGTTATTTAAACGCTTTTTATCGTGGTATAATATGTAATGGCGATACTACCAGCCCCGATACAGAAATACAATTCTGCCTCGCACAATCAAATACAAATGGCCAGCAGTCTTCCGGAATAACAAGGCATGCGACTAATCTTACAGATATGAAAATGTGTTGCGATGACGCAACCATGAAACAGATTACAAAAGATCAGCCCGATGTCTATCCGCCTGATAAATACATTAATATCTGGGTCGTGAATTCTATTTGCCCGGATTGCATTCCGCTGTGTGATGTTGCAGGTTATGCAACACTTCCTTCTGCCGGCCCGGGTTCAACCGATGGAATTGTGATAGAAGCGAATACACTTACCAGTTGCGAAGGAGTTAAAACACTCGTTCACGAAATGGGTCACTATCTCGGCTTGCTTCATCCCTTTCAAAACGGGTGTGCGAACGGTGACTGCCTTACAGATGGTGATGGTGTTTGTGATACACCACCTGTTGACGACTTTTCAATTTATAATTATGATTGTACCGCTCCCGGCGGCGGAACAAAGAACTCGTGCCGGACAGACGTAAATTTTAGTGACACAAATAACCCCTTTACTGTTGAGCAATTAGATCTTCAGCAGAACTTTATGGACTATTCGCCTGCCACCTGTAAAAATAGTTTTACCCAGGGCCAAATAGATAGAATGATATTTTATCTCACCAACACCAGGAATTATTTATTGAGTTCCGGCGGATGCAATCCACCAATTGATTCTTCCGTAAGCAACATAGATGATACCGCGAACATCATCTCTCCCCCACCGTCCTGTCCTGTTTCTTACAGAGCAAATTTAATAAGAGGCAGAAAAGTTGTTTGCGCAGGCGATGTAGTTACTTACAGCACTTTCTTTATCTGCAATACTCCTAATACCTGGAAATTATCAGGCGATGGCGCATTACTGAGTTCGTCTAATACTTCCATTCGTGTTAGTTTTAAAAATGCGGGAACCGCTGCCATAACATTAAGCGTACACAACATTTGCAATACAGAGTTTACAGACACATTATTTGTTACTATAAATCCTGTACCTGGTATTTCTCTCCCGGAAAAACAGGTAATTGTTTGCCCTGATGAAGTCCCCGTTCTTCATCCCGTAAGTGCAGGAGATTATTTCAAAGTTGTGAAC
Source organism: Chitinophagaceae bacterium (assembly GCA_028288595.1). Classification (GTDB taxonomy): domain Bacteria; phylum Bacteroidota; class Bacteroidia; order Chitinophagales; family Chitinophagaceae; genus JAQBNK01. The sequence goes on from JAQBNK010000040.1 coordinate 27,414, forward strand.
CAGGGTTCCGCATCATGGGCGAATTATAAAAATACCGGCACATTATCATTACCATTTCAGGCCACCGATAGTTGCTATTTTATTCATCCTTATTTTAATAATAATTTCTGCACGGTAACAGATTCATTTTGTATAAAAGTTTTATGCACAGATGAGGTCGAAGTCCCCACCGCTTTTACTCCAAATGGAGATAACCTGAATGACATACTAAAACCTGTTTATTATAAACATCTTCATTATATAGTGCAATTACAGCAATTCAGTATTTATAACAGGTGGGGCGTTCTTGTATTCATGAGCAGCGATATTGAGAAAGGATGGAATGGAATTCAAAACGGTATCAAAATGAATTCCGGTACTTATGTCTGGACACTTGACTATCTCGTTAATAACAAACTGAAAAAGAAAAAAGGGACCGTTATATTAATAAGATAGTCACTCGTCATGTGCTCATTAGATATTAAGCCCGCCAACCATCAACTATCAACTGCCAACCAAAAAAAGCCCCGCTTACTAAGCAGGGCCGGGTTATTTCCAACAGGTTGCAAATTATATTTTACGAATAGAACCGCTGCCCCTGATATGGCTATTCACTCTCGCATTTCCTGCATAACTCACATTGCCGCTGCCCGAAATATGTACATCCAGTTCTTTGTCTGCTTTCAGTTTTACATCGCCGCTGCCTGATACTCTCACTACCGCCGATGAAGCACTCAGGTTAGAACAATCGCCATTACCGCTTCCTGAAACTTTGATGTCTACTTTATCTTTTACTGCGCCTCTCATTACCAGATTACCGCTCCCCGATACTTTTATATCTGCATCACCAATACTCGAAAAATCATAATACATATTACCAGAGCCTGATACTTTTATTTCGCTTTTGCCATTATTCACAAAAGGTCCTTTTGCATGCAGTTCACCACTGCCGCTCATGGAAAGATCTATTAAGGACCTCATCGCCAGCTTTATAACAATTGCCTTCTGCGGATGAAGCGAATAAAACCGTTTTATTTTTATATCAAGCTGCCCATGCTCCACAGAAGTAACAATGTAAGGAAGCAGGTTTTCTTCAGCAGTGATCTCAATACCTTTTGTATCGCCATATTCCAGATGCACATCATAAGGGCCGCCTACCGCGAGAGATTCAAAACTCCCGGTTTCCCGAACCTCTGTTTTAATAATACCATTACCGCGAATAGGTCTCCAATCCTGGAAGCTGCAAAAGCAGCAAATCGCTAATGCTAAAAGGAAAATATTTTTCATAAACTGGTAGTTTTCCTGCTAAACGGCTACTCAGCTTGAATGTTACAAAGGAAGGAAAATTTATGAACCCGGCGCTTTGTTCTGTGGTCATCGTTCCTTGCGTCGCACATTTGAGGGTTCTGTCCCAGATGAGCTTTTTGGAACCAAAACGGCGCAATGGCACAGAAAAGCACAGAGGGCCGTTGTGTATCGCTGTGCCGTTGTGTCTCAGTGGTTCAATTTCATTTATTATCTTGATACCGGTTTTAGAATATATATAAATTATGATCTTCAATACAAATAAAGAAACTGCCCTAAAACTGGATGCCGCAGATGAACTGCGTTCTCTCAAAACACTTTTTCATTTTCCACAACTGGATAATAAAGACGTAATATATTTCTGCGGCAATTCATTAGGCCTCCTTCCCAAAAATGCAAAGGCTGCTTTCGATACAGAACTCGAAAGCTGGAAAGAACTGGCTATTGCCGGTTATATGGCAGGAAAGAATCCATGGTTAAAATACCAGGAATATGTAAAGCCGGCACTTTCAAAAATTGTGGGCGCAAAAGAAAATGAAGTAACAGTAATGAACGCGTTAACTGTAAACCTTCATTTAATGATGATGAGCTTTTATAAGCCAACAAAACAACGTTTCAAAATTATTATGGAAGCCGGCGCTTTTCCTTCTGATCAATACGCTGTTGAGACACAGGTAAAACATTACGGGTTTGATCCCGATGAGGCGATTATCGAAATAGCGCCGCGTAACGGAGAAAAGACCCTGCACACATCCGATATTATTGAAATAATAGAAAAAAATAAAAATGAATTAGCCCTGGTATTATTAGGTGGTATTAATTATTATACCGGGCAGTTCTTTGATATGTCTGCTATCACCAAAGCTACTCATGATGCAGGCGCCCTTGCAGGATGGGACCTTGCACATGCTGCCGGCAATGTTCGCCTGCAGTTACACGAATGGAACGTTGATTTCGCCGTTTGGTGCAGTTATAAATATTTAAATAGCGGTCCGGGTGCAGTCGGCGGTTGTTTTGTGCACGAAAAATTCGCGAACGATCAGAACACACACCGGTTTGGCGGGTGGTGGGGAAATGATGAGAAAACAAGATTTAAAATGGAGAAAGGTTTTATTCCAAAAAACGATGCCAGTGGCTGGAACATCAGCACTGCACAGGTGTTTAATACGGTGGCATTAAAAGCATCTCTTGAAATATTTGAGAAGACAAGTATAGAAGCAATAACGACTAAAAGTGATCAGCTAACAGGCTATCTTGAATATCTTTTATCGCAAATAAAAAATATTTCGTTTGACATTATTACTCCATCAAACAAAGCAGAAAGAGGAGCACAACTCTCTCTTTATTTTCATGAGAAAGGGAAAGACATTCACCAGCGAATGATAGACAGTGGCATTGTAGTTGATTATCGTGAACCCGGGGTAATACGTGTAGCACCAGCGCCTTTGTATTGCTCATTTGAAGATGTGAATCGATTTTATGAAATACTATTATCGTTTTAAAATACAATTACCGCAGAGCCGCAAAGACGCAAAAGGCTTTCCCTGCGTCCTTGCGGTAATAAAAAAGAAAATATGTCACATCATCTTCATAGTTACTTAGCCCTCGGCGATTCTTACACCATCGGTGAAGGACTACCCTTGCACGAAAGCTTTCCTTATCAATTAATCCAGTTGCTCAGGGAAAAAGGATTGCATTTTTATGCGCCTGAAATAGTTGCCCAAACCGGCTGGACAACATCAGAGCTTGCTGAACATTTATTGCATCACCAGTTAAATGAAAAGTATGACTTTGCTACTCTTTTGATAGGCGTTAACAATCAATACCGCGGGTTAAGCATCGAAGATTATAAAACAGATTTTGAATTCCTGTTAAGAAAAGCTGTTCACTATGCCGGCGGAATTTCAGATCATGTTTTTATTCTCTCCATTCCTGATTATAGTAAAACTCCATTTGTAAAAGGAAAGGACACGCATAAAATTGAAACAGAGATCAATGCTTATAATGAATTGAATAAAAACATAGCGCAGCAGCAAAAAGTTCAGTACATCAGCATCACTGATGAATCAAAAAAAACGGCAAAAGATAAAAGTTTATTAGCTGCTGATGGATTACATTATTCCGCGGTGGCATATAAAACCTGGGCAGAAAGTATTGCTGAAAAAATATCTGAACTTATTAAACACTAGCATCATTTCATAAAGGCCTGCATTTCCTGCTGGTAATCCCGGGCTGCAAAAGCGGCTGCTTCAGCAAAATCTTTTTTAACAGAAGCATATATTACAGCACGACTCGCATTGATTAACAACCCGACATCTTCATTCATACCATATTTTACTACGTCTTCTAAACTACCTCCCTGTGCACCCACACCAGGAACGAGTAAAAAATGTTCAGGAATTATTGAACGCACATTTTCCAGGTCTGCAGTTTGCGTTGCACCAATAACAAACATTAGATTTTCTGTTGTTCCCCACGATGCGATCTTTTCAATCACCTTTTCATAAACTGCTTTATTACGGTTGGGCCCCTGAACAAGAGACAGCTCATCCGCATTTTTCTGAACAATTAATCTTTGAAAATCATTGCTTCCTGCATTAGACGTGAGGCCCAGAACAATCGTCCATTTATTTTCATATTCAAGGAATGGTCTTATACTATCTTCTCCCATATATGGTGCTACCGTAACAGCATCAAAAGGAAAAGTTTCAAAAAAGGTTTTTGCATATTGGGCTGAAGTATTGCCGATGTCGCCACGTTTGGCATCAGCAATCTTAAAATGTGAAGAAGGAATATAATGAAGTGTCTCTTCAATTATCTCCCAGCCTTTTACTCCCATTGATTCATAAAAAGCCGTATTGATCTTATAACCAACACAATGATCTTTAGTTGCATCGATTAGGGCTTTATTAAACTCAATGATCCCGTTTTTATCTTTTGAAAGATGTGCCGGCATTTTGTTTACATCAGTATCTAATCCTACACATAAAAAACTCCGTTTGTCCCTGATTGTTTCTACTAACTGTTTTCGGTTCATATTATTTTATAAAAAAAGAGGGCTAACCCTCTTTGCTGTATAAATGATCTTTACGTGTTTTCATTTCTTCTGCAATTTTAATTGCACCTGCATCACCTTCGTTAAGCTTTGTAATAATATGCTCATAACTTTTTTTATCCCGGTTCTGGCTCAGCTTAAAAATGTGTTCTGTCTTTTCTACCTTTATCTCGAAAGCAACTATTGCTTTTATTAAACGCTGAATATATTCGCGCGGTAAATTTTTAAAGAGTGACGGCGAATTATCCTTCTCAAAAAATGCAGTAGTTCTTTCCAGAACTTCCAGCAATTTTTCTTCTTCAAGAAAATTCATTTTGCCTCTTGCATGCACAGACATATAGTTCCAGGTAGAGCCTTGCTGCGGGTTTGCATACCAGCTCGCGCTTACATAGGTATGAGCGCCTGTGAAAACAACCAAAGCATTTTCATTTTGACTGAAAGCTCTATGATGATCTGTGTTTTTCATCATGTGTCCGCGTAAGATGATCTGCCCGTTATTTTCTTCTATTAGAAAAGGCACCTGCGTTACAACGGGTTCTTGTTCTGCATTACAACCGCTAAGAAAAGCAAAAGGATGAGCTTTGATGAATGCCCGTATTTTTTGAGGGTCTTGTTCTTTATATTCCGGCAGGTTGTACATGGAGGCGAAGATAAAAAAAATTTGCCACCAAGACACGACGGCACAAAGAGGAAAAAGAGAAGAATTTATAAAGTAAAACAAGAGAAACCAATAAACTAAATGGCATATCTGGGAGATATGCCATTTAGTTTAAACTTTGTGCCTCTTTGTGTCTTCGTGTCTTGGTGGCGAAGTTCAATAAAGAACAGAACGTCCAATGGTGCGACGCAACAGACGATCAGAAAAGTTATACAGCTGGTTACACCGTTACTTCTATCGTTTGCGTTTTTGGTAACCCTGCATTACGGATAGAAATGTTTCGTACAACTACATTCGCAAAATCTTCAAATGCTTTTTTAGAAATGAGATCATCACTCAGCATTACCGGAACACCCTGGTCTCCGCCTTCACGAATAGATTGCACCAGTGGAATCTGTCCGAGAAAAGGAAGGTCATATTCCATTGCGAGTTTTTTTCCACCTTCTTTTCCAAAGATGTAATATTTATTTTCTGGTAATTCAGCTGGAGTAAACCAGGCCATGTTTTCAACCAGCCCGATGATGGGTACATTTACTTGTGCCTGTCCAAACATAGCGATCGCTTTTTTCGCATCTGCCAGTGCCACATCCTGCGGTGTGGTAACGACCACGGCCCCTGTAATAGGAACGGTTTGCATAAGTGTTAAATGAATGTCGCCGGTACCCGGTGGCATATCGATCACTAAGTAATCGAGTTCGCCCCAATCAACTTCTGTAACAAACTGGCGAATGGCACTGCTTGCCATAGGACCTCGCCATACGACTGCATTTTTTTCATCAACCAATAAACCGATACTCATTAATTTAAGATCGAAGCGGTCCAATGGTACGATCATCCCTTTTCCATCTACGTTTTTCATCATTGGACGCTGACCGCGAACACCAAACATAATAGGAACACTGGGGCCGTAGATATCCGCATCCATCAATCCCACTTTAGCGCCTCCCGCTGCAAATGCTAATGCAAGATTTGCTGCTACCGTACTTTTTCCTACGCCACCTTTACCGCTCACTACCGCGATAATATTTTTTACCCCGGGCAATACCCGGAGGTCAGTGCGTTTAGTATTTGTATTCGAAGTAAAATTTACCTGCACTTCAGCCTGTTTATTTACCAGTAGCTTAACCGCATTGATACAAGCATTACCAATCAGGTCTTTTAACGGGCATGCAGGGGTCGTAAGTATCACCGTAAAACTTACTTTATTTCCATCGATCTTTATATCCTTCACCATGTTAAGCGTAACAAGGTCCTTTCCAAGATCGGGCTCCTGAACATTGCTTAAAGCGGTAAGTATTTCATTTTCAGTCATCATCCATATTTTTGTTAAAAAGCCAGCGGCGGGGCAAAATTAAACGGTTGTGCCCTTATTTTGTTTTTGTTATACGGAATAGTTATTGAAGTATGATTAAAATTGAAAGGCGAAGACGTTCATGAAAAAATTAATAAAATATTTACTGCTGATTATTATTATTGGTGGAGGCGGAATAAAAGCGGTTGCACAAAATAATACTAACAATAAAGATTCAGTAGTACAGCTTTATGGAGTGGTGATGACGGCTGATAGCCTGAGGGGATTACCTTCTGTAAGTGTAATCGTTGAAAATAAAGGACGGGGTACAATGACAAATGAGCAGGGCGTTTTTTCTATTGCTGTTTTGAAGGGTGATAAAATACGTTTTTCAAGTGTTGGATTTAAGGACCAGGAGATCAATATTCCAAAAAATTTAGAAGGCACTGATTACAGCGTTATTCAATTGCTCGTAACAGATACCGCCTATTTGCCTGCTTATGTTTTAAAACCGAGACCGTCAAGATCACAATTCGAAAGAGATTTTGTGAGTACGAATATTCCTGCGGATCAATATGAAATTGCGCGCCAAAATACCGATGAAGCGAAGCGAAGAGTTTTAGTAGCAACGTTACCTGCAGATGGACGTGAAGCTGTTGCGCTTCAGCAGAGACAAGCAGCAGCGAGATATTATTATAATGGACAGCAGGCACCGATTAATTTATTGAACCCATTTGCCTGGGCTGAATTTATTAAAGCATGGAAACGCGGAGACTTTAAGAGAAAATAATTGAAATCGAAAATCGGAGATCGAAAATAAAAAATGTTAGCCCTTGCTATTCAATTTGTGTTTTACCGTTCTGCCGGAAGCCGTTAGAATAGCCGTTATCTCTTTAGCTTCTTTTATTAATTCTTCCATCTTTTTAAAAGATATTATCCCCGATTCTACAATTAGCTCCAGCCAGTATATAGTTTCATCAGCGTCTTCTTCAGCTATTGTAAGTTTTGAAAGGAAATCTTTTGAACTTCGGGCCCTGAGAGCGCTTCTATAATTTGCGCCCACAGATGTTGCCGATCTTAACACCTGCTTACCCAATACTGTGCGGATATATTATTTAAAGGAAGCTGTCTTACCATTTGTATAACCCTTATGGAAAATATTTTCGTTCTTTGCACAAGTTGTCCGCTCATATTTTTTACTTTCTAATTTATTTTCGACTTTCGACTTTCGATCTTCAATTTTAGTTGTATTTAAAAAATAATAATGAAAAATATCAGTGTAATCGGCGCTGGCACTATGGGTAATGGCATCGCACATGCATTTGCACAAAATGGATTCAGTGTAAAACTCATTGATGTTAACCAGGCGCAGTTAGACAAAGCGATACAAACAATTACTAAGAACCTGGACAGGCAGGTGACTAAAGGAACCGTTACTGCAGATGAAAAAAACACTGCTTTATCAAATATCAAAACTGTTACAGAACTAACGGAGGGAGTTAAGAAGGCTGATCTTATTGTAGAAGCTGCGACAGAAAATGTGGAATTGAAACTGAATATTTTTCGCCAGCTCGATATTGCCGCGCCGGCGAATGCGATTCTTGCATCTAACACTTCTTCTATTTCTATTACAAAAATCGCGGCAGTAACACAGCGACCTGAAAATGTAATAGGAATGCATTTTATGAACCCGGTTCCATTAATGAAACTGGTAGAAGTTATTAATGGATATGCTACAAAAAAAGAAGTAACAAGAGCTATTGTTGAACTAAGTAAAACGCTGAATAAAGTTCCCTGTGTGGTAAATGATTACCCCGGATTTATAGCTAACAGGATACTGATGCCAATGATCAATGAAGCGATCTATAGTTTATTTGAAGGCATTGCCGGCGTAGAGGAAATTGATACCATCATGAAATTAGGAATGGCGCATCCTATGGGACCTTTACAACTCGCCGATTTTATAGGACTCGATGTATGCTTAAGTATCCTTAATGTTTTACACGATGGTTTTGGAAACCCTAAATACGCACCCTGTCCGTTATTAGTAAACATGGTAATGGCTGGTAAATCAGGAGTGAAATCGGGGGAAGGATTTTATAGTTATAGTGGGGGAAGTAAAGAGTTGGTGGTAAGTGCGCAGTTTAAATAATTAAGCAATTCAACAATGAAATACCGCTTCGAAAGGGAATGCCGGATAGTTAATTGTTGAATTGTTTCTTCAGATCCACATTCCTTAACTCTTTTATTACATGTTCAAATTCATGTAACCGCTTAACCGGTACCTCCAGTCGCATGTTACAAAACAATTGCATTTCCTGTGAAATGATCTCAACATTATATGCTTTAATATGGCGCATTACTTCATTCATCATGGTATAATCAAAGTTAAGCGTGCATGATGTGGTTAATGGCTTTTGAACTACCGGTGAAAGCTGCAAAGCCAGCATGGCAGCTATTTTATAAGCATTAATTAAACCCGGAACACCCAGTAATGTTCCGCCGAAATACCTGACTACAACAACCAGCACATTTGTTAAACCTTTACTTTGAATTTGATTAAGTATCGGTTTTCCCGCAGAGCCGGAAGGTTCACCATCATCACTGCTGCGAAAATTATTTGAGTCAGTTCCCAGCCTGTACGCAAAACAATGATGCGCCGCTTTTGGATGTTCTTTTTTTAATTCCTGCAAATGTTTTTTAAACTCCCCTGTATTACTGATGGGGAAGGCATACGCGATAAACCGGCTGCCACGATCTTTATATTCTGCGGAAGAGGGTTGGCCAAGGGTTTGAAAATGATCCGGATCGCACATGCATCATGAATTTACCCGGCGAAAGTATTGAATACGATTGTCTTCAAACTGCTCAGTTGTTATAAGTTGTTCACTTTTTAAATTCGGAGCTTGAATACCATCGGGTGCATGCATACTGAGATTGGTTATCACCCTGGCTTCATCCCAAATATTTTTATCTAAAAATGACTGAAGGAGTTTAGTCCCGCCTTCAACCAAAATACTTTGCAATTTATTTTCATAGCACCATTTCAGGATAAGAAATGTCCAGTCGTCCTGGTTATCCAGTTTAGTATACTTAATACATCCGTCATTCTTTTCATTGCGCACGTTAAAAACAACCGTTTCCTGCAAGCGGTCATAAATATGAAAATTCCCGGGAATAGAAAGCGCTTTATCAATTACCAGCCTTACAGGATTTTTTCCTGTAGCTAATCTTGCATTTAATTTAGGGTTATCAGTCAAAACTGTTTTTGTTCCAACCAGGATAGCAGCTTCATCACTTCGCCAGGTGTGAACTATTTTATTTACTACATCATTCGAGATAAGCAACCTTTTATCTTCCAGCCCGATAACTTTGTTATTTGTTTGTGCCCACTTTAAAACGATATACGGTCGTTTCAACTGGTGAAAAATAAAAAAACGTTTATTCAATTCCTGTGCCTCTTCTTCGCAAACACCCGATACAATTTCAATTCCTGCGGCTTTCAATTTCTCAATCCCTTTTCCATTTACCTGTTCAAAAGGATCCCTGCAGGCAACCACTACTTTTTTTACTTTTTTTTGAATGATAAGATCTGCACATGGAGGCGTCTTACCAAAATGCGCACATGGCTCTAATGAAACATATAAAGCAGATGCTTCAACTAACTTTTCGTCGGAAGATTTAACGCTGTTAAAACAATTAACCTCTGCATGAGTGCCACCGTATTGCTGGTGATATCCTTCACCAATTATTTGGTCATGATAAACCAAAACAGCGCCGACCATAGGGTTAGGCGCAACATTCCCTCTTCCTATTTCTGCGAGTTGCAGGCAGCGTTGCATGTATAAAGAGTCATTTGTCATTAGTTGGGAATCATTGCAAAAATCGTGTAATTCACTATAATTCGTGTTATCATATTAACATTGCAGTATGACGATCGGAAAAGTCAATAGTGAACTTTCGGAAGTACTTCAATCCATTTATGATAACCGCGAAGCTGCAAACATTGCGAGTATGGTAATGGAGCACATTACAGGCCTGGGCAAAGGTGAACGCATTATTCGCAAAAATGAAGACCTGTCTGCTGAGCAAATACAACAGTTCATCAATATAGAACACCGGTTGCTGGAACATGAGCCTGTACAATATATTATAGGTACAGCATGGTTTATGGGCCTGCCTTTTTTCGTGAACAATGCAGTTTTAATTCCAAGGCCGGAGACCGAGGAACTTGTAGAGTGGATCGTAGAAGAAAATCGAAAATCGAAAACCGAAAATCGAAAATTGCTGGATATAGGCACTGGTTCAGGATGTATCCCGGTTTCAATCAAAAAAAAATTACCGGGATTAAACGTGTCTGCCATTGATCTTTCAACTGAGGCTCTGAAAGTGGCCGGTAAAAATGCACAAGATCTAAAAACAGCAATTCAATTAATACAGTCAGATATTTTAAGTGAAGATGAATGGGATCAATTCGGTGTTTACGATATTATCGTGAGCAATCCTCCTTATATAGCCAAAGCTGAGTCGGCTGGTATGCAGAAAAATGTGCTGCACCACGAGCCACACCTGGCTTTATTCGTTGAGAATGATGACCCCTTAGTATTTTACCGGAAAATTGCTGATTTTTCAAAAAACCATTTACCAGCAAATGGCATATTATATTTCGAGGTTAGCGAGACCTTAGCTAATGATGTTGCTGACCTCCTGCAAAAAAAAGGATTTAAGAAAATTGAGATAAGAAAAGATTTACAGGGGAAAGACCGGATGATCAAAGCATCTTACTGAATACTGAAATCCGGTTACTGAAAACTAACCATTACTTCACATTCGCCACCACCTTAGCCCCTGCTCTTTTTGCAGACTGCATAATGCGGAACACCTGTCCATAATAAGAAATTGTATCTGCGTTGATCACCACAGAAGGAGTATCTACCTGTGAGCGGTTCTTATTTACCTCCTGCTTAAGAATGCTGTCGAGGTTGTTAAAATCAATTTTATGCTGACCGATATAAACGTTCTGGTCTTTATCAATAGACACTACAATGTGTTGTTTCGTTTTTGTATCCTTAGAACCTTTGGGATTATTTACTTTGATCACATTAGGATTTGCCAAAGTTGAAATGATCAGAAAGAAGAATAGTAAAATGAATAGAATATCATTCAATGTGCCTGCATGCACTTCACCGTGAGATTTATATCGCTTCCTGATATTCATATCTTTTATGTTGAATTTTGAATGATAAATGTTGAATGATGTAAAATTCAACATTCAACATTCAACATAATTTATTTAGTAGGCTCCTGCAAAATGTCGATAAACTCAGCACTCGCCATTTCCATTTTATTAGCCGTTTTATCAACCTGGGTATTCAGAAAATTAAAGGCCACATATGCCAGCAGACCGATGATCAGACCCGTTGCCGAGGTAATCATTTTGGTATAGATACCGCCGGCGATCTCACCCAATTCCAGCTCTCCTTTAGCAGCAATAGCAGAGAATAACTGCAGCATTCCTATAATGGTTCCCAGGAATCCAAACATTGGTGCAATACCAGCTATGAGTGTTAAAATAGAAAGGTTTTTTTCCATTTTATACATTTCAAGTTTGCCCACATTCTCCATACTCTTTTCAATCGCATCAATGGGTTTGCCAATCCGCTGTAATCCTTTATCGATCATTCTTGCCACGGGATTGTCCGTATTTTTTGCCAGGTTCCTTGCTGAGATGATATTCCCGGTCATGATATTATCCTTAATGATACTCATGAAGTTGGGCTCTATCCGGGAAGCTTTACGAATAGCGATCAGCCTTTCGAAAAAAACGAACACGGCTCCCACAAAAAGAATATACAGGGGATACATGATCCACCCGCCCTTTTGCAAAAGATCCCATAACGACATTTGCTGTACTCCAGCAGCAGCGCCTTGTGCCGCTGTTTTTGCGGTATCTAAAACCTGTAACAATATGCCCATGAAAGATGTTTTGAGATTGAACGCTAAAATAGCGCTTTGGCAAAAGAAACGTTCTGTCTGTGAATAAATTACGTATGAAGGTGATTTTAAGAAAGATTTTGCAACAACGGCTTTATCTCATTACTCATCACTCATTCCTGCTCACCGTATTATTCATCTTCATCAGTGCCATGATCTGTTTCATTGTGTTCTGCATGCCCTCGCTGCTGCCATCCAGGAAAAGAACATTACCACTACCGACCTCAGCAAAATTCTTTATCGCTTCAGTCCACATACTAAAGAGGATCACGTTCGTATCCAGGTTGGCCTGTTTCATTTGTTCAGCGGCCTGGCTCATACCCTTGGCTACTTCCTCACGGAAAAGCGCCACACCCTGTCCTCTCAAACGAGCCGCTTCTCTTTCTGCCTGGGCAGCAATTTTAATAGCGTTACCCTCTGCTTCTGCGGCTTTTGTTTTAGTGATCAGCAAAGCCTGACCTTCATTTTCCGCAGCAGCTTTTAAATTATTACTTGCCACAACCCTGCTCATACTTTCAATGATCGCTTTATCAAAAGTGATGTCGTTTATCTGCAGGTCAAGTAAATGATAACCCCAGTCTTCCAGAGCAGAATCGATCTGCTCTTTTACAAACTCTACGATCTCTTTTCTCAGCGTTAATATTTCAGCCTGTTTTTTGGAAGCTACAAACGAGCGTATCGAACCTTCTACAGTTCTTGTGAGTGTTTGCATCAGGTCGCGGTCGCTAATAAATTTAAAGGCCACTCTTTTTATCGTTTCCTCGTCAGCATTCTGAACCGAATAAAGCAGCATACTTTTAAAATATACATTCGCCTGGTCTATCGTTATTGCCTGGAACTCTAATTCTACCGACCTGTTCTGGATAGATATTTTTTTATATACCTGTTCTATTAAAGGCACTTTAAAATTTAGTCCCGGTCTAAGTATCCGCTGGTATTTGCCGAACATGGTAATTACAGCAATAGTACCCTGGTTAACTGTTACCAGTCCGCTGAAAACAATAATAATTACCAGGATGAGCCACCAGAAATTGGCAAGAAACTCCATATCAAAAGGTTTAGGGAAGAAAGGTAGAATAAATTATGTTGAATTCTGAATGTTGTATGTTGAATGGGCGCTGGTCGGGATTCAGGATTCAAGATTGTGGATTCACGATTCAGAATAATTTATTGTCCGGGCTACATAACACTTGTCATCACCTGTTGTGTCACTCACTTGTACTCCTGTTCTTTATTGAGCTGAGCGAATACTGAACAAGGAATTATGAATATGAAGGTAGCTTCCCATTCGATATTCGTAATTCCTTGTTCCTTGTTCGATATTTTTATGTTCTATCCCTTGTTCAAATCAACTCTTCTCCTCCCACACCTGAACCAAATTCACCAGTACCTCCACTGCTTTTTCCATATCCTGCACACTTATCCATTCGTGGCGGCTATGTATGGCATGCATACCCGTAAATATATTTGGGCATGGAAGCCCCATAAAACTAAGCCTGCTACCATCGGTTCCGCCCCGTATAGGTGCTTTGCGGGGTGTTAGTCCCGCTCTTTTAATGGCTTCTTCCGCGTAAGCAATTACATGCGTGTGATGGTCCAGTATTTCTTTCATGTTTCTATACTGTTCATTCACTTCAAATTCCATCGATGCACCCGGAAAACGTTTTACCACATCTTCTGCAATTTGCTTTAAACGATTTTCATGTTTTTCTAAATTCGCTGTAATGAAATCTCTTACAATAAATTCTATCGTTGCTTTTTCTGCAATGCCCTCTGTTCTTACCGGGTGAACAAAGCCTTCTCTTCCTGTAGTAGTTTCAGGACTAAATTCAGTATTAGGTAAAGCAGCTAAAATTTCTCCGGCGATCTTTAATGCATTTACCAGTTTGTCCTTTGCGTAACCCGGGTGCGCAATTATACCACGCACCGTGATCTTCGCTCCATCCGCACTAAATGTTTCTTCTTCAATATCACCGGCTTCACCTCCATCTGTTGTATAAGCGTAGTCAGCACCCAGTTTTTTCAGATCAACCTTAGCGGTTCCTCTTCCTATTTCTTCATCGGGTGTAAACAATATTTTTATTTCTCCGTGTTTAACACCAGGATGTTTAATAAGATAATTCGCCATATCCATTATTTCAGCGACGCCACTTTTATCATCAGACCCTAACAATGTTAAACCACTTGCAGTTATAATATCATCCCCTTTCTTTTCGGCGAGATATGGATATTGTTTGGTGGTTATCACCTGCGAAGTATCGTCCGGTAAAACAATATCACTTCCATCATAATTTTTATGCAGTAATGGTTTCACATTCGTACCGCTGCAATCAGGCGCCGTATCTACGTGACTGCAAAAACAAATCACCGGCACTTTTTTTTGGGTATTAGAATTAATCGTTGCGTACACATAGCCATGTTCATCCAGGTGTGCATCTGCAAGTCCGATCTCCAGTAATTCTTTCACCAGTATTTTACTGAGGTCCTTTTGTTTTTCTGTAGAGGGTTGCGCCTGGCTCTGCGCATCGCTTTGCGTGTCTACCTGTACATAACGCATAAATCTTTCGGCGGCTGTAAACTGATAATCCTTCATCCAATAATATTTTTAGCAAATTACTATTCTGTAAAATAAAAAGAGACCGTATATGTTACAGTCTCTTTTTATTTATGGTAAATTATTTATGGCATTACAATTAATGATGGTGGTGCATCTATATTCACCAGCTCAAGATCAAATATAAGATCCTGTCCTGCCAGCGGGTGATTAGCATCCAGCACTACGGCGTCTTCCTTTACTTCACTTATCACTACCGGGAAATTCTGGCCCGAGCCATTGCTCATATTCAATTGCATACCAGGTTCAGGTTTCATATCTGGGGGGAATTTATCCATGGGAAATTCCATGAACAGGTCATCCTGTTTTGCACCATAGGCCTCATCAACCGGGATATTGATTGTTTTCTTTTCTCCGGGTGTCATTCCTATAACACCATTATCAAAGCCGCTGATCACCATGCCACTGCCTACTTCGAACTCTAATGGTTCCCGGCCCTCGCTGCTATCGAATGTGGTACCGTCGGTTAACTTACCATGATAATGAACTTTCACGGTATCACCTTTTTTCACTTGTTGCATAAAAAAAATAAGATTTAAATGTTGAATGGAAGCAGGTGGAAATTGCTGAACTACCAGAGAATAAGCCGGAAGATGTAAATTGCCAGAATAAAATAAGGGAACAGCGTGATCAACCCAATCCGCTGGCAAGTTAATGAATAACAGAAAAGAATTTAAAAAATGGAGCCTAAAATAAACGCCGTTTTAAAAAATTATAACATGAAAAGATTTATCCTGGCAACGGCCGGCTATCCCAAATTAATACTGCTGATTGCCTTCTCTCTTATTGTTCTGTTTGCATCAGCACAGCCAAAACCAGTATTGCCGGCGGCCTACCGCACCAATGTTTATTTCCCCTTATTAAAAGGAAAAAGAATTGCTGTCTTCGCCAATAATACGGCCATGATTGGTAACACTCACCTGGTAGATTCTTTAATGAGGGCCGGAATAAAAGTGACTAAAATATTTGGACCGGAGCATGGCTTTCGCGGTGATGCGGATGCAGGCGAAAAGGTGGGCAACTATACGGATGCGAAGACCGGTATTCCTGTCGTTTCTTTATATGGCAAAAAAACAAGACCAACTGCAGAAGACCTCGCTGATGTTGATATTATGCTATTCGATATCCAGGATGTTGGCGTCCGGTTTTATACTTACATCTCGTCTTTGCAGGAATACATGGAAGCCGCGATGGAAAACAGCAAGCCTTTAATAATACTGGACAGGCCCAACCCAAATGGATTTTATGTTGATGGCCCGGTACTGGACACCGCGTTTAAAAGTTTCGTGGGTATGCAGCCTATCCCCATTGTCTATGGAATGACGATAGGTGAATATGCATTTATGATTGCCGGTGAAAGATGGTTATCCCCTAAAGCGAATGCGAAGTATGATTACTACCGGACTGCTAAAAACAGCGTTGATACACCTTTTCATTTTCAACTGATAAAATGCGCCAACTATACGCATTCTTCCAAATATATTCTTCCGGAAAAACCATCTCCGAATCTTCCTGATATGAGTTGCATATATTGGTATCCGTCTACCTGTTTATTCGAAGGTACCGTTATGAGTGAAGGACGCGGAACACCTCACCCTTTTACCATTTTCGGCCACCCGTCTTTACCTAAAAATTTATATGCATTTACTCCTGTAAGTACAGCAGGAGCAAAGAATCCAAAACTTGAAAATAAATTATGCTACGGATGGAACTTATCAAAACCAAATCAACAGGTATTGAAAGAAGTGAATAACCGATTTCAATTAAAATGGCTCTTGCAGGCATATCAACTCTTTCCCGACAAAGAAAACTTTTTTAATAAAGGATTTAACAGGCTGTCTGGTAACAGCGAATTAATGCAGCAGATTAAAGATGGGAAAACAGAAGCGCAAATTCGTGCAAGCTGGCAACCAAAACTGAATGAGTTTAAAAAGATCAGGAAAAAATATTTAATGTACCCGGATTTTAATTAGCAGATTAGCAAATGTGGAAATTAGCAAATGAAATCTGCTATCAACGTTTCCCTTTGCTAATTTGCTAATCAGCTAATTTGCTAATTAATTTTCCATGAATTACAAAGACCTGCGCATCATCTTTATGGGAACACCTGAATTCGCAGTGGCTTCATTACAAGCATTGGTGAATGAAGGCTGCAATGTAGTGGGAGTGGTTACTGCACCTGATAAACCAGCAGGGCGTGGATTACAGCTTACACAAAGTGCTGTAAAAAAATTCGCAGTAGAAAATGGACTGAAAATATTGCAACCGCTAAAATTAAAAGATCCTGAATTTATTCAATCATTGAAAGAACTCAATGCCGATATGCAGGCCGTAGTTGCTTTTCGCATGTTACCTGAAATAGTTTGGAACATGCCGCCCATGGGAACTGTTAATGTACATGGTTCTTTATTGCCGCAATATCGCGGAGCCGCACCAATTAACTGGGCGATCATTAATGGTGAAAAGTTTACTGGTGTAACCACGTTTAAATTGCAGCAGGCAATTGATACCGGTAATATTTTATTGCAGCAAAAAATTGAAATAGGTGAAGACGAAACTGCAGGGGAGTTGCATAATAAAATGAAACTTGCTGGCGCTAACCTCCTAATGCAAACGCTACGCGGATTAGCTGATGGCACCGTTAAAGAACGGCCGCAGGATAATCTTACTGAAGACCCGGCACAATTAAAACATGCCCCAAAAATATTTACAGAGACCTGCAGAATAGCGTGGGAAAAAGATGTGGATTCTATTCATAATCTCATCAGGGGATTATCGCCTTTCCCTGCTGCATTTACAACCCTGCAGGATAAGGTTCTCAAAATTTACAAAAGCAGTAAAGAACCTGCTTCGCATACACATGCAGCAGGAACCTTTCTTACTGATGGAAAAACTTTTTTTAAATTCGCATGTGCTGGTGGTTACATACATGCACATGAACTGCAACTGGAAGGAAAAAAGCGCTTGACTGCCGAAGATTTTTTAAGAGGCTTCCGGGCTTAAGTATTAGTCATGATAACTAACCTGCAGAGTAAATTTTTCATCTGCAATTCCTAAAACCGAAGTTGCTGCGTTACTGATCCTGAAATCAAGTCCTTCATTTTCTTTAATGTTTCCCAGGTCCCACAACACTTTTGCATAGACAAATTTTCCATTGCCATTGCCGACTTTAACTATAGTGCCCGGTTCAACATCATTCATCATGATGTAATATTTTTTGTCTGTCCACCCGCTAGCTGTTTTAAAGCTCATGGCTGCGCCGGATTTTGTCTGTATTGTTTTTCCTTCAACATTTTTAGGAAACCCGGCTTTAAAAAAACCTTCTTCACTTATAGTTGAATAATCGATTTTATCGTCTTCAAACACGGGTGATTTAACCGCGGCTTTTCCTGCCTTTGTTGCTTTTTCTGGTATAGCTTCTTTGGTTTCTTTCGGTTCACCCTGTGCAACAGATACATCATCTGGGATTTTTTTGTCTGCCGAGGCTTTTTTATTGGCGACTGCATTTTTTAGCGGAGGCGTTATTTTCTCTGGAACAGGTGAAGCTATTGCTTCAGTTTCTGTTGTTATTCCTTTGGAATTCACAAACCCCACAATAATTTCTGCGCCTGCTCCTACACCATCCTTTGAAAGTTGGTTCCACTTTTTTACCTGGTCGAGACTTATTTCATGTTTCGATGCGATCCCGAAAAGTGATTCTCCTTTCTGCACCTTGTGTACTAACGCAGTATTTCCCGATTCATTTTTTGATACGGCTGCAAAAATCACCGGTACTTTGATCTTTGAACCATTTATGAGTTTGCTTTGTGCATTCATCCCGTTTAATCTCATCACATCTCCGACACTGCTTCCAAATTTTTTACTGATTGATGACAATGATTCCCCCGGGTGTACTTCGTAATTCACGATTTCATTTGGCGCGGTTCCATCCAGCAATAACTTATACTGGGAACTGGCAGTTATCGCAAAAAACACAACAGGGAAAAATATAGTAAGGGTTTTTACTGTCATACAAGTGAATTTCGGGTGCTGTAAATTTAGTCTTTTAAAATTCTCCATTCAGATGGATAATAGTTATTCACACGGTTGTGCAAATTTTTTATCCAGCCCAGGTTAACTCCGCAATATTGTATGGTCTTCCATCCTTTAACAGGCGAAGAGAAAGTCATATCTTTTTTCTTTAAATATTGAAGGGCCTGTTCTTTATCTGCATCAATACTATCGACATCCCGATTTAAATAATGACTCATTGCCAGTTCATGAGAAGGCACAAGATCTTTATGTTTTACTGATCCTATCGCAATACCGGCTTTTTTTAAATATAAATTTTGCTGAAGATGATATAAGTCATCAACCCAATGTTTCCGGATCCCTAAAATATTATCCTGCTGCGGAAATAAAAACAATTCATCTGTATTCAGCCATTTCATTGCGATTGCAGCTTCTGTTTTTGTAACAGGGTTTAGTTGTTTTGTTTTTGAACTGAAGTCGCTCCCCTCTTTCTTTTGAAAAACAGACAGGTAAAAACCTTCACCTTTTACTTTATCCGGGTAAAACCTGTAACCATAAGCATTTGTTTTTTGAGAAGATGAAACAACAATGTTCCAGCCCGCATCAACAACTACTTCTATCGATTGCAAATTAAATTCTTCAACGAGCCAGTCTGCAATGTCTTCGTTTTCCTTTTCGGAATAAGAACAGGTAGAATAAATAAGAATTCCATTGGACCTTAAGCAGGGTAAAACATCAGCTAATATCCGCTGCTGACGCTGCGAACAGTGATTCACATTTTCTTCGCTCCATTCTTCAATGGCAGAAGGATCTTTTCTAAACAGACCACTTCCACTGCATGGAGCATCTGCTACTATCACATCAAAAAAACCTTCCAGTCTTTTAAAATCCGCAGGATCATTATTCGTTACCACAACATTATCATTGCCCCACTTTACAACGTTCTCATATAAAACATTGCTGCGGCTCCTGATAATTTCGTTGGAAACAACCAGGTCATCTTTAAAAAAAGAAGATAATAAAGTCGTTTTTCCACCTGGCGCAGCACAGAGATCAAGTATACGCAAAGGACCTTTTAAAAGTGGCTGAATCGTTTTTAAAGCCTGCCATAAAAACATACTGCTTGCTTCCTGCACATAATATACACCCGCATGAAATAAGGGATCATGGGTAAATGAAGGGCGCTCCTCCAGGTATCTGCCGTGCTCACACCATGGAACCGGACCAGCGGTTTGAAAGAACGGAATCTCATCGTTCCATTTTGCATCATTTACACGGATACTTGTTATCTGCCTGCCGGATTCATGAACTCCTTCAAATGCTGTACGATCAAACCCCGCTGTATTTGTAAGCTGGCCCAATAATTCAACAGGCAATGGCAGTTTCAATTTTTGTTTTGATTTTGAGATGTATCAGCCAAAATTATACAAAAGAATTTCACCGGTGGAAATGATAAATTTACAAATCAACCATCCAAACAATGAAAACTTATCCATTATATAAGGTCGACGCATTTACGAACAAGGTATTTGGAGGCAATCCTGCTGCTGTGGTGCCACTGCAAGAGTGGTTACCCGCAAACACGATGCAATTGCTTGCAATGGAAAATAATTTATCTGAGACGGCCTTCTTTGTAAAAGAGAATGATCATTATCATATAAGGTGGTTCACACCTGAATTTGAAATTGATCTTTGCGGACACGCAACCCTGGCAAGTGCCTGCATAATTTTCGAACAACTCAACCATCCTTCAGACACCATAAAATTTAACTGCGAAAGCGGCGAGTTAGTAGTGAAAAAAATGGGTGATCGCTACCAACTAAATTTTCCTTCACGTATGCCTGTAGCGACGGAAGTACCAGAGGCGCTCTTAAAAGGATTTGATATTCCGCCAAAAGAGATCTTAAAATCAAGGGACTATTTCCTGATCTATGAAAACGAGGAACAGATCAAACAACTAAAACCAGATTTTAATTTTCTTAACCAGGTGAATGTCGTGGGAATAATTGTTACCGCCCCAGGAAAAGATGTCGATTTTGTTTCCAGGTTTTTTGTGCCCAACAGTGTAATTGGTGAAGACCCTGTAACAGGTTCAGCACATTGTTCACTTATTCCCTACTGGAGCAAAAAATTAAACAAACAACTGCTCACTGCAAAACAACTTTCACAAAGACTCGGAACATTATGGTGCGAGAATTTAGAAGAAAGAGTAACGATGGCAGGAAATGCAGTGTTGTATGCGAAAGGAGAATTCTATTTATAAATCGAAAATGGAAGATTGAAAATTGAAAGTATAATCCGGTAATTTCCATTTTAAATTTTCGATCTTCGATTTAACATTAATAACTTAATGACCACAACTCATCCCTTACATATATACACAGACGGCGCAGCCCGCGGTAACCCCGGCCCGGGAGGCTATGGTGCTTTGTTAATGTGGGGGAATAAGGTAAAAGAAATTTCTGCGGGTTATCGTTTAACTACGAATAACCGGATGGAACTACTTGCCGTTATTTCTGCGCTTGAAGCTTTAACCAAGCAAGATATTCCCCTTACTATTTATACAGACAGCCAATATCTTGTAAATACCGTCGAAAAAAAATGGCTGGATAAATGGATCAAAACAGATTTTAAAGGCGGGAAAAAAAATAAAGATCTATGGATGCGTTACTGGCAACTCGCAAAAAAATTCTCTATCCGGTTTGTCTGGGTGAAAGGACACGCAGAAAATCCCTATAATAATCGTTGCGATGAGCTCGCCACTGCAGCGGCTGTTAGTAAAGATCTTTTGATTGATGAGGGTTACGAAACTTCTTTAAGAAATGATTGAAAAAAATATCTTATGCAGCTGGAGCGGAGGTAAAGACAGTTGCTTCGCTTTAATGAAAGCCATTGAAGCAGGTTATCAGCCAAAAGTATTATTGAATGTTTTAAATGAAGAAGGGAAGATATCCCGCTCTCATGGTATACCTGCACACATATTAAATGCACAAG
>JAQBNK010000060.1 GCA_028288595.1 Chitinophagaceae bacterium
GCCTTTTATTTTACTCTTATTCTTTTTATACATCATCGCATTTTCTTCCAGGTCACTTACAGCAATCGGATATATTATCCTCGCATCATTTTGTGTCTATGTTTTTTTTGTTTTGAAACTGACAGGATATTTTGATCTTTCTTTCCGGCTGGCAAGTCCGGATTGGCTACATAATATAAAACAGCGTATCCATTCGCATGAACGGATTAATCTTACACCATTTAAAGTCTTTCATATTTACAGCGCCAGTAACGTGCAGATTATAGGAAACTTTATTATGCTGATCCCGTTGGGAATTTATATTGGACTCTTCATAAACAATCCATCCTTTATAAAAGCCTTCACTATTATATTACTTACAACCGTATCAATAGAATTAATGCAGTTGCTTACAAATTACAGGAGCACAGATATTGATGATGTAATTCTCAATACAACAGGAGGAATAATGGGATGGATAATTTATCAAACAGTATTGAAACAACTGCCAATAAAAAAGGGCCGTTAGTTACGGCCCATTAAGATTATTTTTTCACGATCGTATATTTCGCCCAGACATACTGATCGCTTGCCGAAGGTGAGGAAGCGAAGACATTGGCGCTGCCGGACCCACCGCCGCCTCTGTTACCTCTTCCTCCTGAGCCGCCGCCTCTTCCACCTGCGGAACCTGTACTTGTTTCTGTTGAAGTTGGTGTAAAGGATGCGGCTCCGTTCACTTTAAATCCTATGCTGATTTCTTTATTAGCTAATTTATCGAGTGAACCTAAGAGCTCCATGGGGAAAGCATATTCGATAACCAATTCATTTTTATCGCCCCATCCTCCCATCACCGAGATGCCCTGCGACCCACTGGATACGGGAAATGTTTTTGTATCATCATATCCATCAACCCCGATTACCTTATAAAATAATAAGGAGCTCCCCATTCTTTGCCTGAACATTTCTTCTGTTGGCCGCTCTCCGCCACTGCCACCTCTCGGATCGCCACCAGGATTACCGAAGGGTACAGGATAACTTAAGCCCGACGATTGCCTTTTCTTTCCTTTCGGATCAACAAATGCCGACATGCCCATGCGGCACAATTTCATTTGGGTGCCTTTGTCTTTTGCTTTGAGTGCAACATAGAGGTAATCGCCATCGTTGCTTACAGCATACGACAATTTAGTATCGTTATCATACGTAAAACTGCTGGTGTCCCATTCATTTAATATACCATCAATCTCGTGTTGTACAGGTGCCTGGCCTCTGCTGATATGCGTAACACAGAGTGCAGCCAGGATAAAAAGAAGTTTTCTCATGTGCAGGGTTTTGCTAAATATAGGGTGAAATAAATCTCATTCAAAACGGGGTGCAAGTTTATTTAAACCTGCCTGCCGGTATGGTTTGCATGATGTTTTTTAAGCATGTGCGAATGACTGGCACGTAAATTATTACTAATAAGAAGATGTACGCTATGGCAACAAATTCCGGATTATTAAACGATCAGTTACATTGGTATAAAGACGCTATTATTTATGAACTGCACATAAAAGCATTCTGCGATAGTAATGGTGATGGCATCGGGGACTTCGGGGGCCTTATAGAAAAGCTGGATTACCTGCAGGAGCTGGGCGTAACAGCTGTGTGGGTGCTTCCTTTTTATCCTTCCCCGTTAAAAGATGACGGGTATGATATTGCTGATTATTACAGCATCAATTCTTCTTACGGAAACATCAGCCAGTTCAGGCAATTTTTAGAAGAAGCGCATAAGCGGAAATTAAAAGTGATCACAGAACTGGTTATCAATCATACTTCCGATCAGCATCCCTGGTTTCAACGGGCACGCATTGCTCCTAAAGGTTCAACAGAAAGAAATTTTTATGTATGGACAGACGATCCCAATCAATATAAAGATGTGCGGATCATTTTCCAGGATTTTGAAGCTTCTAACTGGACGTGGGATCCTGTTGCTCAGCAATATTACTGGCACCGCTTTTTTCATCATCAGCCAGATCTTAATTACGATAGTAATGAAGTGCAGGCAGAAATTTTTAAGATCATAGATTACTGGTGCGAGATGGGTGTGGATGGTTTCAGGCTCGATGCGGTTCCTTATTTATTTGAAAGAGAAGGAACGAATGGAGAAAATCTTCCTGAGACACATGTCTTTCTTAAAAAACTACGAAAGCATATTGATGAAAAATTTCCATCAACTGTTTTTTTAGCAGAAGCAAATATGTGGCCCGAAGATTCTGCCTCCTATTTTGGTGATGGCGATGAGTGCCATATGAATTATCATTTCCCCGTAATGCCCAGGATGTTTATGGCATTGCAGATGGAAGACCGCTTTCCAATTACAGATATTTTTGAGCAGACCCCTGAAATACCAGAGACCTGCCAGTGGGCTATGTTCCTTCGCAACCACGATGAATTAACGCTTGAGATGGTAACAGATGAGGAGCGTGATTACATGTATAAAGTATATGCGAAAGATCCAAAAGCAAGGATCAATTTAGGTATCAGGCACAGGCTGGCACCCTTACTCGATAATAACCGCAGAAAAATAGAATTGCTGAATTGCCTTTTATTTTCATTGCCGGGGACGCCCGTTATTTATTATGGCGATGAAATAGGAATGGGTGATAATTTTTATCTCGGCGACCGCGATGGCGTGCGAACACCAATGCAATGGACAGCCGACCGCAACGCAGGGTTTTCCAATGCGAATCCGCATAAACTTTACCTGCCTTTAATTCTCGACCCGGAATATTATTATGAATCTGTGAACGTAGATCTGCAACGGCGCAATACTTCGTCCTTATTCTGGTATATGAAGCGCATGATCACTATGCGCAAAAAATATAAAGCATTCGGCAGGGGCAGTATGGAATTCATCAATGTTGAAAATCCTAAGGTCCTTGCATTCACAAGAACGTATGGAGAAGAAACGATTCTTGTTGTTGCCAATCTTTCCAAATTCCCGCAACCCGCAGAAGTAGATCTTCATTCATTTAGCGATTATATCCCCGTAGAGGTTTTTAGTAAAAATAAATTTCCTGCAATAAAAGAAGGATCACCCTATTTCTTTACACTGGGGCCACATGCTTTTCAATGGTTCGTTCTTGAAAAAAAACATGTGATCACTGAAACAGAAAGCCTCGCAAGCCTGCAGGTCTCCAGCTGGGACGACCTGATGAATGAAAACAGCAAGGAACAACTTGAAACTAATATTCTACCTGTTTACCTTACAAAAAAAGCACGGTGGTTTGAAGGAAGAAGAAAAAGTATTTATAATATCCAGGTAAGTGCAGCGGCATTTATGCTAGATGCGGCGAGTTACTTTTTATTGGTTGAAGTAAATTATCATAGTGGACTGCCTGAAACTTATTTGTTGCCATTGGCATTTATACAGGGAGAAGAAGCTGAAGCATTACGAAAAGATCATCCTGGTGCTATTATCTGCAAAGTAAAATGTGGCGAGGAAGAAGGGTTATTGTGTGATGCTCTATTTACTGAAGCCACCCAGCAGTTACTTATAAAAAAACTTGGAATATCTAAATCAGCAGAGGCAACAGAAGAAAGCATAGCGTTTTATGCAAGTGATGATTTACAAAGACACGTTGAAAAAAACAAGGTGATCAAATCAAGAATACATCCGTCTGATACAAGTAATACTTCCATTACGTATGACAATTGTTTTTTCCTGAAAGTTTACAGGAAGGTAGACAAGGCTGTGAATCCCGATGTTGAGATCAGCAGGTATCTTACAGAGCAGGTAAAGTTTGAACACACTCCGGGCTTCATTGGTTCGGTTGAATGGAAATTTACAACTGATACGATCGTTCTTGCAATGATGCAGGTGATGGTAGAAAATCATGGTGATGGGTACGGATATATGCTGGAGCGTTTAAATAATTATATTGAAAGAATACTTTCGAGAGACTGGAAAAATCTGCATCCTGAAAAAAGAACCGGCACATTAACAGAGCCCGTTGGTTTCGAAGAGTTGCCTGAAGATCTGCAGGTTTTAATTGGTGGTCCTGTTGCGGAACATGCGAGGCTGCTGGGAAAAAGAACAGGAGAAATGCATTTGGCACTTGCTGCATCTACTTATATAAAAGAGTTCAGACCAGAAGAATTTTCCTTGCATTACCAGCGCTCTTTATTTTCTTCCATGCAATCGCTTGTCCGGGAAACTTATGATGTACTCAGCAGGCAATCATCAAAGACTGGTGCACTGATAGAACCTGATATAAAAACAATATTATCGAAGAAAACAGAAGTGCTTGATATACTGAGAAGAATATACCGCCAAAAATTCGATGTGCTGAAAACGAGGATACACGGAAACTATCACCTTGGGCAAGTATTGCTTACCGGGAAAGATATTTCAATACATAATTTTGGTGGAAATCCTTCCCGCAGTTACAGCGAGGGTCGTTTAAAACGCTCTCCTTTAAAAGATGTTGCCAGTATGGTAAGCTCTTTTCATTACGCAGCGTATGATTGTTTCCTGAAAAATAACCATGCACCGAAAGATGATTTACAAAACCTTTTACCTTTTGCAGGCATGTGGGCGCATTATGTAAGTATGTTTTTTGTAAAATCTTATTTAGAGACTATTAAGGAAAGTGCATTTGTACCGGCAGATAAAAAAGACCTGGAAATTATGCTTCAAACTTTTCTTTTAGAAAAAGCGCTGTACGATTTAAACTATGAAATGTATCACCGGCCAGACTGGATTATTGTGCCTGTGCATCTTCTAAAGGCCATACTGAATAATAAAAAATAAAAGGTGTCAGCTTGCAGCAGGAAGTACCTGGCCTAATATAGTCGCCAGCTTAACCGTAGAAAAAGGCTTTTTCAGGAATACTGCACGGGGAATATCTTTCACGGGATTATCCTTCATCTCCATTCCGGAGATCATGATCACAGGAATATGGTTATATGTTTTGAGAGCCCTTATGCATTTTGCCAGGTAGCGGCCGTCTGTGAAAGGAAGGTTGATATCTAGGACGATAGCATCTGGTTTTCCGTCTCTTATCTCAGACATAATGTTATTAGCATCTGCTTTAACCGAGATGGAAAAACCGATTGAGGTAAGAGATTTTTTTATGATCCTGAGAAAATCTTCATCGTCGTCAACTATCAGCACTTTCTGCATAATCAGTTATTGGGGCAATACCCATGCCGTAAGGATAAAACGACAAAATGAGTTATAAAAGTGTCAATGAAAAGTAAAAAACAGGCAAGCAGCCTCAGCGGTGTGCATGAATGGGTACCAGCACGATATAATTAATGAAATCTTCGGAGGGTGTAAGAAACGGATCTTCAAAAGCAGTTGCATTTGTTATTTGACCGCCCTCGTTCTTAAACTTAACAGCAACATAAAAATCATGAACTTTAAAAAAGATCATAGAGTTGTTGCCGTATGTTTTTTGTCGGCAGATCTGTCCAGCCTCAGCAATGATCATTGCCTTATCTGCCAAACTGCACTTATTGAATTCTTCTTTTCGCATCTCGTTCAATTTCAAAATCACATCGTCTGCAGTTATAAGACATCAAAAATTTTACCATTCCATATAAGCAAATTCGTTAAAGAAAGTATTGCATGGGAATCAATAATTTAAAGACGAAAGCGATTACTCAAATGCAAAACTGAAACAATTGTTAGTGAAATATCATTCCCCAAAACCAAAAATTATCGGGAATATATCTTTATGCTGTATATGGCTGAGAAGACTATAATCAATGATACAAGACCAAATGTGTCCGTTTATTTTTCAACTATAATTTATATTTTCTTGCACACCTAAATTTCCTATTCAGCATAAGGCATTCTGTCCTTCTGTATTTTATATAAGCCACCCGATAACATTTCAATGTTTCATTTTAATGAACTCTTCAACCGCTCCCACGAATATATCTATCTCCTCACGGGTGTTATAATAGCAAAGCGAGGCACGCAATAAACCCGGAACTCCTAAAATTTTCATCAGCGGTTGCGCTGTAAGATCGCCAGCCTTCACATCGATATTGTATTCATCATTCAAAAACTTTTCTAGTTTTTTTACATCCATCCCTTCCATAAGGAAAGAAAGAACAGGCTCTTTTTCAGGGGCTTCCCCTTTTATTACTACCCTGTCTATTTTTGAAATTTGCCGGGTAGCATAACTCAATAACTGCTGCTCATATATTTCGGTCTTTTCCATATCGATTTCATTTAAGTAATCGATCAGTGTACCAAATGCGATGATCTCAGCAAAGGGACTTGTGCCTGCTTCAAACTTTGCGGGTGGTTCTGCAATTACAGGCCCATTGAATGCAACTTCTGTTGCCATATCTGCGCCGCCTTCATAAGGAGGAAGCATATCGAGGTACTCTTTTTTTCCATAGAGAACTCCTACCCCCGATGGTGAACCCATTTTATGACCAGAGAAAGTATAGAACTCACAATCAAGTTCTTTGAGGTTTACTTTCATATGAGGAGCTGCCTGTGCACCATCAACCATAACGGGTATTCCTTTTTTGTGCGCCAGACCGATCATCTCTTTCACAGGAAGTTTATTTCCCAGCGCATGAGAAGTGTGCGCCACCGCGACAATCTTCGTTTTCGAAGACAAGGCTTCTTCAAAAAAATTCATATCCACTTCGCCTTTCCCGTTAATGGGAACCACTTTTAGTTTAGCGCCGGTTTGCTGGCAGGCAAGTTGCCATGGAACTATATTAGCATGATGCTCCAGGGCTGTTATTAATATCTCATCGCCGGTGTTTAGCAATCCTCTTTCAAATCCACCCGCAACCATGTTAATACTTTCTGTACAGCCGCGGCTGAATACAATTTCTTTTTCACTGCCTGCACCGAGAAACGCGGCTACTTTTTTTCTTGTATTTTCTACTTCTTCAGTAGCATGCCGCCCCAGTGTATGTGATTCTTTTGGCTTACCATATTCCGTCATATAAAACTGGTACAACCGGTCGATTACTCTTTTAGGTTTTTGGCCGGTAGCCGCACTATCAAGATATATTATTGGTTTTCCATTGATCTTTTTTTGAAGCATCGGAAATTCTGTACGGATCTTAGAGATATCGAGGCCTGCATTTATTTCTGTATCAATTGCTGCACTGTTCATAATTCAGTATTGTGTATTGTGCACCATCAACAATCATGCATTACACTATTGCAGAGTCCGGCTTATATAATAGCGCAGGCAGGATGCCTGCTGTTTTCATTTTAAAAACCAATATTATTTATGCGGAGGATTTGTTTGCAGGATAGTGTATTTATTTCCGGAAGACAACATATGCATACATAAATTTCTGATCGTTACCGGGTTTTCCTCGGTAAAATCATCCATATTGGCCTCGCTAACATTAAACCCTTCGATTACTATTACGAGTCCTGTTCCTATCACCTCTACATCCTGGCCGTTACGAACAATAACTGCAGTGTCTTCTTCTATGCCTATCCCAATACATGTTGGATTAGTAGCAATTACCTGCGACATACGCACAAATCTGCCGCGATGTACAAAATGCGTATCAATACAAACGTCTTTTATAAATTCAAGGCCCATGGTTACTTTTATTTCTCCGCCTAGTTCCTGCACCTCATCATTGCCCGCATATATCATAGGGGTAGACAGCGCCATTGCACCGGCACTGGTGCCTGCGATTACAATATTTTCATGTACGTATCTTTCTTTTAACTGGTAAAGGAAATCTGTTCCGCCGTAAATAGACGTCAACTTTAACTGATCTCCCCCGGTAAAAAAAAATGCATCCGCGGCTTTTATTCTTTCGCTCATTGTATCATCAATCACTTCTTTTCTAACACTGTGATGAATGTGACCGATGTTATGCAGTCCAAGTTCACCGAATACTTTCTTATAGTCATTAAATGATTCTGCCGCTTCACTACTGGAAGTCGTGATCACCTCTACCACCGGATCTTTTTTTGTAACCAGTTCTTTAAATTTTTTTAAAACTTCCATTTTTATAAAGTCGTGCGGCTTCTTTTTATTCTCGGGTTCATTCTCCCCTTTATTTTCTTTTCCTCCTATTACGAATAATACACTTGACGGAATGGGACAATGATTCTCCGTTTTAGTTACCCTCCGCTTTGCTTTAGTTTTTGATTTTTGTGCCTTTGCCATTCACCTGCGTTTATGAAAGAATGCAGCAATTTTTAAACCATCATGAAAAAAATGATAATGCAGAGGCTGGTTATATGTTAATGACGCTCTTACGCTTAGAAAAGAAAAAAGCACAGCCCGTGCTGTGCTTTGGTGGTCCCGGCGAGAATCGAACTCACATCTAAAGTTTAGGAAACTTCTATTCTATCCATTGAACTACGGGACCAATGCGGCGGCAAAAATAATTGTTTTCCTTCTTCAAGTTTCAAACCAGTCAAATTTGATTAAATTCATTTTCTTTAAAGCAACCCGCCATGAGAATATTGATACGGACCACCTTTTTACTCATCTTATTTTGTAATAAGGCTATGTCGCAGGATAATATCGCCCCTCAATTCAACCATACTACTGTTTATGTAGTGGACCTGCAAAAGAGTACCGAGTTCTATGAAAAAGTGATGCTCCTGAAAAAGATGGAGGAACCTTTTCACGATGGCAGGCACACCTGGTTCGCTGTGGGACCGCACACACAATTACATGTGGTTCAGGGAGCAAAAGCAATTACTGAACACGGTGTAAATATTCATAATGCATTCACTGTAAAGTCGCTGCCCGATTTTATGCGTCACCTGGATGATATGCATATCAATTACGGAAACATGGCCGGAGAAAAACAGGTACAGCGAAGAACAGATGGAATTGAACAGGTATATTTCCAGGACCCCGATGGTTACTGGATAGAAGTGAATAATGATAAGTTCTAACCTGAGTTGCAGAAGCTGCTGCTTTCCCGCAATTACAGCTTATCTTCGCCGCCTCAAAAATGAAACCGGACAAGGGATGAGATTTCCTTAAAACAGATTGCCGGGCCTATCATTAAAACCTAATAATTCGCAGATGAAATTTTATAATATCCTGATTAAATACCGTTTCTGGCTGGGGCTGCTCGCAATATTACTGGCTGTGATTGTAAATATTTACAGTGGGTTCTGGACGGCTTTTATTTTATATTTTCTGGGGGTGATCGCAATTGCAAGTCATTTTTTTATCGGCCCGTTAAGATTGATACAAGGGCCCATGGAAGAAGGAAATGTTGAAGAGGTTAAAAGAATCCTCGATACCATCTGGTTTCCCAACTTATTATTTAAACCTGTTCGGTCCACTTATTATACTATCAAAGGAAACCTGGCTATGATGAACCAGGATTTCGATACGGCTGAAAAACATTTAAAGAAAAGTTCCTCACTCGGTTCACCAGTACCTGAAGCGGAAGGTGCCAATAAATTACAGCTTGGGATGATGGCGATGCAAAAGGGGAACCTGAAAGAAGGCGAAAGCTATATACGTGCCGCTATACGATTAGGTATCCCTGATAAAGAAAGTGAAGCTGTTGCTTACTTAAGCATGTGCCAGATCTTTATGAATAAAAGAGAGTTTCGTGCAGCGAAAGATTTTTTCAGGAGGGCAAAAGCCTGCAAACCAAAAACAAAACAGGTACTGGATCAAATTAAAGAAATAGAAAAATATATTTCCAGAATACCGGGATAAACGCTAAAATTCTAAAAAACCTTTTCATCTACTGTTTTCTTAACTTTTCATATTTTGATTCAGTCTTCCTGCCCTAAGAGTAAAAAAATACTTGTGGATGTTGCGGCAAAAATTATTTAAACAACGTAAATCTCAGCTCCTTCACATCTCTCGAATTACTTCCAATATATAACCTGAAATCCCCGGGGACGGCAACGAAATTCAGATCAGCATTATAAAACTTGAATTGATCAGGAGTAATTACAAAAACTTAGTTGCTGACTTTCACCAGCTTTCAAAAATGCTTTCCTGAAACCCTTTAACTCTTTAACCGCTTATGATCATTTCCCATTGCAATGCAAATGGTCTTCCATTCATCAGCTCTAAAATTGTTCTTAACTTCATTCCATGATAGAGATCGGCAAATACAATACACTTATTGTACTTCGCAAAACAGAAATCGGCCTTTACCTGGATGATGGTGATGAAGGAATTCTTCTTCCCAAAAGATTTGTTCCGCAGGAAATTCGTACCGGGGAAGAGCTGGAGGTGTTCTTGTATCATGACTCGGAGAACAGGATCATCGCTACTACCCAACAGCCTAAAGGTGTTGTGGGCGATATTGTTTTACTGCGTTGTGCTGGCACCACCGGCGAAGGTGCATTTCTTGACTGGGGATTGATGAAAGATCTTTTCGTTGCAAGGAGCCAGCAACTGGATACGATGCATAAAGATGAGAACTACCTGGTTAAAATATACATAGATGAACAAACGGGGCGTATTGCGGCTACTGAAAAAATAGAGTTCCAGTTAAGCAATGATAGTCTCAGTGTAAAAGAAATGGATGAAGTGGAACTGGTTGCTTATCGTAAAAGCGATCTTGGCTGGGTGATGATCATCAATAACATGCATACCGGTCTATTGCATGATAACCAGGTGTTTCGTGATATTAAAAAGGGTGACCAGCTCAGCGGCTTCATCAAAACTATAAGACCTGATAACAAAATTGATATTGTATTAGGAAAGCCGGGCTACCAAAAAGTTGAGAATGAAACTGACAAAATTCTCCGGTTGCTCCGGGAACACAATGGATCATTAGCGTACAACGACAAGTCGGCGCCCGAAGACATTTACCGGGTGTTTGGTATGAGCAAGAAAACTTTTAAAATGACCATCGGTGCTTTATACAAACAACGTAAAATATCTATTAACGAAACGGCGATAAAGCTGGTGAAATAATTTAGAGGAAATTAAAGTCAAAATTAAAAAGTCAAAAATCAAAAACTCAGATCGTGATGATACCTTTTGACTTTTTACTTTTTAATTTTGACTTCGCTGCGATTACTTCAACAACGTAAATCCCGCCTCCTTCACATCTCTCGAATTACTTCCAATATATAATCTGAAATCTCCAGGCTCTGCAACAAAATTCAGATCTGCATTATAAAACCTCAACTGATTAGGAGTAATTACAAATCTTAATTGCTGACTCTCACCTGCTTTCAAAAATATTTTTCTAAAGCCTTTCAGTTCTTTAACCGGTCTTGTAATAGAACCTACCATGTCTCTTATATACATTTGAACAACTTCTTCTCCATCACGATTTCCAACATTAGAAACAGTAACCGTAGCTGTAATGCTTCCATTGTTTTGTAAAGTATTACTGCTGATATTAATATCGCTGTAACTAAATCTCGTATAACTTAATCCATATCCAAAAGGATACAACGGATCATTTTCTACATCCAGGTAACGCGATTTATATTTATCCATCACATTGCCTGCGTAAGGTCTCCCGGTATTTTTATGATTGTAATAGATCGGCTCCTGGCCAACACTTCTTGGAAAACTATTTGTGATCTTTCCCGAAGGATTATAATCACCAAATAAAATATCAGCAACTGCATTACCTGCTTCCGTTCCGCCAAACCATGATTCTAATATTGCCGGCACATGATCATTTTCCCATTGCAATGCAAGTGGTCTTCCATTCATCAACACTAAAACTACAGGTTTGCCGGTTTGTAAAAGCGCTTCTAATAATTGTCTTTGACTTCCAGGTAAATTAAGTTCAGAGCGGCTCGCTGCTTCGCCAGACATCCCGGAGGATTCTCCCAGCACCGCAACAATTACATCAGATTGTCTTGCTATTTCCACCGCTTCATTTATCATTTGAGCAGCAGGTCGTGTATCCTGGATAATTCCGCCACCAAAAGCATTCAGTTGTTTCAGCAATGATGAGTCATCCAAAATATTACAACCTTTTGCATAACGCACAGACGCATTCGGCGCAACATTTTTAATTCCCTGCATCACACTCACTGCTTTTTTCCAATCTCCTGCTGCACTCCAGCTACCGATCATATCTCTTTGATTATTTGCAAGCGGACCAATCAACGCAATTCGGACAGATTTATTCAGTGGCAAAAGCTGCGCATTATTTTTCAGCAGCACCATAGAACTTCTAGAAATTTCTCTCGCAGCCTGGCGGTTTGCAGGAGAAAGAATTTCGTTTGCTGCACGTTCTTCACTTATGCCCCGATACGGATCATCAAACAATCCCAATTTATATTTCGCTTCCAGAATTCTTCTGCATGCCAGATCAATATCAAGCTGCGTTATCTTTTTTTCCTCCAGTGATCTTTTCACTGTGTTTAAAAATCCTTCACCCACCATGTCCATATCAACACCCGCTTTTAAAGAAAGTGCAGA
This sequence comes from Chitinophagaceae bacterium, assembly GCA_028288595.1. GTDB lineage: Bacteria > Bacteroidota > Bacteroidia > Chitinophagales > Chitinophagaceae > JAQBNK01. The sequence continues at coordinate 12,354 of JAQBNK010000060.1, forward strand.
TACTTCCTGCAGGTTTCCAACACCATGAGCAACCGTTTCATTAATGGCGGTATAATCTGTTACAACGAAACCTTTAAAACCCCATTGCTTTCTTAACAAATCAGTCAACAACCATTTATTTGTTGTTGCAGGAACACCATTGATTTCATTAAACGATGTCATTACAGTAGCAGCACCTGCATCAATCGCAGCTTTGTATGGCGCTAAATATTCATTATACATTTTCACCGGGCTCATATCAACCGTGTTATAATCACGGCCCGCTTCTGCAGCGCCATACAATGCAAAATGTTTTACGCAAGCCATGATCGCATCATTTTTAGAAAGATCATTTCCCTGATAACCTCTCACCATCGCCGTAGCAACATATGAGCCGAGGTAAGGATCTTCACCGGCGCCTTCGCTAATACGGCCCCAGCGGGCATCACGTGCAATATCAACCATTGGAGAAAACGTCCAGTTCAATCCATCTGCAGACGCTTCTCTCGCAGCGATTCTTGCAGAACGTTCAACTGCATTCATATCCCACGACGATGCAAGTCCGAGTGCAATTGGGAAAATTGTTTTGTGTCCATGAATTACATCGTATCCAAATAGCAGAGGAATTTTAAGCCGCGTTTGATTCACCGCCATCTCCTGCAATTTTCTAACAGCAGCAGGCGTGTAAGTGTTGAATACACCTCCAACAAAACCTCTTTTTATTTTATCCTCAACGCCGCGACTAAGAATCGGGCCCGTAACATCAAAACCTACAGAAGGCAAATTCAATTGCCCAATCTTTTCTTCCAGCGTCATCTTAGACATCAGGTTCGTGATGAAGACATTCATCTTCCCATCTTTCGAAATTTGCGCAGGCACGCTTGTTGCCAGTGAGATCATCAAAAACAATAACAGTTTACGAAGCATATCAGGTGTTTTTTTTTGTAGTCAACATTTGTAATTCTATTGAACTTTACCGGCGTCGCACTCTTGTACGTCCGGTTCTTTGTTGAGCTTTTGAAACACAGAGGCAGTTCACGTCACAGAGGAACACAGATTTATTCGTTGTGTCTCTCTGTGCCGTCGTGTCTCTGTGGTTCAAAAATAAATAATAAGCCAAGTCCTTCCATCACAATAAAAAAAATTATTCACTATTTCACTTCACCCACGGACTTTCAAAACCAAAACGTTTTAATCCCTTCTGAATTTCAGGATCAGTCATAAATAATTTCCAAAGCAAACCTGTCCGGTAATTTTCTATCATCACTACAATCGGTCCTTCATCAATTGCTAAATAAGAATTTGCGTACCAGTTTTTTGATTCACTGAATGCATCAACACATCCATACTTACCCCAGATCTTATCACCCAGGTCATAATAAAAGTGTTTCAGCGCCTGCATAGAATATTGCGGAGTATAAGGAAAAGCAGACAATGCCGCCGTTGGCGTGATCACTCCTAAATCTTCAGTTGGAGAATGAGCCCCATAACCCTGGTAGTTATCACTCGCGGTTAACCCCCAGGAATTTTCTCCGTATCCTTTATAATGTTTAGGATTATCAATAACATAAGCCCTGTTGATGAGCGTGTGATTTTTATTTTGTTCCCAGTAATCAGCATATTGATCTTTTAATCCTCGTGGATCAAGTCCGAGAAAAGAATAATGCGAAAAAAATAACGGACCGCCATAATCAAATCCCAACGGAAGTTGATAGCCATAAAATGTTTTACCATTTTTAAAAAAATTACTCTGCGCCCATCCGCGGTGATATACAGCCGGTGATACAGGATAGCGCTCACTTGCCGCCGCTAACACATACGTGATAAGGCATTCATTATATCCACGCAAAGGAAAATTCATTGCCCAGCCGTTGTTCGGGCTCCAGTGCCAGTATAAAACATCTTCGCCATTTTTTGTAAACCAGTTCCATTCAATATCGCTCCACATCCATCCAATCCTGTTTCTTAATTCAGTTTCTGTTTTATTTTCATTTTTAAAATATTGTCTAGCACAAAGCAAGCCTTGAAACAAGTAAGCAGTTTCAACAAGATCAGCGCCATCATCTTTCCTGCTGAAAGGAATTGTTTTCCCCGTTTCGCCATTCATCCAATGCGGAAAAACACCATGGTAAGAATTTGCTTTCAACAAAAAGTTCACCATCTTAAGCAAATGCTTCGCAGCAGTATCTCTTGTTATCCATCCTCGTTCTGCAGCAACAATAATCGCCATTACACCAAAACCGGTTCCTCCAGTCGTTACGACTTCATCCCCATAACCGAATGCTGTATTACTTCGCTCTCTTGCCATGCCGCTTACAGGATGAGCGAAATCCCAGAAGTATTGAAAAGTTTGTTTCTGCACAAGATCAAGCAGCGCAGAATCCGAAAGAATGGGCCGATTTTGTGCGTTGGAGACGATCGAAAAAAATAGTGAGAGAATACACAAAAAACGCGTAAGCATACAGCATGGCAATTTGTAACAAACTATTAAATATTATAATGCTTTTAAAATTTGTTTCCATAGTATCACATAAAGCGAATGTTAAGTTTAGCAGAAGGGATGGTTATTTATCTGCTAACGATCGTTAGGATTATGATAATAACGTAAATTTGATAGCTAAATTTACAGGATGAACCCCGAAGAAATTTTCCAGGATAAAATAGACCAGGAGATCAAAATCGAACCGAAGGACTGGATGCCGGAGAAATATCGCCAGACTCTAATTCGACAGATCAGCCAGCATGCACACAGTGAAATTGTAGGAATGCTTCCTGAAGGAAACTGGATCACCCGTGCGCCTTCACTGAGGCGTAAGGCAATTTTAATTGCAAAAGTTCAGGATGAGGCGGGTCATGGTCTTTATTTATATTCTGCCGCAGAAACTTTAGGCATTTCAAGAGATGAAATGATTGAACAACTTCATTCAGGTAAAGCCAAATATTCTTCCATCTTTAATTATCCTACAATCACATGGGCCGATATGGGCGCTATCGGATGGCTGGTTGATGGCGCCGCAATTATGAACCAGGTGCCGCTTTGCAGAAATTCTTACGGACCTTATGCACGTGCAATGGTGCGTGTATGTAAAGAAGAAAGTTTTCATCAGCGACAGGGTTTTGAATTGCTCTTACATCTTAGCCGCGGTTCAGAAATTCAAAAACGTATGTGCCAGGATGCGATCAATCGCTGGTGGTGGCCTTCTGTTATGATGTTTGGTCCGAACGATGATGCCTCTCCGCATACTGCACAAAGTATGAAGTGGAAGATCAAAAGATTTACGAATGATGAACTGCGCCAAAAATTTGTTGATATCTGTGCCGAGCAGGTGAAATTATTAGGAATGACTTTGCCTGATCCTGATCTAAAATGGAACGAAGAAAAACAGCATTATGATTTTGGAAAAATAAACTGGGAAGAATTCTGGAACGTAGTCAGTGGTAATGGCCCGTGTAATAAACAAAGATTGGATGCAAGAAAAAAAGCGTGGGAAGAAGGTGCATGGGTAAGGGAAGCTGCCGCGGCTTATGCTGAGAAAAGAAAGAGCAGGCAAAATATCCAGGCAGCATAGTTCTTTGGGAATTTAGTGGCAGTTAAAAGAATCAGCTGACGAGAAAAGCTCGAGATTTTGAGGTCACAAATTCTGACCTCAAACCAAAATCAAATAAAAAGATAAACATGCAAATGCTCAGAAAATATTATTATGGCGATTACGGCGAAGGAAAAAACGGCGCTGCCGATATTTCAACTTCCGGAAAAAGTAATCATGAGTGGCCACTGTGGGAAGTGTTCATTCGCAGTAAGCAAGGTTTGGATCACAAACACGCCGGCAGTTTACACGCCGCGGATGCAACAATGGCAATAGAGAATGCCAGAGATGTTTATACAAGAAGAATGGAAGGCGTAAGTATCTGGGTTGTTGAAAGCAAACACATTCATGCGAGTAATCCTGAAGAGGCTGCATCGTTATACGATCCAGCAAACGATAAAGTTTATCGTCACCCAACTTTTTATGATCTGCCTGATGAATTAAAACACATGTAGAATAATAAGTCAAAATTAAAAATTCAAAAAATGTAAACCTTTTCTTTTTTTGACTTTTGACTTTTGACTTTTGACTTAGTATGAAAAACGAACTAATAGACTTCACCTTATATCTTGCAGATAATGCTCTAATTATCGGTCATCGCAACAGCGAATGGTGCGGACATGGACCGGTATTGGAACAGGATATTGCAATCACAAATATTTCACTTGATTTAATTGGACAAGCAAGAAACTTTTACCAGTATGCTGCACAACTAATTAATGAAGAAAATACAGAAGCAAAAGCAACGGAAGACACTCTAGCCTATTTACGTGACGGATGGGATTTTAAAAATAGTTTGTTAACTGAACACCCAAATGGAGATTGGGCACAGACAATAACACGACAGTTCTTCTTCAGCGTTTATCAATATTATTTATACCAGCAATTACAAAACTGCAGTAATGAACAGATTGCCGCTATTGCAATCAAGGCATTAAAGGAAGTTACTTATCATGTGAAATGGAGTAGCGAGTGGATGATAAGATTGGGTGATGGAACTGAAGAAAGCAACAGTCGTTTAAAAAAAGCAATAGATAACTTATGGATGTTTACCGGCGAATTATTTGACCTTTCAGCATATGAGTCTGTAATTTATTCAGCATGGAATATTGATAATGACAAAATAAAAAATGAATGGGAATCGAAAGTGAAAGGCATCCTTGAAGAAGCAACTTTAGAAATTCCTGTTAATGCAACATGGCATCAGTCAGGAGGAAAAACGGGAACGCATTCTGAACATCTTGGATTTTTATTAGCAGAGATGCAATCGCTACAAAGAGCATATCCCGGCAATGAATGGTAATTATAAAAGTGGGAATAGAACAAACGATACAATCAATCTGGCAATTACTGGAATCAGTTTGTGATCCCGAAGTACCTGTATTGTCAGTTATTGATCTTGGCATTATTCGCAATATTGAAATAGAAAATGATAAAGTAATTGTTACTATCACCCCAACTTATACAGGTTGCCCGGCGATGGATGTTATTAGCATGAGCATACGAATGGCGCTGCTCGAAAAAGGATTTAAGAACATCCAAATAAAATCAGTTTTATCCCCTGCCTGGACTACCGACTGGGTGTCTGAAAAAGGAAAAGAAAAATTAGCGGCTTATGGAATCGCTCCTCCAAACACAAAACAGGTTGTTTGTTCACCGGATGCGTTTGCAGAAGAAGAAGCGATACAATGCCCACGCTGCAGATCGTATCATACAAAGCTCGTAAGTCAGTTTGGCTCTACCGCATGCAAGGCTTTATATCAATGCGAAGATTGTAAAGAGCCGTTCGACTATTTTAAGTGTCACTAAGACTTCATTATTCTATTATATTCGTTCAAACAATTTTATGAGTTCAGTTATTCTTGAAATAAAAGAAAACGTTGCCCTTATTACACTGAACAGGCCAGAAAAACTGAATTCCTTCAACAGGGAAATGGCGCTGGCAATGCAAAAAGTTTTAGATGATTGTTATACTGATAAATCCATAAGATGTGTTTTGATAACAGGCGCAGGAAAAGGATTTTCAGCAGGACAGGATCTTGCTGAAGTTGTTGATTCGGAAGGGCCGGGAATGGATACGATTCTTTCCCAGCATTATAATCCCATTATTCGCAGGATAAGAAATATGAATAAGCCTGTTGTTGCTGCAATTAACGGTGTTGCAGCAGGAGCGGGAGCAAACATTGCACTGAGTTGTGATATTGTTGTTGCTGCAGAAACCGCATCATTCATTCAGGCGTTTAGTAAAATTGGATTGATACCAGACAGTGGCGGAACATTTTTTCTACCAAGATTAATTGGGTGGCAGAAAGCAAGTGCATTAATGATGTTAGGTGAAAAGGTTTCCTCCCAACAAGCAGAAGAAATGGGAATGATATATAAAATTTTGCAAGGTGATAACTTTTTAGATCAGGCTTTTGCAATTGCAAAACAATTGGCTGAAATGCCAACACAAGGTTTATTGTTAACAAGACAAGCATTAGAAGCTTCTTTTAAAAATACACTTGAAGAACAGTTACAGGAAGAAGACAGGTTACAGCAACAAGCAGGAAACACTGCAGATTACAGGGAAGGAGTAAAAGCTTTTGTTGAAAAAAGAAAACCCATTTTTAAAGGAGAATAATAATAAATGATGAAAGACCTTTCGCAATATTTCCTGCTTCGAAAAGACATCACCATGCTGAACTTCGGATCATTTGGCGCTTGTGTTAAGCCCGTGTTTGAGCGATACCAGCAATACCAGTTAGAGATGGAGCAAGAACCCGTTTTGTTTATTACGGGAACGGGTCCTAAGTACCTGCAAAATTCACGCAAAGCATTAGGCGATTATCTTAATTGCGATGCTGGTGATTTGGTATATGTAGCCAACCCGTCTTATGCGGTGAATATTGTCGCAAAAAATTTTCCATTACAACCCGGTGATGAAATTCTTACAACGGACCTGGAATACGGTGCATGCGACAGAACCTGGAACTATTACTGTAAAAAATCCGGCGCGGTGTATAAACGCCAGCCGGTTAAATTACCGCTAACAAGTAAAGAAGAATTCGTTGAACAGTTCTTCAGCGGTTTAACAGAAAAAACAAAATTAGTTTTCATCAGTCATTTAACGAGCACCACAGGTTTGCGTTTACCCGTTGAAGAAATAACCGCTAAGGCAAAAGAAAAAGGCTTGCTTGTATTTGTTGATGGCGCTCATGGGCCTGGACAAGTTGAAGTAAACTTAAGAGAACTGAATGCTGATTTTTATACCGGAGCCTGTCATAAATGGATGCTCACACCAAAAGGAAGTTCTTTCCTGTATGCTAAGAAAGAATTGCAGGCGATGCTCGATCCTTTGGTAGTGAGCTGGGGATACAACGCATTGTTTCCTTCCCCGTCGCAATTCCTGGACTATCATCAAATGCAGGGTACAAGAGACTTTTCAGCATTTCTAACTGTGCCTGATGCGATTGAATTTATGGAAGAACATAACTGGAAATCAGTTGCGGCTGAATGCAGGCAGTTAGTTCATCATAACGCTAATGAATTTTGTAAACGATTAGGTTCTACACCTCTTGCACCTGTGAACGATGATTTTATTGCACAACTTTTTAGTGCTGAGATCAAGACGAAAGAGCCGGAAAAATTGCACGATCATTTATTTGAAGCTTATAAAATTCAAGTCCCGGTAATGCGTCATGGCGACAAAGTTTACCTGCGATATTCCATCAATGCGTTTAATACACAAAAAGACATGGATACATTATTCGATGCCATTACAGACATTCAACAAAAAACATCTTTCATTGAAAAATAATCTTAATGCCCACATCTAAACAAGTTGTTGATCACATGATGATGCATGACAAGTTCAGCCAGTGGTTGGGCATTGAAGTGCTGGATGTAAAAGATGGCTATAGTAAAATAAGAATGCTTATTCGTGAAGAAATGCTGAATGGTTTTGGTATTATACATGGAGGTATTACTTTCTCGCTTGCCGATAGTGCATTCGCATTCGCATGTAATAATCGCAATCAGTTATCAGTGGCATTAGATACATCTATTAATTTTTTAAAACCTGTGCAGGTGAATGATGTATTGATTGCAGAAGCTAAAGAAATCCATAATGGTAAATCTACAGGGCTCTATCATATCGAAGTAAAAAACCAAAATGATCATTTGGTGGCGCAGTTTAAAGGCTTGTGCTATAGAACTGAAAAGAAATTAGTATGATTTATTCATTCAAAAACTTCATTCCTGTTATTCACGAATCATCTTTCATTCATCCGCAGGCCGCTGTAACAGGCAACGTGATTATCGGGAAAAATGTTTACATCGGTCCGGGTGCGGCTATACGCGGAGATTGGGGAGGAATTATTATTGAAGATGGTTGCAATGTTCAGGAGAACTGCACTATTCATATGTTTCCTGGTGTTACTGTTGTTTTGAAAGAAAGTTCTCATATTGGTCACGGCGCTGTGATACACGGGGCAACGATCGGTAAAAACTGTTTGGTTGGAATGAATAGTGTGATCATGGATAATGTTGAACTCGGTGATGAATGTATTGTTGGCGCATTAACTTTTATTAAAGCAGATGAAAAAATTCCTGCACGAAGTTTAATTGTTGGCAATCCCGGGAAGATAGTTAAACAGGTAAGTAATGAAATGATTGAATGGAAAACAAAAGGAACCGCTTTATATCAATCATTGCCTCATGAATTGCAGGAATATTGGGATAGCTGTGAACCATTACGCGAAATTCCGGCTGACAGGCCACAACAAGAAGACTTGTATAAAACATGGAATGAGATACAGAAGGGAAATCAAAAGTAAAAATTCAAAAATCAAAAAATTGTTGCGTTGAAAGTGTTTCCCTTTTTGACCTTTGACTTTTGAATTTAACTCGCAAAGTCGCCCAATGATATACAGTACAAGAGTGCGACGCCACAATAGCCGCTATGAAATACTGAAGCCCGGCTCATAAAACTTATCTTTGCTCTCTTATTTATGGAGAAGACAAATTTTATTGATTACATAAGAATTTTTTGCAAGAGTGGCCATGGTGGCGCAGGCAGCCGGCACTTTATGCGTAATAAATTAACCGCGAAAGGTGGTCCTGATGGTGGTGATGGCGGACGTGGCGGCCACATTATTTTAAAAGGTAATAAACAACTGTGGACCTTATTGCATTTGCGTTATTATAAAAATGTACTGGCAGACGATGGAGAGAATGGCAGTAAAAATAATTGCACCGGGCATGATGGAAAAGATATTATCATAGAAGTACCTCTGGGAACAGTTGCAAGAAATGAAGAGACAGGGGCAATTGAAGCAGAAATTTTGGAAGAGGGCCAGCAGGTGATCTGGGTAAAAGGCGGCCGAGGCGGTTTGGGTAACAGCAATTTTGCAACGCCAACCAATCAAATGCCCGAACATGCGCAACCCGGCGAAGATGGACATGAAGGTTGGAAAACTTTAGAATTAAAAGTACTGGCTGATGTAGGTCTTGTGGGTTTTCCCAATGCAGGTAAATCAACTTTGTTATCTGTTATTACTGCAGCAAAACCTAAGATTGCTAACTATGCCTTTACTACAGTCACCCCGCAATTAGGAATGGTTGAATACAGGGATGGCAGATCATTCTGCATTGCTGACTTGCCTGGTATTATTGAAGGCGCAGCGGAAGGAAAAGGTTTAGGACATCGTTTTCTAAGACATATAGAACGCAACTCTGCTTTATTATTTTTAATTCCTGCAGACAGTACCGATCACAAAAAAGAATTTGAAATATTATTGAATGAGTTGAAAGAATATAATCCCGAAATGCTGCAAAAAGATTTTGTAATTGCAGTGAGCAAATCTGATATGCTGGATGATGAATTAAAAAACCTGGTAGAAAAACAATTGCCCGCTGATATCCCTCATATTTTTATTTCGTCGGTTACGCAACAGGGATTATCTCAACTTAAAGACCTGCTTTGGCAAACACTTAACAAAGAGGTCGTCGAAAAAACTACACCTGATCTTTAAACAAGTTGAGCCGGGTTTACTTATATCAAAAACAACTTTGAAGCCCGGAAGTCCTTGATATCACTGCATTTGAGAGAATAACAATAATGATGTCCAAGATTTTCAGGAGTTGTAAAATGTGTCTCCGGAATTACTGAATTCCCATTCGCTGTTTTATATTTGCACTGGATATAGAAATTATATCTACTCTTTCAAGATCGATCTTCTTCGATTCTTCCATCTGAAAAAAATAAATATTCCATTTGAATACAGTATTCGTTTGTTTACTGACTGATGATTTGCATGCTGCTTTGTTAACTATTAAAAATCAATTTTTATGAAAATGCAATTAATCAATCGTTTCAGGAAGGCTTCAGTAGTAGTGTTATTAGTGTCTTTATTAGTTTCGGGGTTGCCGATGTTATCACAGGCAAGCGAAGGTGATACAACAAACACCAAACCTACAGTTCAATACCTTGGCTCAGAAAATAACAAGCTTCTTTTCGAAGTAAAACTGAGTAATGAAAAAGGTGAAAAATTTGATGTAGTTGTAAAAGAAGCGAATGGCGATGTATTATTTATTCAACGTTATAATGATAAACAATACAACCAGAAGTTCCAGTTACCACAACCAGAGGATTCAAACAAAATCACATTCATCATTAGAACTCAGCAAAAAGAATATGCAGAATCTTTTCAACTTGCTGCAGAAACTAAATTAGTGAGTGATATAGTGGTTACACGTCTCAAATAATTCTGTCCAAGTTTATTAAATAGCAAAGGCTGCCCTGACGGCCTTTGCTATTTTTATGTCCATTGCAAATTTATCGTGGCATACAGCACAATATTTGATAGTGTTGTATTCTAAAATTTGCACTCCATGAGAAAACTTTTCGTTTCTGTTACCTTCCTGCTGCTGATCTTACGCAGCTATGCAGATGAGGGTATGTGGCTGCCCCTGCTTCTGGGACAGCAGGTATATAAGGATATGGTTAAAAAAGGACTGAAGCTTTCGGCCGAGCAACTTTACAGCGTAAATAAAGCCTCGATAAAAGATGCTATCATCATTTTCGGTAATGGTTGCACGGGCGAGATTGTCAGCAACCAGGGATTAATCTTTACCAACCATCACTGCGGCTATGATGCGATTGCCACTTCCTCAACAGTAGAACACAATTATTTGCATGACGGATTTTATGCAGCAGATAAGAACCAGGAAATACCTGCGAATAAAATAACAGTTAGATTTTTAAACAGGATACAGGATGTTACCCAACGTGTAATGGCTGCAGTAGGAAACCTTCAGGGCACGGACCGGTCAACAAAACTATCTGAACTGAGTAACCAGATCATTAGTGAAGTGGTGGGCGGGGATGAATTTAAATCCGGCGTGGTAGCTTCTATGTTTAAAGGCAACCAGTATTTTCTTTTTGTGTATGATGTGTATAAAGACATTCGCCTTGTTGGCGCCCCGCCTGAAAGTATCGGAAAGTTTGGTGGTGATACGGATAACTGGGAATGGCCGCGCCACACAGGCGACTTTTCTGTTTTTCGTGTGTATATGAGCCCGGATGGTAACCCCGCAAACTACAGCCGTAATAATGTTCCTTTAAAACCAAAATATTTTTTACCTGTAAGTCTCAAGGGCGTCAATGATGGAAGTTTTGCCATGATATATGGTTACCCCGGCGGTACCAACCGTTATGAAACTTCGTACGGTATCGACCTAAAAAATAGTATTGAAAATCCTACGCTTGTTAAACTGCGTGACATGCGTTTGAAATACATGTTTGAAGAGATGAAAAAAGATCCTGTTGTTAAGTTACAGCTTGCGCCGGATTACGCGAACATTGCCAACTACTGGAAATTTTACGAAGGGGAAACAAAACAACTTCAGAAATTTCATACGCAAGAACAAAAAGCAAAAGACGAGCAAGCTTTTTTACAATGGGCGAAATCACATCCCGAATACAGCAATATCTTTAATGAATATGCTGCCAATTATGCGGCCTGGCGGCCGTACAGTATGCACCGCCAATATATGAACGAAGGAATTTTAGGATCGCCCCTGGTAGCATATGCCGCGACATTAATTCCGCTTGAGAATGCATTGGCAAATAATAATTCAACTAAGGCAGACCGGGATAAATTAATTGCGGCGGCAACAAATGCAAGGAAAGCCTTTTTACAAACCGAAAACAAACCCAGTGATCAGCGTATACTTGGCAGCGTTTTGCAGATGTATTATAATGATATAGATAAGGGTCAGCAGCCGTCAGGATTTTATCAAAATCTTTTTAACAAATATGGAACTACAGAAGCGGGCTATCAAAAATATGCAGCCGACGTTTTTAATAATACAATGCTGCTGAACGATAATGCCTGGAACCGTTTTGTTGGTAATCCGGAACTGATGACCTTGCAGAGCGACCCGGCTTATGCGATAGCCTCAGCATTTATCAGGAATTACAATTCTAAATATTCATCTCTTTATTCTCAGTTCGTTACAAAAAATAATGACCTCGGAAGAATGTATCTGAAAGGCATTATGGAAATGAATCCTGAAAAAGCAAAGATGATGTACCCGGATGCGAATTTCACCATGCGTGTTTCTTATGGCAACGTAAAAAGTTATACTCCAAGAGATGCTGTGCATTATGATTATATCTGCACAATGAAGGGTATGATGGAAAAATATATTCCCGGCGATTATGAATTTGACCTGCCGCAAAAAGTAGTGGATCTTTATAACCGGAAAGATTTCGGTCAATATAAGGATCCGAAATATAATGACATTGTAGTAACTTTTATTACTACCAATGACATTACAGGAGGAAACTCCGGTTCACCGGTAATAAATGGAAACGGAGAATTAATTGGTTTAGCATTCGATGGTAACTACGAAGCGCTGAGTCATAAAATTGCTTTTGATAAGGATCTCAACAGAACCATTTGTGTTGATGTGCGATATGTACTTTGGTGCATTGATAAACTGGGCGGGGCTAAACATATTGTGGATGAATTGAAATTAGCGAGATAAGAGTTTACCACATAGGCACATAGAAACATAGAAACATAAAAAGAGGAAAGGCAGTTAAATGTCTTTCCTCTTTTTGTTTTGTACACTCTTCTATGTTTCTATGTGCCTATGTGGTAAATTATTATTCGGGCTTATTATCCTTCCATCCCCATAAATGCAAACATGCATACGTTCTGTATGGGCTCCATTTAGCAGAGAGCTTCAGCATTTTTTCTTTTAGCTGCTTCTTATCCAGATTATCTAATTTGTAAAGTTTGGCCATCGCCTGCTGAATACCTAAATCATCAACTGCAAAAACATCTTCTCTTCCCAGTGTAAACATCAGTAACATTTCAACTGTCCATTTACCAATGCCTTTAATTTGAGTGAGTAATTCAATAATATCTTCATTACTCATCTTCATCAGTTTTTTATCGTTGATATTATTCTCGATACAAAACTCAGCTACATTTTTTACGTATTGAACTTTAGCATTAGACAGCCCTATACTTCGTAAAACTTCAGGTGAAGTATCCAATACTTGTTGTGGCTTTGGTTCTTTTCCTTTATAGAGATCAAGGAACCGGTGATAAATTACTTTGGCCACTTTGGTGTTTAGCTGCTGGCTCATAATGCTGGCCATTAAGCGCAAAGGAATATTTTTTCTTAGCGTTAACTCTTCCTGCGGTTCAGTTATTATAGTAGCAAACTTCTTATCTTTTTTGAGGTGGGCTATATATTCCATACTGAAGATTAATTACACGAATTAAAACTAATTACGCGAATTCTTATATCGCAGGTTTCAATATGCAGTCTGAAATTGCTTGCAGGCAACTGCGAATTCATACTTAATTAAGCGTAAAGTTGTAAGTTGGTAACTGAATCTTTTTTTATGAAAAATTTTATTTTTACTTTCTTAACCCTTCTGATTGCAGTTTCAGCATCCACGCAAAATTCTGATGAGCAAAAGATCAGGGAGATTTTATCCACTCAAACGAAAGCCTGGAACAAGGGGCAAATTGAAAACTTCATGGTGGGTTACTGGCAAAGCGATAGCCTTGTCTTTATTGGGAAGAACGGGCCAACTTATGGTTACCAGAAAACATTAGAAAATTATAAGAAAGGCTATCCAGATACGAGCCACATGGGGCAACTAAAATTTACCCTGCTCAGTTTAAAAAAATTATCACCTGAATACTATTTTGTAATTGGCAAATGGAACCTGCAACGTTCTGTTGGTGATGTGGGCGGCTCATTCACTTTATTGTTCAGAAAGATAAAGGGGCGATGGCTGATTGTCTCAGATCATAGCAGTTAGTCAGTAGTCACTTAGTCATTGGTCATTAGTCAGTAAGACATTAGTCAATAAGTCAATAGTCATTGAGACATTAATAGTTGAGATGACATGTTATGACTTTAATCTGGCAGTTAAGATCATCGACTATTGACTTATGACTATTGACTATTGACTTATTGACTAACTAACTACTTTCGCTAACTTCAAACCTCAAACCCTAAAACATGGCACTCATAATTATTGGTATTATTTTATTTCTTGTCGCATTGGCAATGAAAAGACAAGCGGATCCTTTACCCCGTATTGGTCATGGCCTTAAGATCGCTTCTTATGTAGTTATTTTACTTGGCATTTTTACTTCCTGCATAAAACAAATCGACACCGGAGAAGTTGGTGTAAAATCGATATTCGGAAAAGTTCAGCCCGACGTATTAACGAGCGGATTGAATTTCGTAAACCCATTGGTAGATGTGCAGTCACTTGACGTTAAGACTCAGAACTATACAATGAGTGGCGTTCATGATGAAGGTGAAAAAGCGGGTGATGACGCCATCCGTGCATTAACAGCAGATGGTTTGGAAGTTGTTATTGATCTCACTGTTCTTTATCGGATAGTGGCAACAGAAGCTCCAAGACTGGTGAGAGAAACCGGTATAGATTATCAAAATAAAGTGGTGCGGCCAATTACCCGCACACGCATAAGAGACAATGCGGTTTATTATACTGCTGTAGATCTATACAGTATTAAACGAGATGAATTTCAAAATCGCATATACACCAGCATAGAGCAAAACTTTAAGAAAAGAGGACTGATACTTGAACAATTACTGGTGAGAAATATCACATTGCCCGCAATGGTAAAAGTGGCCATTGAAGAAAAGATCAAGGCTGAACAGGATGCTCAGAAAATGCAGTTCGTATTACAAAAAGAAAAGCAGGAAGCAGAAAGAAAAAGAGTGGAGGCGCAGGGTATTGCCGACTATCAGCGAATCATTAACCAGGGATTAAGTGAGCAGCAGCTTCAGTACGAACAGATCAAAGCCTGGAGGGATATCGCGATATCACCTAATTCAAAAGTGATTATCATGGGAAGTAAAACGCCGGTAATGCTGAATACAAAAGATTAAGCGAGTGGTTTGCTCCAGGTTTTAATCAGCCATCGCAGGTAAAAAAATGTACTCGTCACCAACCATAGATAAAAAAGCACATTGCCAATGGTGAGTTTATCATGAATGAAAGCCAGGTCGTACATAAGACCTATGGTTGAATTGCTTATCATCCATAAAACAGTAAATGATATTGTATTAACTATCCGCTTTAGTAAGGCGGCCATTTCAGGATCCATGTTATTATAGCTTTCCTTTACTAAAGGTATAGTTAAACCGGCGTCTATCTTCCCCTGTAGTTATCTGCTGAAGCTGAAGATCTGTAAATGCTATCCACCAGCAGTTGAGAAAATGCCGAGGAATCACCATTAAAAACATTAAAATCTGTTCGGGTTAAAATTCCGTCTATTCTTGCTTTTTCACTATGCTGCCAGAATACCCAGTACCTGTCAATTTTTGGCGGCGGACTGGTTTTATATTGGGCAATCCATAAAGGATAATCATCAAACGCACCCTTTAGATAATCTTTATAAAAAGAAACGTTGGTGTAAACAATTGGCCTCACATGATAATAATTTTCAACCGCCTGCAACCACACCCTTGCTTCCCGAATTAACATTCCTTTATTAGCCCGCTTCAT
>JAQBNK010000073.1 GCA_028288595.1 Chitinophagaceae bacterium
AAAAACATAAGTAATCAATGTAACGATTTAGTTCAGTGGGTTCTCATCATACAAAAACTGAATTATATGAAACAACTATTGTTGTTAATTTTATTACCTGTATTTACGGCCTGCGAAAAACAAACAGGAATTAATGGTGATCCTTCATTAATAGATTGCTCAGCCAATCCTTCTGCCATACTTAAATATAGCGGTGAGTTTGAGAGAATTACAATATCCGGCAGCAAAACTTCAAATGTTCAATTTGTTTTTACAGGTAATAATTTTTCCGGTACATCTTCCTTAAACCATTTCCCTGCAATTGCAGAGGGCCAATTCGCATTGCTAAGCGATTCCATCAACTTTACAAATAAGAGTGTATGGACCGCAGACTTTGACGGAACCTTAATATTAAATGGAAAATGGAAATGGGTGCAAAAGGCGACAGTATTTTCTTCACACGCATCCGCGGTACTGATTTCTCGGAATACTATCGGTTGAGGTTGGTGGGGAATTAATCACAGTTCTTGCAAACGCCACTTATTACCAGGTCAGTTTGCTTTTGGTGGAAACCTTTCGGCAGTTGAATATCAGGAATGGTAACATGATCAAGACAGTAGGTTTTGCCGCATTCATCACAAAGAAAATGTACATGATTATCATGATGATGTCCTTCTGTGCAGTTGTCCTTACAGAGCGCATATCTTACTGAGTTATCAGCAGTAGGGATCGTATGAACAATACCTTTTTCCACAAAGGTCTGAAGTGTTCTATAAATGGTAACCCGGTCAAAATCGTCTCCGGTTAATTTTTCAATATCAGCATGAGAAAGTGCATCATTAGCATTATAAAATAATTGCAATATTTTACGCCGGCTCTCAGTTATACTTAGCTGGTTCTTTTTCAATATCTCTTTTACATTCGTAACCATAAGTAGTTCAGGGATTGTTATTAAATATACCATTGGCAAAGCCCGCATTACCGCCTTTTTCTTTTAACAGGCTGGCGACTTCTTCTTTCAATTTAATTAAATCTTCTTTTTTCAAACCATCAAATATCTGCCCTCTCACCTGGCCATTTTTATCCACCACCGCAAAAAATTGAGTATGAATGAATTGATCCTCGATTTTTTCTACATTATTTTTGGGGTCATCCAATAAATAACTGGTTCTTGCGGCTTGGTACAGGCTGTCTTTCCTGCCAGTTAACAGGACCCAGTTTCGGCTGTTTATCTTTAAGGAGTCAGCATATTCTTTCAGCCGGGTTACGCTATCACGGTCAGGATCGCAGGTATGGGCCACCACCTGGAAATCCGGTTCGTTCTTAAATACATCATATACCGTTCGCATATTGCTGTTAAGCCTGGGACATATCCCCTTACATGTGGTAAAAAAATATTCTACCACCGACACTTTCCCCAGCATATCCTTTTCTGTAAAAGGCAAACCATCCTGGGTCTTAAAGGCAAAAGGCTTTACATAGCTGATAACAGCGGATTTCTTCTTCCAGTTATCGGTTCCAGCAAAAACAAAATAGAGAAAGACGGCTATCAGCGCCACAAAAAACAAAGAATATCCAATGAGCTTTTTTTTCATGCTGATACAAAGTTAAAGTTGTTATCCTCACCGTAGTTTCGAATAACAAAAATTTTGCAACAAAGTTGCATTTTGGTAGTTTTGCTTTATGATGCGGATAAACTGGGATGCGTTTGGGATAAGTGCTTCTGTGGCCTGCGCCATACATTGTGCGTTACTTCCGCTCTTTCTCACGAGCCTCCCGGTTTTTGGGATAGAGCTTATCCATAATTTATTGTTTGAGTATATAATGATTGCAGCAGCTGTGGTTATAGGAAGTATTGCGCTTTATCATGGTTACAAAAAGCATCATCACCACGCTTCACCCATGATCATTTTTTATGCAGGGATCGTATTTTTGTTTGCAAAGCAGACATGGCATCAATACCAGTTGTGGTTGCTTATACCAGCTGTGTTATTGATCGTAACCGCACACTATATTAATTACCGTTATTGTAAAAAAGCAAATCATTGCCATGCACATGATTGCGATCATTAAGAATATCGAATAAGGGAGTTGTCTGCTTAACCTTACATAAAACTATAACTCATTCCACCGTCTTTTTCATCTTTCAATTGAATCCCCATTGCAACAAGCTCGTTTCTTATTCTGTCGCTTGTAACAAAATCTTTTTTTGACTTAGCGTCTTTTCGCAGGTCGATCAGCAGTTTTATTACTCCATCCAGTTTTGTATTCCCATTTGTATCGTCACCCTTTAACCCAAATATATCTTCAAGATAAAGTTTGAATGTGCTTTTAAGCTGTGTTAATAATCCTGCACTAATTGCATCTGCAGGAAGATGTTTATCCTTAATGCCGTTGATGACGGGAACCAGTTCAAATAAATTCGCCATCACCTTCGCCGTATTTAAATCGTCTGTGATAAACTCATCACATTCCCCAATAAGTTTTGCGCATCGCATTTCTAATTCCTGGTCAGATGCTTCTTGTGCAGTAACATTTATCTTATCCAGGTTTTCATACCCCTCCCATAATCTTTTTAAACCTTTTTCTGCTGCCTGCAAGGCTTCATTACTAAAATCAAGTGTTGACCGGTAATGTGTTTGAAGAATAAAAAACCGGATGGTCATCGGATGAAAAGCCTGCGACAACAATGGATGATCCCCTGAAAAAAGCTGGCTCATAGTAATTACATTATTGTAACTCTTCCCCATCTTCCTGCCGTTCAGTGTGATCATATTATTGTGCAACCAATAACGAGCAGGCATTTTATGATTGCACACACTGCTCTGTGCTATCTCACATTCATGATGCGGAAATTGCAGATCCATGCCACCTCCATGAATATCAAACTGATCCCCCAAATATTTTGCACTCATCGCCGAACATTCTATATGCCAGCCCGGAAACCCTTCACCCCAGGGGCTCTGCCAGCGCATAATGTGTTCAGGCGGCGCATTTTTCCACAAGGCGAAATCATTCTTGCTTCGTTTCTCTTCCTGGTTATCCAGCTCCCGTGTTGTTTCCAGCAGGTCTTCTAAAATCCTTCCGCTTAGAATTCCATATGGCAAACCCTTAGCGGAAAAATCATTATTATATTTTTCAACATCAAAATAAACTGATCCATTTGCTACATAGGCATATCCATCCGCAATGATTTTTTCGATCATTACAATTTGCTCAATAATATGCCCGGTAGCAGTTGGCTCGATACTCGGCGGCAAAGTATTAAAAAGCGCCATGGCCTTATGAAAGAGGTTGGTGTATTTCTGCACCAGTTCCATCGGCTCCAGTTTTTCGAGCACCGCTTTTTTACTGATCTTATCTTCTGCCTCTCTGCCTTCTTCTTCAAAATGACCAGCGTCTGTAATATTTCTTACATAACGCACTTTATATCCTTTGTGCAAAAGATAACGATATAAAATATCGAACGTGATATAGGGACGTGAATGCCCCAGATGACTTTCCCCGCTTACGGTGGGGCCGCACACATACATACCTACATGACCTTCTACCAGGCTCTTAAAAACTTCTTTTTTTCTTGTAAGTGAATTATAAACTTTCAACTCATGCATAAATAAATGTATTGGCGAAACGAACTGCAAAAATAAGCGGGGTGCAGGAACTATCGAATAATCATTTTTGAAGATAAACATCCGAAACCAGCATAATATGGTCGCTGAGATCTTCATCCACCATATCAAATTGCTTCACCATAAATCTTGGGTCCGCAAGTATATAGTCGATCCTAAGTGTAGGTGCCAGCGCATTGTAGGTACGGCCGATTCCGAAATTTTTTAATAAAAACGCGTCTTTATAATCCCCCTTGATTTTAAAATAAGTGTAGGAGTTTGGAACGTCATTAAAATCGCCGCAAATGATAGTGGGATATGGACTGTTGTCCAAAGCATTTCTTACACGTGTGGCCTGCATGCCTCTGCGGGTAAAAGCAAAACGCATCTTTTTAATAATACTTTTCGATGCCTGCATTGCTTCTTCATCCTGGTCCTTTATTTTTTCCATCCCCTGGTAATCATTTCCCGAAAATTTGAATGATTGAAGATGCGTGGTAAAAATTCTGACTGTATCTGCACCTTTGACTATATCGATAAATATTAAGCTCTCCGGGTTAATGCCTTCATATGGGATGCGCTGACTTGCTATAATAGGAAACCTGGAAAAAATAATGCTACCATACTCATAATAACCTGCTTTCTTTTCCTGGTCCCTTGAATAAAAATGATAAGGATATTTTTTACTGAATAAACCAATATTATCGGCTTCAGGCCTCGTAGTTGAATTGTTGAATTCCTGCAAGCATATTACATCTGCGTCTGTACGAAATAAGGAATTAGCCACTCCTTCCCTGGTATATTTCTCCTTTAAACTATTATTATTTAGAGGTACAAAATTCCTTACGTTCCACGTTACTATTCGCAGATCGTTATTTTGTTTAGCATAATCAAATGATGACTGCCAGTGAAAAGCAAACAACACCCTGATCTGCTGAATACCAATAATAAGTGCTAGTAAAGGAATGAGGGAATATTTTGGTTTGAATATGAGCCAGAAAATAAGGGAGAATACCAAAACAATAATCAGGTATGGCAAGGTTAAACCAAGAAAGCCGATCACCCACCATGTTGCCGGGTTAAGATAAGCCACAAGGCATGATAAAATAAAAGCCACGGACAACAGCACTGTTATGATAATAAAAAAACGGCGGGTAAGTCTACGGAAAAAGCTGGCTGCCATATTGTAAATATAAGTCTGAACCGGGGATGTTTAAAGCAGGATTCAGATCGATTAAAAGTTTTGAAGAGACCGTTTAGTGATGCTATTTTTTTTACTGCCGTTTAATACAAGGCTCAACGCCATTAAACCTTTTAATCTATTTGATCTTCATCGCTTCGGGTTCTGACCATTCCAGATCGGCAATTACAGGAAAATGATCTGAAAGGTAAACCCTTTTTACAGTTGCCTGCTTTACACTAAAACGTTTATCAGACAGGCAGATATCAATTCTTAGTGTTGGGACCAAAGAATAATATGTTGCACCCAATGCAAATCCGGCTTCAAGGTAAACATCGTTCAACCCTTTTTTTAATTGTGTATAGGTGTAAGATGCAGGAGTAGCATTTATATCGGCGCAAAAGATAACAGCGTTATTCGTTCTCGACATGAATTGCTTAATCAGTTTCGCCTGTTCTGCGTGTTCTCTTTCAACATCTTTTAATTTGTGATAAAACAACCTTTTTCGCTGGTATGCGATCTTATACTGTCCGAGAACCGAGTGCGCATTTGTTGTGTCGGAATACAAAGAGAAAGATTGGAGATGAGTAGTAAAAACACTTACCGGCTTTCCATTAAAATTTATATCGCATCGTAAAATATGCTCCCAGTTTTGCGCATTCAGCAGTAATGTATCCTGCTTTTCAAACGGCAGCTTCGAGAAAATAACAGTGCCGATCTGTGAGCCGGTACTCATATCCGCAAAAGCAGAAAAACGATAACCAGCCTTATTTAAAATAGCTGTCATATCAGGGTCTCCATTTATCGTATTAGTGTATTCCTGTAAACAAACTACATCAGGATTATAATCATTAATTACCGTTGCTATATTCTTTGCGGAGTTACAACCTGGGCCTTGTGGGCGAAGGCAATTAAATTCTCTAACGTTCCACGTCATAACACGAAGAACGCCGGGTGGCTTTTCTTTTTTAAATGACCGGTTAAAAGGATGAAAAGCAAAAGTATGGCTCAGTGGTGAAGACCCGGTTAGCAGCACAACTAAAAAAACAGTGGTCCATTTTTTACTTATAAAAAAAGTAATCATGATTAGTAAAACCTGGCCAAGTAATGCAAAGGGAAAGCCTAATGATAAAAAAATACTATAAGGAAAAGTTTCGGGAGAAATATAAGATGAAATGCTGCTGAAAATATAAACAGCGGAGAGTAAACAACCAGCAATGATCCAGGCAAGCTTCAGTCTTTTCAAAATATATAAATTTAAAGCTGGTCATTTTCGCTGGCCTTACGAAGAAATTCTTTTTCATCGGCTGATAAAGATTCGAATCCGCGTTGATTTATTTTATCAAGTATTTCATCAATCTTTTTCTGAGTAGGAGTAGCTATCTTTTTCCAGGGTTGCGTATCTCCTTTGTAAAACCGCTTTGCCTCCTGCGGTTTTTGAGTATGTTTTTTTGATGGATTAAAAAGATCATCGAGCCAGTTACCAAAGCGGTGCATCCATTCACCCATATCCCTTCCCCGGTTCAATTGTTTTATATATAAAAATCCTGTTGCTGCTGCCGTCAAATGCGCAATCGCAATTGGACCACCGGCCCCGGAAACAAAAGTATAATCGATCACAACATAAACTGCAGTAAGAACCCACAGTGGTATGCCGCCCCTGATCATTGGGAAAATGCGGTATTCCGGTGCAACGGTTGTTGTAGCAATTGCGATAGCCATTACCCCGCATCCCGCACCAACCAAAGGAGATGCATTTGACACTTGCTGATAATATGCCGGGATGGTATAATGACTTAGCATAAAAAAAAACGCACCGATCAAAGCGCCATATAGATAAACAGGCACCAACTGTTTATTACCCGTGAGATCCTGCAGGATAAAACCAAATGCCCACAGCCATAACATGTTACTGAGTACATGCCAGAACCCGGTATGTGTGAACATATGTGTAAAGAAGGTCCATGGTCTTGTAATAAACACATCAAATGAAGCAGGAAGAGTGAACCACGTAGTAACCTGCTGGTTAAACTGCATGTCATTCATTTCCGAAAGCTGGTACACAACATGAATTAATGCAAGAGCAAGAAAAACAACCGCATTTATAATGATGAGCCAGACAAGTGCATTATCATCCTGCCCCAACAAAAATTTTTTCCTGCTAAACTGGTCTCTCACTGCCATTTCAAATAATTAATAAAAACGCCTTTTGTTTGTTCTGTTCCAATAATATACGAGAAGGAAGCCTACTAACGCACCGCCAAGATGCGCAACGTGTGCAATATTATCGCCGGCCGAACTTTTTAAAGCAGCAAACAATTCTATCCCGATATATAATAATACAGCCCACTTTGCTTTTATGGGAATGAAAATTGGAAACCCAATAATGATTGAATTGGGAAAGAGATAACCAAAAGCTGCAAGACAACCGAAAACAGCCCCGGAAGCACCGAGAGTCGCCTCATTTAATTTAGCGGTGTAACCTGCATAATAATATTGCTGTTCCCCGGGTGAGAGGGAATTAAATACATTAACGAGCTGCTGGTTCTCAAAATACAAAACCAGCATATGACAAAAAGCAGCGCCGAAGCCGCATGAAAGATAAAATATAAGGAATCGTTTCTGCCCCCACAGGTTTTCAAGAATAGAACCAAAGGACCATAAAGCAAACATGTTAAATAAAATATGAAAGAAGTCGCCATGCATAAACAAATGCGTAAGAAACTGCCAGGGTCTGAACAAAGGACTTTGCCAGGTATGCAATGCGAACAAATCTTCCAGTATATGAGATCCCTTAGCCTGCATAGTATATTGAGCAAGAAAAACCAGCGAATTAATAATGATGAGGTTCTTAATGATCGGTGGTAAAATCTCAAATCTTCCGGGTCTGAATTCTGTCATGAGTTTTAATCATTTTAATTTCAACTGCGCAATGTTTTCTATATGATGTGTATGCGGAAACATATCAACCGGCTGAATTATTTCAACACTATATTTTTCTCCAAGCAAATTCAGATCTCTCGCCTGCGTGGCCGGGTTACAACTTACATACACAATGAGTGGCGCGGCTGTATCCAGCAACTTTTTTACCAGCTTTTCATGCATGCCTGCACGGGGCGGATCGGTGATGATTACATCCGGATGACCGTGCACGGAAAAAAAATCATCATCGCAAATTTCAATTACATCACCCGTAAAAAACGAAGCTGTTTCCACATTATTTAATGCTGCATTTATTTTTGCATCTTCAACGGCTTCACTTATTGCTTCAACCCCAATTATCTTCCCTGCATTCTTACTGCAAAATATACCAATGCTTCCGGTACCGCAATAAAGATCGTATAGTATTTCTTTCCCCGTAAGCTGTGCCATTTGCCGGGTTAGGCCGTATAAAGCTTCAGCCTGCTTTGTGTTGGTTTGAAAAAAAGATTTTGGCCCGATCTTGAAAATAAAATCTTCAAGCTTTTCTGTTACATAGCCCTTACCGCTAAAAACCTGTGGCTCCAGGTCATAAATACTATCATTCATTTTAGTATTGATCGTAAATAAGAGGGTTGTAATTGCGGGGAAAGCATTCATTAAAGCATTACAAAGTTCATTGATCTTTTCCCTGTCGTCATCGGCGAATACGATATTAACCATCAGCTCTCCCGTAGTGCAAAGCCGAACCTGCATGGTACGCAGAAAGCCAATGTGCATACGGATATCATAAAAGGGCCACTTTTTTCCCCTCGCATAATCAGCAATAAACTTTCTTATACCATTAGTTGGTTCCTCCTGCAGATGACAAACATTGATCTCGATCACTTTATCAAACCAACCTTTTACATGATACCCCGCTACCTCCTGGTACGCAGAAATGGATGGATTCTTTATTTCTTCGGCATCAAGGTATTTTTTGTTCGAAAAAGTATATTCCAGTTTATTGCGATACCGCCTGTCTTCAGCACAACCCACTATTGGCCGGGAAGCCGGGAAAGGGATCTTACCAATCCGTTGAATATTATCTATAACCTGCTGCTGTTTATATTTAAGTTGTAATTCGTACGGAAGCATTTGCCACTGGCAGCCGCCGCAGGTACCAAAATGCTGGCAAAAAGGCTGTACCCGTTCTTTAGAAAACTCCTTAAACTTTAATACCCTGCCCTCTGCCCAGTCTTTTTTACTTTTTGTCAATTGAACGTTGACGACATCGCCGGGAACCGCTCCCTCCATAAAGATCACTTTGCCATTGTGGCGGGCAAGTGCTTTACCTTCAGCAGCGTAGTTTTCAACTTTAATATCTTCTAAAATGATGTTGTGCTTTCTTTTACTCACACCGCAAAGGTAGGAGCGGGGGGAAATCAAAAATCAAAAGTCAAAAGTCAAAAAACTAAGCCCTGTCAATAAAAGTTTAACTTTTTAATGTTGGGTTTTGACTTTTTAATTTCTTCTCACATAATGTTTTTAAATAATTTTACCTCCCTAATCAATCAACCCATGAGGAGAGCTTTTTTTATTCTTCTTTTTACTGCTGCCTTTATTTCAACCCGGGCGCAGGTAAAAAAACAGGCAGCTGCAACTACTGTTAAACCCACTGCTGGTTACAACATTCCGATAACTATTAAACCACTTCAAAACAAATGGATATATCTCTATAGCTATTACGGCAAAAATTACCAGATCGCTGACTCTGTTTTGTTAGACCCGCATGGTGCCGGAATACTAAAAGGAAAAACCAAACTCTCTCCGGGAATTTATCTTACCGTGCTGGATCATAAATTAAAGTTGTTCGATGTATTGATGGATAAAGAACAACATTTTTCCATCACTGCCGACACCTCGCATCTTGATGATGTAAAAATTATAGGGTCAAAAGAAAACGATCTTTATACAGCTTATTCAAAATTTCTTTCCCAGATCGCACCCAGATTAAATGGTCTTCAGCAACAGTTACAGTCAGCAAAAACAAAAGCAGATTCTGCTGTTATAAGAGACGCCATGGCCAAAACAAATAAAGAGCTGAATAATTATCGCGACAATCTTATTAAGACCAATCCTAATTCTATGCTGGCTGCTTTTTTTATGGCTGTAAAAAGACCAGACGCACCTGCAATTCCAATAGTTAATGGCAAACCAGATTCACTTTATCCGGGGCGATATTTAAAAGAACATTACTGGGATGATGTTTCCTTTAATGATGATCGCTTATTGCGCACGCCTTTCTTCGATCCCAAACTGGATGAATATTTTAAGTATTATGTTTCGCCTGAACCAGACTCCATCATTCCTGAAATTAATTACATGTTGCTTTCCGCCAGAGAAACCAAAGACATGTATAAATATTTGCTTGGGCGGTTTACAGATAAATATATTAACCCCGAGATCATGGGGCAGGATAAAGTATTCCTCTTTCTCTTCAATAATTATTTTTCAAAAGGCGATACAAGCTGGCTGAATAAAGGCCAGCGAGAATTTATTTTCAACAGGGCTTATAGCCTGATGGCTAACCAGATCGGGGAACTGGCGCCCCAGCTCAATCTTGTTGATACCCTCGGAAAGGAATTGCAGCTTTATAATTTAAAGTCCCCTTTCACTTTTGTTATTTTTTGGGATCCTAATTGCGGGCACTGTAAAGAAATGGTCCCAAGAATTGATTCCATTTATAATGCCGGGTGGAAACAAAAAGGAGTGCAGGTGTATGCTGTTAATGTAGATGAAGGAGCAAATCCCGCATGGAAAACATTTATTGCTGAACACCATTTAAATAACTGGGTTCATGCTTATCAAACCAAAGAGCAGAGAGATGCAGAGGTAAAATTGAATCAGCCCAATTACAGGCAGCTATACGATATCACCCAAACTCCCACACTTTATTTACTGGATAAAGACAAACATATTATCGGGAAAAAATTAACGATCGAACAGTTTAATGATTTAATTGATGCCAAGCTGAAGAGTAAAAATTAAACACATAGGCACATAGAAACATAGAAAGAGAGGTATTCAGTTTGAATACCTCTCTTTCTTTTAATACTTATGCTATGTTTCTATGTACCTATGTGGTAAAAAATCACACCAGCTCTTTCACCACGTTCCAGATAGTTTTAGATTTTCCTAAAGTGTAGTAGTGTAATACCGGCACACCGAACTGTTTCAATTCTTTGCTTTGCTGAACCAGCCATTCAATCCCCACCTTTTCAGCATCCTCATCGTTTTTGCATTTCATGATCTCGTTAGAAAGTTCTGTAGGAATGTCTACATGAAATATCCTGGGAAGAAATGATAATTGCTTTTTATTGATCAGTGGTTTTAATCCCGGAATAATTGGAACAGTGATGCCAGCATCTCTGCACGCCTTCACAAAACCAAAGAACTTTTTATTGTCGAAAAACATTTGCGTCATGATATAACATCCGCCAGCATCGATCTTTTGCTTTAATCTGTTGAGATCAATTTCGGGGTTGGGTGCCTCAAAATGTTTTTCAGGATAACCCGCAACTCCGATACAAAAATTCGTTTTACCTCCGTTCAAAATATCTTCATCCAGGTAAACCCCGCTGTTAAGATTCACCACCTGTTTCATCAGGTCTATTGCATAACGGTTACCATCTGGTTCTGGTTCAAACGATGCTTCATTCTTTGCTGCATCACCACGAAGCACTAATACATTATCGATCCCTAAAAAGCTCAGATCAATCAAAGCGTCTTCTGTCTCCCGTTTTGTAAAGCCACCACAAATAATATGGGGAACAGCATCAACCTGGTAGTGGTTCATAATAGCGGCGCAAATTCCCACGGTGCCAGGTCTCTTTCTTACTTCCACTTTCTCGAAAGAAGCATCTGCTTTTTTCTTAAACATCGTTTCACTGCGGTGGTAGGTAACGTTTACCCACGATGGTTTAAACTCGATCAGCGGGTCCAGATGATCATAGATAGACTGGATACTTTTACCTTTCAGCGGAGGTAATATTTCGAAAGACAACAATGTGTCTTTAGCTTGTTTTATATGTTCTGTAACATGCATTCCTTAAAAATTGGTGCAATATACTGCATGGTTTAATGTAAAATCAACTGTTAATAAAGCAGGTTTCCTGTTGTCATATTAGCAGTTCTGTTATTTTTGTTCAAAACAGATACTTTGAGTCTTACCATACATACAAACAATCTTGTAAAATCGTACCGCAACCGAACCGTGGTTAACCAGGTTTCTGTTGAGGTTAAGCAAGGTGAAATTGTTGGCCTGCTCGGACCTAATGGTGCCGGCAAGACAACTACATTTTATATGGTAGTAGGATTAATAAAACCAGATGAGGGACAGGTGTTTTTAAATGAGGATGAAATTACAAGCATGCCGATGTATAAAAGGGCGCAGCTA
>JAQBNK010000085.1 GCA_028288595.1 Chitinophagaceae bacterium
ATGAAGCCCTGTGGACCCTGAAGTTTTACAAACTGCAGTTATACCTATTGCATCCAGTATTTTTTTTGTTACCTGTGCCGCTTCAATTACCTGGTCAAAAGTATTTTTATCTGGGTCAAGATCGATAATGCACCAGTCCGGATGATCAAGAGACTGAGCTCTGCTGTGCCATGGATTCATTTCAATACATCCCAGGGAAGCAATGTATAAAAGGCTCGCCTCATCATTACAAACTAAAAAATTTTTTTGCTGGTGATCACGTTCGCTGTAATAAGGGAATGTTTTGATCCATGAAGGAACTTTGCCGGTTACATTTTTCTGGTAAAAACTTTCTCCTTCTATTCCATGCGGATGGCGGTTTAAAGATTGGGGCCGGTCTTTCATATAAGGCAGCATGTAAGGAGCCACCTGGTAATAATAATTCAGCATGTCACGTTTGGTAAACTTTTCTTTCGGCCAGAAAACCTTACTCAGGTTAGTAAATTTAATGTCATGCCCACCGATCTCTCTCGTCTGCATCTCATCTTTAGGATTTAAAAAAGTTTTTCTTTCTTTTTTCCCGGGTGATGTGATCATGTTCTTATCCTGCAAAGTTTTCTCTTCTTTAAGTATTTCGGTCACCGGTTTCTCTGTTTCTCTTCTAACATCTTTTGCGTTTTTATCTTCTCTTAATCCTTTGAACGATGGATGCCGGATAGAACCATCTTTTGTTAATTCGCGGTAACTGATCTCTGCAACAATTTCCGGTTTCACCCAGGTAACCTTGGCTTTAGGCGGGTTAGGTCTGAACCTGGATGGTTTATTATAATCAGGCACTTCTTTAAAAGGGCATTTCTTTGTTACCAGTGGCTTTAGTTTCTCTAATATTTCTTTTTGCGTTTGATTAGAGAAACCTGTTCCTACCGGCCCGATGAACCTGAATTCCCCGCCTTCATTCAATCCTAATAATAAAGCACTGAATTGTTTTGAAGTATTTTCATTTTTAGTGTATCCTGCAATGACCACTTCCTGTCTTTTTTCTGTTTTTATTTTCAACCAGTCTTTAGAACGCAAATCGGGAATATAAATGCTGGTTGCTTTTTTGGCAATGATCCCTTCAAGTCCCATCTTTCCGGCCAGTTCAAAAAACTCATGACCACTTGCATCGAAATTTTCACTCACTTTAATTATTCCTTCGCCGGGAGCAACACTGCGGAGAATTCGCTTTCTTTCTTCAAGCGGAACCTCCATCAGGCTAAGACCATCGAGCCATAAAATATCAAACAAATAAAAAACAAGCTGACCGTCTGCCTCGCTTCTCCAGTTTTGGAGATCACTAAAATCTGAAACACCTTTTTCATTCACCACTATTATTTCCCCGTCAACAACTGCATTGACCTTCCAGTGTTTTAATGCTTCATAAACAGGATAAAATTTTTGATTGAAAGACTTATTGTTCCGTGAACGTATTTCAACAGTCGCTTTATTTAAATAAGCAAGTGCCCTGTAGCCATCCCATTTTACTTCGTAAATCCATCCGGGTTCATCGAAAGACTGATCAACAAGCGTTGCCAGCATGGGTTTAATATTTTCAGGGAGTTTTGATTTCTTACCTTTTGTCAGGACATCAGTGATAGAAGGGGCAGGCAGCTTTTCTATGTTTTTTGTTTTTGAACTTGCCATGATAAGGCTTTACAGTCAAACAACTATAAATCATGCCAAGGAGCTAAAGTTTTTATCGGTGTGAAGTTTGCAACCTCTCATCGGAGTAAATTACCGGTATGAAAAAATGGTTTAGTGCCCGTTTTATTGTTGCACTGCTACTTGCTTTGTTATTGTACGGCTTTTTTATAATTGCCCACGAGGTGATAATAGAACAGGAAAATGGTTTTGATAAGCATGCGGAGGCGTTTATTGCTGGCATACGCACACCGGCGCTGACTCATTTTTTTGCCGTGTTTACTTATATAGGCTCCACTTATGTTTTGTTGCCGGCTTATGTCATTTGCATCCTGCTATTCTTCATCGCAAAGAATAAACGCATTGCCATTTTTACACTTATCACGGGTATTATCAGTATTGGAATTCTTACCCTGGCAAAACAAAGTTTCCATAGAAACCGTCCCATCAATCCAATTGTTCATAATGTGAGCGGCTATAGTTTTCCCAGCGGGCATTCTATGTCTACACTGGTATTTTTTGCAACGCTTATCCTTGCCATTTTCAGCGCAAAAAACATGAATAAAGTTTTGCGGATAGTGCTATGCGCTCTTCTTGTTATTGTGTGCCTGATGATCGGCTTTAGCAGAACGTACCTGCGTGTGCATTATGCGAGTGATGTGCTGGCTGGGTATTTATTAGGGACCTGTTATATAAGCCTGGCTTATTATTTCTTTTATAAAAAGGCGCCTGCTGTTAAAGGAGAACATCCCTCCACTGCAAGAGAAAAAGATGTTCCGGCAGAAACGGTACCGGATATGGCTAAATAATTATTCTTCAGTTGCGGGTAGCGCATTAATTCTTATCACCCGCATTTTATGTAATACGCGGATCACAGGATATACAGGGTCTATCTCGTGCCATTTAAATCCGAAGTTCACAGACGAAGGACGTTTGTGGTGATTGTTATGATAAGATTCGCCCAGCATTAATATATCCATCCGGAATAAATTCTGGGAAGTATTTTTCAGTTTAAAATTGATGTATCCATATTTATGTGCGAACCAGTTAATGATCGCACCATGAAAAGCGCCTGTCGCAAAATGTACAGGTAAAAGAAGATACCACCAGGCAGAAGGAGCGAAATAAACATAAAATGCCACATACAACCCCGCCCACATAATTCTTGAAACTGTTGAACTTGCAAAGCGATCAAACGATTCCCACTCAGGAAGATTTTTTTCAAACCTCTCTTCAACAATTCTTTTTCTTTTAAAGATTTCCTGGTAAAAATTGCGGGTGCGCCACATCATCGTAAACAAGTTGGAAGAAAAATTTGGTGAGTGCGGATCGTTTTCTGTGTCTGTATAGGAGTGATGCATCCTGTGCATGATAGCATAAGCTCGGGGACTCATATACGACGAACCTTGGGTTATATAACAAAGAATAAAAAAAAAGCGTTCCCATCCTTTACTCATTTTAAAACCGCCATGGGCCGCATACCGGTGCTGAAAAAAGGTTTGTGCAAACAACGATAAATACCAATGGGCAATAAAAAAAAGTATGACGATCACCATAAATGGGTTTTAACAACGCAATCGAATTGACGGGAACTATACAGAAGCTATAGGTACAGAAAAAACTTATGCATTAATTTAAGAGGATGGAAGATAGCTTTAATAAGTGTTAAGTTCGCTATAATACACGTTTCAGTTAATTGCATACAGCAGGGGTTAACATAAAATGGTGAATTTTTAAAGTGCAATGTTTATCTTTATTTTCACCGCTTTAAAAACTACGGCGAGGATTTTTATACGGCAGCTCGTTATTTTATTGAACTTATTAAGAGCCTGGGCGCTGATCATCATTTAATTTTTTTAGTTTATGTTTTTCGAAAAAGAGCACCTTACAGGGAGTAATTATGACTGGCACGAAGATTATAATCCTGCAAAGTTCGCGGGTACTCCGGACAGGCGACTTTTTGATCGTTTTGATGGAAACCAGTTATTGTATATGATCAATTCTTTCGGTGAGTCTATCGGCAACCTAACGGTAGATGATGGCCAGCGTATAGAAAAAATGATCCTTACAGAATTGCCTTTGGATATCAAGAGCCAGATTGGCGTATTTAACTGGTTAAAGGGAAGGTATCTTTATTATTGGAGTTAGGAATCGTATATAGGTATCTACTTTATATACTGCCCGCTGAAAACGTTAATAACCTCGTCAAAGCTTGAATTCTCGTCATAATCCGTATCTTTGCTTCCAGACATCCTCTTAAAAGACTCGATTAACTTGTTATTATTAGTAAGCTCATCAGGTCAATGATGAGATTTCATTATCACTTCATTTCATAAGAGTCATTTTTAATTTTTTTAATTAATACATTTTGACATTCAAAGATTTAAAGCTCATCGAGCCTTTATTAAGGGCTCTTGAGAGCGAAGGTTATACAGAACCTACACCCATTCAGGAACAAGCCATTCCCGTTATATTACAACAAAAGGACCTCCAGGGCTGTGCCCAGACAGGTACTGGTAAAACAGCGGCTTTCGCCTTGCCTATTCTCCAGATGCTTATCGAAAGAGGCGACTGGGAACATAAAGGAAATGTAACAACCCTGATCCTTACCCCTACACGGGAATTAGCCATTCAGATAGAAGAAAGTTTTCAAACCTATGGTAAGAATACCGACATAAAACATGTCGCGGTATTCGGTGGTGTTTCACAACATCAACAGGTGAAATCTTTAAGAAATGGTGCCGATGTTTTGATCGCTACACCAGGAAGGCTGATGGATCTTATTCACCAGAAATTACTTTCTCTTCGCCACATTAATATGCTGGTTTTGGATGAAGCAGACCGTATGCTGGACATGGGATTTATTGCAGACGTAAGAAAGATCGTTGCAATGGTACCAAAGGAAAGACAAACATTATTTTTCTCTGCTACTATGCCAGATGAGATTGCGCATCTTGCCCAATCTATTTTGAATAACCCGGTTAAAATAGCAGTAACACCTGTTGCTTCTACTGCCGAGAAAATAGACCAGGTAGTGTACCATGTGAAAAAAGAAGATAAGCGATCATTACTACTCCATCTTTTAAAAAATAAGGATATTGAATCTGCTCTTGTTTTCACAAGAACAAAACATGGTGCTGATAAAGTTTGTAAAGAACTGCTCAGGGCCAATATAAAAGCTGAAGCTATCCACGGAAATAAATCCCAGGGTGCCAGGCAGAGCGCATTGCAGAAATTTAAAGACAAGTCTATCAGAATACTGGTTGCTACAGATATTGCAGCAAGAGGAATTGATGTAGATAATTTATCTCACGTATTCAATTTCGAATTGCCTGAAGTTCCTGAAACGTATGTTCACCGAATTGGCAGAACAGGACGTGCAGGTTTAAACGGATCAGCGATTTCCTTCTGCGATTACGAAGAAAAAAGTTACCTGAGGGCTATCTCTTTACTGATCTCCCAGAATATACCGGTAGTGGAAGAGCATCCATATCATTTTGCTCCGCCGCCACCGCCGCCTGCCTCTGCAGGAGGGTTCAGCCGGGGAAGTAAAAGCTTCGGTCCTAAAAACAGGAGAACATTTATGCAAAAAGCCTAGTAAAATCAATATCTTTAAATTTCAATAAATAATCATGAACACAAAATCTCAGGGTACTGTAAAGTTTTTCAATGAAGAAAAAGGTTTCGGCTTTATCAAGCATAATGATTCCGGTAAGGAAACATTTGTGCATGCAAGTGGCCTGATCGATAAAATTCAAACAAACGATGTTGTTGAATTTGATGTGCAGGAAGGAAAAAAAGGATTGAACGCTGTTAACGTAAAAAAAGTCGGCTAATCAATACGATCAGAAAAATTTCACAGAGCGAAACGTTATTCGTACTGTAACCCTATTAAAGCGGCTCATGAGCCGCTTTTTTTATGAGTATATGTTGTGTAATCTGTTCAATTCCTGCGTTTTAGTACAATTGGCAAGGTTTTTAATATTATACAGTAAGGAAATTATCTCTCATGCATCATACTGTTTTACGCAAGTTCTTAACTGCTTTATCAATACTTCTCCTAATTACCCTGTTTACACTGCTGCCTGCTATGGTAAAGGCGCAGCGTTCACTCGTTGTAGATTCTTCTCAACCGGGACACCGCCTTATTATCGCCGGACCTGAGTATGCGAAATCACATTTTTACCAGACATTATGGGGAAAGCATTACCGTAAAGAATGGATAACTCCCGTAAATATCCCGGTTATGATGCTGGACACTGCCGCAGGTGGTTTAAAAGTTTCCCAGGCTGGTGGCGGCAAATCAAGTCTTTCATTAAGATTGAAGGATAAGAAAGACAGGGAGTATGCATTACGTTCAGTCAATAAAAATTTTAGTAAAACCATTCCGGACCTTTTACGCGGAACTTTTATTGAAAACCTTGTAAATGACCAGGCTTCAGTAGGGCACCCCTACGCAGCTACAACTGTACCTGTAATGGCAGCAGCTGCGGGTGTTAATCATACAGAACCCAAATTCGTTTACGTACCAAAGCAACCACTCCTTGATTCTTTTAATAAAAAATTTGGCGACCAGTTTTTTCTTTTTGAACAAAGACCTGATGGTGACTGGCGAGATGCTCCTAATTTGGGTGCCGCAAAAAATTATGTAGCCACTGACAAAATAGTTGCGGAGTTACTAAAGGACAATGATAATAAAGTAGATCAGGTTTTCTATGTGCGTTCAAGGTTATTTGATATGATGATAGGAGATTGGGACAGGCACGAAGATCAGTGGCGCTGGGCAGAATATAAATCTGATGGCAAAACTATTTACAGGCCGGTGCCCCGGGACAGGGATATGACGTATTCAAAGTTTGATGGTGTTCTTTTGAAGTTAGGGATGTCTTTGGGTGGAATTAGAAATGTGCAAAGCTTCGATTACAAAATAAAAGACGTTAAGACTTTCAATTTTGAAGAGCGCAACATGGACAGGATGTTTGCCAACGAGGTTACAAAAGCACAGTGGGAAGAACAGGCAAGATATATTCAGCAAACTGTTACAGATGCTGTAATTGAAAGGGCATTAACACAAACTCCTCCTGAAATAACGCCGTTTTCATCTGCAGATATTATTTCAAAATTGAAATCTCGCCGTGATCACCTCGTAGATTTTGCAGATACTTACTACAATTTTATTTCTGAAGAAGTTGAAGTTGAAGGAAGCAGGGGAAGAGATTTTTTTGATGTGAATCGCATGAGTGATGATGCCACAGCAGTTAATGTTTACAAAATTTCTAAATCAGGAAAAATAAGTTCAGAACCTTTTTATTCAAGAATATTCAATACGGATGAAACAAAAGAATTGAGATTATATGGATTAGAAGGTGAAGATGCCTTTCACATAAATGGTAATGTAAACAAAGGGATAAGAATAAGAATTATTGGTAGTGCAGACAGGGATTCGATCATCAGTAACTCAACGGTTCACGACGGCGGAAAGCAATTATTTATTTATGATAACCCGGAAGATGTTATCAATGTAAATAATACGGCAGTGGTGCATATCACCAGCGACACAACGATTAACCGCTTCAAATATCTTGGCTTTACTTATGATCACAAAGGATTTGTGCCTGAAATATTATACAATTACCCGGACAGGTTTTATGTTGGTGTAGGTTACGATGTTACTAATAATAAATGGCGCAAAGATCCTTTTGCAAATAAACAAAGCGTTCACCTGCGTTATTCAATAAGCCAGAAAGCATTCAGTGTTTTGTATAATGGTTTGTTTCATGAAGCGGTTGGCAAGTGGGATCTTTTATTAATGGCTAATTATGACCAGGTAGTTTGGACGAATTTTTTTGGAATAGGAAATGATGTGCCTTTAGTAAAAAAAGATCTTAAGTTCTATCACCTGAGCACAAAAGAATGGCTGGGTAGTATTGGGCTGAGCAGACAGATGGATGATCATAGTGTAACTATCAGCGCAAATTTTCGCTCAGCAAAAATTTTAGCAAATGATCAGCATTTCATTGTAAAGAATTACAATAACACCGATCCTGCTTTATTTGATCGCAAAAATTTCCTGGGTCTGAATTTAGACTATACGTATGCACATTTGAATGACAAGATCATACCTACCAGCGGCACTGCGCTATCTGCGGGCGCGGCATATATAGACAATTTAACGATCTCTTCAAGATCATTCGGAAGAATATATGGCGATCTAAACTTTTTTATACCACTCGGTGCAAAATTTTCATTGATGCTTAGAGGTGGAGGTCTTGCTGTTGCTGGAAATCCGGAAATATACCAATATGCCTCTATTGGTGGTGCGCCTAACCTGCGGGGTTATTTTCGTGACAGGTTCTGGGGACAGTCTGCTGTCTATAATAATAATGAACTCAGATGGATCACTGATTTAAGAACGCATATTCTTAACGGTAAATTCGGACTGGTTGGATTTTTTGATGATGGCAGGGTATGGGTCAAAAATGATCAGTCAAATACCTGGCATACAGCATGGGGCGGCGGTTTTTTACTAGCTCCATTTAATAAGGCACTTTTTGAAGTTACTTATGGTATAACGAGCGAGACCAAACCATTTCAGATAAAATTGTTGAAGGCGCTTTAAAAATCATAAGACTCGAATACAGTTGAATGCACGATCTCTTTCTCTATTCCAAACTTCTTATTTATACCTGCAACAAGTTCTCTAAACCATTGTGGTGAGTAAGGTGAAATATAAATTTTATCGATCAGCAGATCGCAATTCACAGGAATAAAAATACCGTTATCGATATCCTGTGATTCCCATAAATAATTTTTTGCTTCTTCATCAGTTAAAGCATAACAGCAACGTACTTCTTTTTCATATTGATAGATGAGGCGCTTTCTTAAAAACGGAACAAATGAATCTTCCACAGGAATGGGTTCTGTTCTTTCATCGAAATATTTCACTTTACCGATATAGACCTGCTTATCGGTTACCTCAAATGCATGCTGTAATTTTTCATAAGTGGTTTGGAGTGCCAGCCCGTAATTTCCCTTTGCATATATCTTCCACATGGCAAAATTCTCCTCTTCATTTTCATGCCAGCTGTTAATAGTTACGGTGCTTCTTTTTTGCTGATGTCTCTCTGTAAGTTCTTTTACCTGTTCTTTTGCTTTTTTAATATTCTCAGTTGTTTTTTCTTCAGCCGGTAATTCATTTAAATTATTGTGTAATAAAACATCCTGGCTTTTTCTCGGGTATTTTCCTTCGAAGGGATCTTCAAACCTGTCTGCCCGGCAAAAAAATAATTCATTTTTTAAAAGCAGGTCAATGTAACGGGGCAGATCAAGATATCGCCACAGCAATGCATTAGGTTCCACTTTCTCAAAATCAGGATGAGGGGTATACATAAAGACAATCCTTTTTTTATTGAGTATAAAAAACTGTGCCCTAAAATTCTAAATTCTAAATTCTAAATTCTGAATTACTTCCTCTTTATTGGCAGAGCTCGTTATTTTTAATAATCTTTGCGTCAGTATGAAAAAAATATTGGTTACCGGAACAGCAGGCTTTATTGGCTTTCATCTTGCCAAAAAATTACTGAATAGAAATTATGAAGTAATTGGTCTTGATAATATCAATGACTATTATGATATCAATCTTAAATATGGCCGTTTATCTGATACTGGTATAAGAGGCGTAGATATACCCTATAATACCCTTCAGCGAAGTGATGTTTATCCCGGCTACTCGTTCATAAAAATAGACCTTACAGATAAAGCAGCTATTGATGCTTTGTTTAATGAACACCAGTTTGATGGCGTGATCAACCTGGCTGCACAAGCCGGCGTTCGTTACTCATTAATCAATCCTTATGCTTATACCGAAAGTAATGTAACCGGTTTTCTTAATATCCTGGAAGGATGCAGGGCAGTAAATGTAAAACACCTGGTGTACGCAAGTACTTCCAGCGTGTACGGGTTAAACACGGCCATGCCATTGAATCCGCATGAACATGCAGACCATCCCATGACACTCTACGCGGCTACAAAAAAAGCTAATGAAATGATGGCGCATAGTTATAGTCACCTCTTCGATTTTCCATCTACCGGTGTGCGTTTTTTTACCGTATATGGTCCATGGGGCAGACCGGATATGGCATTGTTTCTTTTTACGAAAGCCATCTTGAATGATGAACCGATCAAGGTTTTCAATAATGGGAATATGGTAAGGGATTTTACCTATGTAGAAGATATCGCTGAAGGTTTGGTAAGAATTTTAGAAAAACCTGCGCAGCCATTTTCGAACTGGGATGGTGATCGTCCTGATCCTGCACATTCAACCGCTCCATACAGGATCGTGAATATTGGTAACTCTAAGCCGGTTAAATTACTTGATTATATTGAAGCCCTGGAAGATGCACTTGGCAAAAAAGCTGTAAAAGATATGCTCCCGATACAGCCAGGAGATGTTCCTGCAACTAATGCTGATGTAACCGACCTTCTGCAGGATTATAAATACATGCCTGGCGTTGAAGTAAAAGAAGGGATAGAAAAATTTGTTGAGTGGTACCTGGATTTTTATAAGCAGAAATAGTTATTGAAGTTCATATTCTACTTTCAAGTCTTCGGCTACTTTTCTTATTACCGACTGTATTTTATCCACGATTGGTTTTAGCATGGTAATATTTTCATTCAGCTTACCCTTAGTTTCTAATAAGCGGATATCATCTCTGATGGACGAGATATTCATTGTATCAATTGTACTTTTTAATTTATGTGCAAGCAAACTTAATTGCTGGCCATCGGCAGCCTCAATGGCCCGCTGCATTTGCTCGGCAATTGGTGGGATAGTTTCAAGGTAAATATTAACAAGATGAACGATGAAATCGCTATTTCCTTTTGCCATTTCACTTACCTGGCCCAGGTCGTAAAGTTTTTCATCACTATCCATATAAAAATCAGGCATTTCTATTTCTTCTCTTTTAATATATGAAGGTTTATTTTTTATCAGCACACGTTCAATCCCGTTAAATAGCTCTTTTTCCTTAAAAGGTTTGATAAGATAATCGTTCATTCCTGCAGCAGTATATTTTTTTTCCTCTCCCCGCAATGCGTTTGCAGTTAAAGCTATAATAGGAACATTTTTTTTAGTATCATCTTCCATCAACCTGATTTCTTCGGTGGCCTGTATTCCATTTTTCTCAGGCAGTTGTATATCCATCAGTATCACATCAAAATCATTTTTTATCACTTCATCTATAGCCTCATTGCCATTAGTGGCCACCACTACGGTACAGCCCCATTGCTTCAAAACATTTTCTGTAAGGAAACTGTTTATTTCATTATCCTCAACCACTAATATTTTTACATCTTTAAAAACATCAGAGCGAACCTGGGCTTCGTAGTTATTTTTTAGCGGTCCTGACTTTTTATGTTTGTCATAGGTAATGGTGAAATGAAATGAGCTTCCTTTCCCCGGCTGGCTCTCTACCCAGATTATTCCATTTTGTAGCTCCACCAGGTTTTTAGTAATTGCGAGTCCGAGCCCTGTACCGCCATACTTGCGGGCTGTTTCAGGATATGCCTGGGTGAAGGGATGAAATATCTTTACCAATTTATCTTCATCGATACCAATGCCTGTATCTTTTACAATAAAATGAAGTGAAATGCTTTTTTCAGTTTCTTTTTCGATGAATGTTTTTATCGTGATACCTCCCTGGTGAGTGAATTTGATAGCATTGCTTAACAGGTTATTAAATATCTGGTTGAATCTTGTGGGGTCTGCAACAACGTTCAGTGTATCAGGTATGCCATTATCAAGAGTAAGTAAGATTTTTTTCTGGCTCGCATTGATCTGGAAAAAACGGATGAGCATGTCAAGCCTTTCAGAAATATTGAAGGGAACTTTTTCAAGCTGAATATTACCTGATCCAATTTTCTCAAGGTCTAAAATGTCGTTAATGATATTTAATAAGTTTTGAGCAGAATCCTCTACTATTCTCAGGAATCCTTTTTGTTCATCATTTAATTGTGTCTTCTGCAAAAGCGTGGTGATGCCTAATATGCCATTCATTGGCGTTCTTATTTCATGGCTCATGTTGGCCAGGAAACGTTCTTTCGTTTTGGCTGATTCTTCCGTGAGTTTTTTTGCTTCCTTTAGTTGCTTTTCAATTTTGATCCTGTCTGTAACGTCTTGTGCAAACCCAATTACATAGGGTTCGGAGCCCGACTCTTCAACGCAATAATTCTGGTATAACAAATAAACTTTTCTTCCTTTATTATTAACCACACGAAAAAGACCACGGACTTTTTTATTACTTGTGAGTGAAGAAAGATAAAGTTCATCAAAGCCATCCCGGTCTTCGGGAAGCATAAACTGTTTTAAATTTTTGCCCAGTATTTCATCTTCCGGGTAATCCATTACCTCGCATAATGCCGGGTTAACAGAAAGGAAATTTCCTTCCATATCATGCGTACAAATAATTGCCTGGCTATAATTAAAAAGATCCCGGTAACGCTTTTCACTTAAAGCAATCTTTTCCTGGATTTTTTTGATCTCGGTAATATTCATCCCGTAGCCGATCAATAATTTCAGAACATTTTCTTCATTGTAAACAGGAGTCATGCGGCGAAGGTGATATTCCAGCTCGCCTTCGCGGTTGGTAATGATCTCTTCCCACTCGATATCTTTTTTGCTTTCGATGATCCTTTTAAAAATGCTGCGCCTCCTTTCAGCGATAGACATATCTTTTCCACGAAGGATGCAATAATCGATATCGGTTTTTCCAATCAGCCATTTTCTTAATTCCTCATCCCGAACGGCAACAGGATTTAAGAATAGATATTTATGTTCAGGTGAAAACACGGCGATATCAGCAGGAAGACTGTTAAGAATATCTTCATAGAAAAGTTTTTGCTGATTAACCAGTTGTTCAGACATGATCTTTTCGGTCTCATCCCTGAACAGCCATACGTGACCTATAAACTGGTTATTATAATGTATGGGAACAAAGTCACGGACCAGCATTCGCCCATCCGTCATTATCATCAGGTCGTTATAGCGGGCCTTTTTTTCCTTTAATATTTTATCGATCTCATTAGCCTGGTTAATAAAATCATCCATCTGGTTGCTCATCTCGCCCAAAACTTCGATCCCGCTTCTGCCGGTAAGTTCATCAGGCCCCTGCACGAAATGGAACATATCGCAGAATTGCTGATTTGCGACCACAATTTTCCTGTGCTCGTCTGTGAATAAAAGAGACTGAGGAATATTGGATATCAGAACATGAAAAAATGCGTTTTTCGTCAAGAGACTATCCATTCATTTTTTGGTTGAACTTGTGTGAGTTTGTACGTATAAAACCAGCGTTAAGACTAAAGTTAATAATACTTTGCTCCTGGCTGTTTACTTTTAGGCCTGCAAAATAAGCTCATTATTTTTTACCATTCTATATATGGTAGATTTCCCTATATCAAGAATTTCGGCCACTTTCAGCACATCGTGGTTATGCTGGTCAAGATAATATTGAATAAGTCTTGTCGTGAATTGTTTTAATGTTCCTTCCGTTCCAAGCTCCAGTGCGCCAGCTTTTTGACTGATGATATTAACGTGTTCAGGTAAAATCTCTTCGTCTTCAGACATTACGCAGGCGAGTTCCATTACTGATTTTAATTCTCTTACATTCCCGGGGAAGCTATGAGCCAGCAATTTCATTTTTGCTTCAACGGATAAATTTTTCTTAGGCAGGCCATTTTCCTGGCAAAATCCTTCAACAAAATGTCTTGCCACCATAATAATATCGTTTCCTCTTTCTCTTAATGCAGGAACCGGAATTGGCAAACCAAGTAAGCGGTAATAAAGATCTTCCCTGAAGCGGCCTTTTTTTACTTCGTTTAAAAGATTTCTGTGAGTCGCTACGATAATGCGCACATCGATCTTAATAATATCATTACTGCCTACACGTGTAATTTCTTTTTCCTGCAGCGTTCTTAAAAGTTTAGCCTGCATATTAATATCCATTTCGCCGATCTCGTCCAGGAACAATGTGCCTTTATGCGCTTCTTCAAATTTTCCAATTCTTCTCGCAGCTGCCCCGGTGAAAGATCCTTTTTCATGACCAAACAATTCGCTTTCCAGGAGATCCCGCGGTATAGCAGCCACATTTACCGGAACAAAAGGCTGGGTTTTCCTGGGTGAATTAAAATGAATTGATTTAGCAACGAGATCTTTTCCGGTTCCTGTTTCCCCGGTAATAGAGACCGTAATATTGGTTTGAGTCGCCTTTTCCATCAGCATAAAAAGTTGACGGATGGCGGGGCTGTTGCCGATAATAACTTTTTGAAAATTATATTTTTTTGCTACTTCTTCTTTTAGTGTATCCAGTTCTTTTCGCAGTTCAATAGTTTCCCTTAGTTTCTGAATAGTGATCCATAACCTGTTCTGTGTATCATCGTCTTTAACGATATAATCGTGGGCGCCTTTTTTTAGAAAATCGATCGCTACTTTAATATCCTCCTGGCCAGAGATCATGATCACTTTTGTATCGGGGCTCTGGTCCCTGATCTGTCCAAACAATTCATCTCCTTTAATATCAGGAAGACTATAATCGAGTGTTACTATATCGGGCTTCTCATGAATGGCGGTGAGAAAAGTTTTGGCGGAAGGAAATTTTTTAACCTGGTAGTCAGGATTTAAAGACAAATGATGCTCCAGCATGGAACCATAGAAAAGATCGTCTTCTACAATAAAAATCTTTAAGGGCTGCGATTTCATCCGTGGGTTATTTGTTTCTTAATAGTCGGATGTAACCTCGCATGAAATGTTCTCTTTAAAATAAAAGTGATCATGCTCGGTTTCATAACAGGGACTCTCTTATTGTAAATATCGTTGGTTTGCCATTAATAAACCAATAAAAACAGCTTAAGAAACGGGCCGTTACCGTTACCATAAATTGACGTAAAATTCAGGCCCATTCGTTTATATTTGTTCCGCATGCAGGTTACAAACGAATTAATTGAAGAGTTGGCAGGTCTTTCAGCACTTGAATTTTCTCCGTCGGAGTTTGAACAGATACGCAACGACCTGCAGAAAATGATCGGGTTCATAGAACAATTAAAGGAACTGGATACAGACAATATCGAGCCCCTTGAATATATGGGCGCCATGAATGAAGGCAGAGAAGACACGATAAAAGGAATGATCACGAGAGAAGAGGGGTTATCCAACGCTGCACATAAGAATGAAAAATTTATCCTGGTACCTAAAGTGATCAGGAAACAACCTTAATGATTAACAAATGACGCAAACAATTATTCATCTTGATAACATCCAAAAAGCCTATTCTATGGGTGGGCAGGCGCTTGTTGTTCTGAAAGGGATATCCCTGGATATTTTTAAGAATGAATACGTAGCACTGATGGGGCCTTCCGGAAGTGGTAAGAGTACACTGATGAATATTCTCGGTTGTCTCGATACACCAACGGGCGGAAAATATATTCTGAATGGCCATGATGTAAGTGAAATGGAAGACAACCAGCTTGCCGATATCAGGAATAAAGAAATAGGGTTTGTATTTCAGCAGTTTAATTTACTTCCGCGTTTATCTGCGCTGGAAAATGTTGCGCTGCCATTGATCTACGCCGGTGTTAACAAAAAAGAAAGACTGGAAAGAGCAATGGAAGCATTAACCAAGGTTAAACTGGACGACAGAAGTCATCATAAACCAAATGAAATGAGCGGTGGGCAGATACAGCGTGTGGCTATTGCAAGAGCACTTGTAAATAATCCGTCTTTATTATTAGCTGATGAGCCTACAGGTAATCTTGACAGTAAAACTTCAGAAGAAGTAATGGAAATATTTGGCCACATACAAGCCAGCGGTAATACAGTTGTTCTGGTAACACACGAAGAAGATATTGCTGCTTATGCAAAAAGAGTAGTGCGCCTCAGGGACGGATTAGTAGAAACTGATAAACAGAATATGCACCAGCGGTTAATGGTGGGAACAGTATGATTATGTTGAATGTTGAATTCAGTAATCAGTAATCAGTAAACAGTAATCGGTGATCGGTGCGAAATCAGAACTGGAAGACCGAAATCTGTTATCTGAAAACTTCTTGAACATCGTACACGGTAAATCGTACATCCAATGGCTTTCAAAATTTATACAAAGACGGGCGACGCAGGTAAAACCTCTCTCATAGGCGGAACAAAAGTCCCTAAGAGCCACATCAGGATTGAAAGTTATGGAACGATAGATGAACTGAATTCTTATCTCGGGTTGGTGAGCGATCATTTAAATGATGTGGACTTAAAAGCAGAATTAAAAGAAATACAGGATCGCCTTTTTACCATCGGTTCATCGCTGGCGTGTGACCCTGAGAAAGAGCCGCTGATGAAATTGCCTGACCTTAAAGAAGCAGATATAATATCTCTTGAGCATAGTATTGATAAAATGAACGAGGTCTTACCTGCTATGAAAAGTTTTATTTTACCCGGCGGACATGTTGCAGTATCTCATATACATGTTGCCCGTTGTATTTGCAGGCGGGCAGAAAGAATTTGTGTAAGCATGCAGCAAGAAGAAATTTTTATTGAGCCTCTTGTGATTAAATACCTCAACCGGTTAAGCGATTATTTATTTGTTCTGGCAAGATATGCCGGTCACCAACTGCAGGTAGCAGAGATTCCGTGGAAGCCCAGGGTTAATTAGCAAATTGGTTGATTAGCAAATTAGCAAATGAAATTCCATGCGGATGCATTAAAACCTCCTCCTAAATAATGATTGATATTGGTTTTGACACTTTACCTATCCATCTGCTAATTTTGCTAATCAACTAATTTGCTAATTAATTATCACTCCATCCTTCATATGCAGAATCCTGTCACTCATGCCGGCGAGTTCTTCGTTATGCGTTA
Organism: Chitinophagaceae bacterium; assembly: GCA_028288595.1. Taxonomy (GTDB): domain Bacteria; phylum Bacteroidota; class Bacteroidia; order Chitinophagales; family Chitinophagaceae; genus JAQBNK01. Next base: position 16,559 of record JAQBNK010000085.1, read on the forward strand.
CAATGAGAAAAGTTTGATTCAGCTCATTTCTTAGCTGGATAAAAAGATCATGAAGTTCTCTTGCATTTTTGCTATCCAGGTTACCAGTGGGTTCATCTGCGAAAACAATATCGGGATCGTTAATAAGTGCTCTTGCAATTGCTACCCGTTGTTGCTCTCCGCCACTAAGGGCCTGCGGTTTATGTTCTGATCTTTCAGAAAGATGAAGCATGTCTAATAAATGATTAGCCCTGGCTTCTACCAGTTTTTTCTTTTTTCCAGCGATCCAGCCGGGAATGCAGACATTTTCAAGCGCCGTAAATTCTGGCAGCAGGTGATGAAACTGGAAGACAAAGCCAATATGTTCATTTCTGAATGCAGCCAGTTTTTTGCCTTTTAATGAATGAACGGGAGTTGAATTCAAAAGAATTTCGCCGGCATCGGCCTGGTCCAGCGTCCCTAAAATGTGCAGTAATGTGCTTTTTCCCGCCCCGGAAGACCCGGCGATGGAGACAATTTCACCCTTATTAATAGCGAGATTTACGCCTTTTAGCACCTCGAGAGAACCGTATTTCTTCTTTATATTATTCGCTGTCAGTATCATAGAAAAGCTGGTGGCTGCAAAGTAAGGCAAAACTCAGCAGCCTTTTTATTTATGAGATATTCTAAAATTATGCACCGTAAAGTGTACCCGTTTGGTTTATTCAACTGAAGGCCTACATTTGCGGAAATTTCGGGGGTAACCTTCACCCGGATTTTTAGTAAGGATTATAAAAATTAAACGTTCATATATATGTTCTGGACCTTAGAATTAGCAAGTTACCTGGAAGACGCACCATGGCCCGCAACCAAAGATGAACTTATCGATTATGCTATCCGTTCAGGAGCGCCGATCGAAGTTGTAGAGAATTTGCAGGAACTGGAAGATGAAGGCGAAGTATATGAAAGCATTGAAGATATCTGGCCTGATTACCCGAGCCAGGAGGACTTTCTTTTTAATGAAGATGAGTATTGATTATTGATCCCGACATTTATAAACCGCCTGGTAAGGCGGTTTTTTTATTGCCTGGCTAAAGAACTGATGAGTGATGAGTAATCAGTAATCAGTAATGAGTATGAAGCTGGTAACAAAAAATAAATGTTTTAATTAATGCATCTTTCAAGACTTACAACTTCAAGCCTTTTTGTTTTTACGGCCAAATTTGTATTTAAACCATAATAATATCAGCGCCATCAACAAGAGACAAGCGTTTGAAATAAGAACGGGCACTAACGATAAAGCATAAGCATATACCAGCCACACGCTTTGCGCTGCAATTACCAGTATTAGCATCCAATAACTAATATCAGCAACATCCTTTGTTTTCCATGCTTTAATTACCTGCGGTAAAAAATTTACTGCGGTTAGTGCGGCGCCTGCATATCCGGCATAATCTGTCCACTCCATAGGAGAATGAAAACAAACAATAAGCCATAAAGAAGAGAGCGGCTATACAAAATGAATGAGCCACTTTTTTTGAAAGTGGCTCATTCATTTAAACCTGTATGTTTATTTTTTAAAAGTCGCTTTGAAATAAAGTAACACTATCGACAGAATAAAAATAACAGAGTTCGCTATAATTACCGGTAGGAGAGAAAGATAAAATCCATATACCAGCCAAACGATCACACTGGTAAAAACGATCAGCAGCATATTAGTGCTTAAGTCTGCAACGCTTTTACTCTGCCAAGCTTTTATAACCTGTGGAATAAAAGTAATTGCAGAAAGAAAAGCACCAAAAAGGCCAACGTATTCTATCCAATGCATAGGGTTAAAGGGTTTAAAGTTTAAGGTTTGATGTTTGAAACTTGAAACATTGAACATTAAACCTGGAACTTCACTTCTATTTTTCCATTTGTTCTATCACCGCATTCGTAACGCCTGTAAAGCTGAATCCGCCATCGTGAAAAAGGTTTTGCATAGTAACCATTTTAGTAAGATCGCTAAAAAGTGTAACACAGTAATTAGCGCAATCTTCCTGCGAGGCATTGCCTAACGGGCTCATTTTTTCTGCGTAGTTAATAAAACCATCAAAACCTTTTACACCACTGCCTGCAGTGGTGCGGGTAGGAGATTGTGATACCGTATTTACACGCACTTTTTTCTTTACTCCATAATGATAACCGAAACTGCGTGTGATGCTTTCCAGTAAGGATTTAGCGTCGGCCATTTCATTGTAATCAGGAAACACTCTTTGTGCGGCTATATAAGTGAGTGCTACGACGCTTGCACCCTCATTCAATGCATCCATTTCCCATGCGGTGCGTAAAACACGGTGCAGGCTGATAGCAGAAATATCAAGGGTCTTTTGTGTGAAGCCATAATCCAGTTCGGTATAATGTTTTCCTTTACGCATATTGACGCTCATGCCTATGGAATGCAAAATGAAATCTATTCCTCCGCCAAAATGCTTTACTGAATCTTCAAACAATTTTTTCAGATCATCCATGCTTGTTACGTCTGCAGGAATAACAGGAGACTTTGTTTCTTCTGAAAGTTTATTTATTTCTCCCATTCGCAAAGCGATAGGAGCGTTGGTTAAAACTAACTGTGCCCCTTCTTCGGAACAACGCTGAGCAATTTTCCATGCGAGAGACTGTTCATTCAGCGCACCGAAAATGATTCCTTTTTTCCCTTTAAGTAAGTTGTAAGACATGATGAATAGTTGAATGATGAATTCGTGAACCCTGAATCGTGAATTCCTGGTCAAAGAAACGAATTAATAGCAAAATATAAATCTTGAATGTTTAATTCATCATTTCTCTTGCATTTTCCATAGCGGCGGCGGTAGGTTTTTCGCCGCTTAGCATTTTTGCGATTGCAGTTATTCTTTCATCTGCATCTAAATTCCTGATGCTGGTTTTAATTGCATCGTCCCTGATCTCTTTATAAACAAAAAGATGTTTATCTGCTTTACCTGCAATCTGGGGCTGGTGAGTGATGCAGATGATCTGTCTTTGTGCGGCCATTTGTTTCATAATGATGCCCACTTGTTTAGCGGCCTCACCCGAAATGCCCGTATCTATCTCATCAAAGATCATTGTAGGTAAGTCTATTTTTTCTGCTACGAGTGATTTAATACAAAGCATTAAACGGCTGAGCTCACCACCACTGGCAACTTTTGAAAGTGATTCGAAGCGGTTGCTTTTATTTCCATCAAAAAGAAATTCGATCTGGTCGCTTCCGTATTTATCCCATGTATCTGTAATGTCCATTTTAATTTTAATACGTGCATTGGGCATCCCCACCTGTTCAAGTAAACCATTTATATTTTCTTCTAATGGTTTTATCGCCTGTTGTCTTCTTACGCTGATCTCTTCTGCAAGATGAGCTACCTGGGAAGCGAGGATGGAGACTGATTTTTCCTGCACCGCTATTTCTCCATCTATATTTAATACGGCTTCCAGTTTTTTTCCAAGCTCGTTTTGAATGGCCCTTAATTCGTTGGTGCTTTTTACGCCATGTTTCTTTTGAAGTTTATATCCATGCGTAAGTCTTTCATTGATCCATTCAACTCTTGGCTGATCAAAATTTACATTCTCGCAAATGTTCTCCAGTTCAGTAGCGATGTCCTGCAGTTCAACCTGCGTTGTATGCAGGCGTGTTGCCAGAACGGCTAATCCTTTATGATGTTCGGTATAAGGAGATAACTCATGGTACAATTGTTTCAATAACTGCACCACTGGTTTTTCTGCGCTGTTTAATTCATAACAGGTATGTGCTAAAGCCGCTTTTATTTCTTCTGATTTTGTAAGCAGTTTTATCTCCTGTTCAAGATTTTCGAGTTCGCTGTCTGCCAGGTTTAATTCAAGAAGTTCATCATGGAGAAAACGATTGTAATCATATTCTTTATTGAACTCTGTTTTTTGCTGCTCCAGGAATTTTAATTCTTTGTTGGCAAGCTGCCAGTTGCTATAGGTTTCCTGGTATTGCCTGATGAAGGGTTCGTTTTCAGCCATCGCATCAGTTACTTCCCGCTGAAAATCTGTATCTCCCAGTTCAAGCGTATCAAATTGCTGGTGCAGGTCCACAAGTAAAGAAGCCAGCGCTTTTAATTGCTGAAGCGTAGCCGGAGTATCATTAATAAATCCGCGGGATTTTCCATTGCTGCCGATCTCTCTTCTTAAAACGATTTCTTCATCAGGTTCAATATCCTCGTTCTTTAAAAATGCCTGAATGGCTGTTTTGTCGCCGGGTATAAAATATCCTTCCACAAAACATTTCTTTGTCTTATTTAATAACACGGAGGAGTCGGCTCTTTCGCCTAATATCAGGCTAAGCGCCCCCATCAGGATACTTTTGCCTGCCCCTGTTTCACCCGTAATTACATTTAAATGAGAGGAAAAATCAATCTCAAGATCATCGATGATTGCGTAATTCTGTATGTGCAGCCGTTTTAGCATAAGATATGAATCATTAGCAAATTAGTTTTTTTCGATAAGCCACAGCTTTTTGTAAAAGGTAATGTGCTAAAATAATACCAAAAGGAGATCGAAGAGCCAACAGAGATTTCGAATTCCCAAACGAATTCTTCAATTCCGAGTTCTTCTTCGTAATTCAGCCTCCTTATTTCTTATTACTACTCACGGCATCTTTCAATTCCTGCTTTAGCCCTTTGATCAATCGAATCTTTGTATTCATGATCTTCCATTGCCAAGCATTTCTCATAATACTGAACGGCCTCTGCTTTTTTGCCTCTTTTTTCCAATATATAACCTATCTGTAAGGCGGCTCTCGCAGCATAATATTCTGTGCGGTTCAGGCCGAGTGTAATAGAGGTTTGATACATGCGGATGGCATCATCATCTCTTTCAAGGTCATCATAAATGCGGGCCGCCCGGTAAGTAAATTCCAACTGGTCTGCCGATGAAGAAAAATCACTGGCACTTTTTCCATAGAGAAGTGACAAGGCATCTTTATGATAACCACCATCGTTCAATAATCTTGCTTTTAATAAAAGCGGGTTGGGCCAGATGCCGCTTCTTGCATCTTTCTGTGCTTTTTTATCTGCGTCTGTTTCAGTTGTTCCTTTATTCAGCAATAATTTTCTGGTAGCTTCTGCCGCCTGCATATTTCCCTGCAGGTAATAGCACCATCCAAGCTTGTTGTAAACATCTTTTACATAGAAATTGCCTTTGAAAGTTTTTAGAAAATACTGGAACTGCTGAATGGCCTCATTTAATTCCAGGTGGTGCAGGTATACATATCCCAGTTCCTGGTTCCAGACCGGTGTTTGCAAATAATCGGGCGATGGATTGCGGTGCAGGATAATATTTTTTGCGTATTCGGTTTGTTTAAAATTAATTCCCAGGTTAGCTGCCATGTAAGTGAAGAGCTGGTTATTTACAACATCCAATTTTTTTTCCTGGATAAAACGGAATGCATCTTCTGGTTTATTCTCAATGTAAAAACTGAGGTAGTTATAATAAAATACCCCTTCAGTAAAAAATATTTTAGACCATGAGTCACCGCCATTAAGAAAAGACTGCATTAATTTCATTCCATCTTTTACCGAACCCCTTACCCCGAATAAGCCGGCAAACCATTTATATCCTTTTGGAATTGTCCCCACCATTACCTGCAGCGGTCCATAGATCATATTATTCGGAGAGAAGGAGGGGAACTGTTTTTTATTGTCTTTTATCAGTCCGAATACTTTTTTAAAATCCCATGCTGCGCTGAAACGTTCTCCGAATTTTATTTCTACACTTGCCAGGTGTAAGTGCACAAGACCTTTACTAAAACGATAAAATGGTGAGTTGTGCGGACCCTCTTCCAGCTTGTCTAACCGGAGAGAAAAATTTTCTTTTCTCTTTTTATATTCAGCAGGATCCTCATTCAGAAACAAAATGAAAAAATCGATGTAATCTTCCAGCATGTCCGGGATAAGATTATCTGCATTTTGTTTTCTTGCTTCGTTAATGAGTTGTTGCCCGGTCTGCAATTTTAATGAAGTAATAGCGGCATAGGCTTGCTGGCAGGTGTTGTTAAAGTCAAAAACTTTTTGTGCATTGACTGAACAAACAAAAAATATAAAGAAGGACAGTAAAATTAACCGGGTAACTCTATTCATTGTTGCAAAGTAAAAAAGGGTACTAAAAAAGTACCCTTTCGTTTATGAAATATTATGCCAAAGTTATTTTACTTCAGTTGTTGCATTCAGATCATCATCGATCAGGATACGGCCGCAGTTTTCGCACACCATTACTTTTTTGCGCTGGCGGATCTCACTTTGTTTCTGGGGAGGGATAGAATTATAACAACCGCCACAGGCATCACGTTCAACCGGAACCACTGCTAATCCATTGCGATAATTTTTACGGATACGATCATAAGAAAAAAGAAGCCTGTCGTCCATGCCTTTACGGGCATTGTCAGAAAGCTGGCGAAAATGTGATTCTTCTTTTTCAGTATCAGCAATGATCTTTTCCAGTTCTCCTTTTTTACCATTCAGCACAGTTTCCTTAGCAGCGATCTGTTTTTTAGCAAC
>JAQBNK010000181.1 GCA_028288595.1 Chitinophagaceae bacterium
TAAGTTGCACCAGTGCCTGCGTCTGTAGCTGTTAAACTTAAATTAGCCCCTTCACACAAAACATTTGTTCCTATGATTGCAGCAATTGGATTAGCATTAATAGTAACTGTTGATGATGCAGTTGATGTGCAGCCATTTTTTGTAACTGATAAATTATAAGCACCGGCATGTGTTGCTGCAACATTATCTACCATCGCAGAAGAATTACCTGAACTGAAGCTATTAGGTCCAGTCCAGCTATAAGCAGCTCCCGCTACTGTCTGGGCCGACAAATTAAGATTCGCTCCGGCACATAAAACATTTGTTCCGCTGATTGCAGCTACCGGATTAGTATTAATAGTAACAGTTGATGACGCTGTTGATGTGCAACCGTTATTGGTTATCGTAAGATTATAAACTCCTGCATGCGTTGCAGAAATTACATTGTTAACCACCGCTGATGTACTGTTAGAACTAAAACCGTTCGGGCCCGTCCAGTTATACGAAGCAATGGCACCTGCATTTTGTGCTGTCAGGCTAAGATTACCTCCTTCACAGATTGTATTACTACCAGATATCACTGCTGGTGGTTTCATATTAATTGAAATGGCTGATGAGGCTGTTGACGTACATCCATTCTTAGTAACTGATAAATTATATGTTCCCGCATGAGTCGCTGCAACAACGGTATTTATTTGCGCAGAAGATGCATTGGAAGTAAAACTATTGGGGCCACTCCAGCTATAAGCAGCGCCTGTTCCTGCATCTGTAGCTGTTAAACTTAAATTAGCTCCTTCACATAAAACGTTTGTTCCGGTAATTGCAGCAACAGGATTAGCACCCACGGTTGCAGTGGTTGAAAGAATAGAGTAAAAACATCCCTGCCGGTTAATTTTTGCTGTATAGGTATACTGACCTGCTGTTAAAGAACCAACAACTGGGTTTTGCAACGTACTTGTAAAATTATTTGGGCCGGTCCATTGAAAAGTTATATCAGTTGCGCCCGTTAATTCGGGGGGCAGGTTGCAATAAAGATTTAATTGTTGCCCTTCACATATCGAAGCATTAGTAGATAATGATGGATTATAGGTAGCGTAATTTGAGAAGTAACCATAACTTCCCCCGCTTCCCGTTCCATAAATGATTCCCAGGTGAAACTTGATAGCAGAATTAGTTGTTGTAACAATACCAGATGCTCCTCCTGCTAGGTCTGTTGTACTTATTGCCACCCGGGCATACTGCCAGCCGGTAGTGCCGGGAACTGAATTAAAATCAGTGGATTTTATTATACCTGCGCCGCCGTTGAGTGTAAATTTTTGCTCCTCATGCAACGAAGTTTTCGGTACCAGGATAATAAGGTAAAAACTGGATGTGCCTGGTCTTACAATTCCAACTGAAGCTGATCCGGTACATCCTCCTATTGGTGGTAACACAGCCGAACCCAACTCACCTGCCGCGCCGGTGATGTGCATTACAGAAACAGGATGGTCCGCATTAATATAGATAGGTTGACCGGTAGTATTTGAGGTATACGTATGCTCATATATTGCACCGGCGCTTAGGGTTGCTTTCAATACTCCGTCAACATAAACTTTCGTATTGTCTTCTACTGCCATAATGGAGGCCCTGTCTACATCGCTAAAATATCCGTTCACAGAAATATATTCCTGGCCCAGTAAACCAACAGGTATTAACTGGTCTCCCCCTAAATCGCTTCCACCTGCTCCGGCAGTTACCTTCAGGAAGTCATCCTTCATAGTAACAGCAACCAGTTTGTCAGCTATAATGCTTGATCCTCCCAAATGGCCTGTCTTAGATTGTGTTACGGCACGGCAGGAGAAGGTTTGCCCTTTGTTCAGCGTAACATTAAATGCTATCCCTGCGATATGGCCTACTATGTTCTTCGAAGGGGTAATGGTAACGATAGTATGGTCCTCCGATGCTACAATGTCAAAAGAATTGTATCCGTAAATAGAATCTCTTGCCAGCCCGTTGCCTACGGTATCACGACTGTCATTATCATAGGCCGACTGTCCCGGCACATAAAATTGTGTACCCAATGCATTTCGTCCTTTAAAGGCAAACATTTCAGGGTTTGCGGTAGAAGCCTGGTCGTAGTAAACAGTAATAAATTTGTCAGATTCAACCTTTAAACCCCTGTTTAAAATAACATTCGGTGTACTGTTAACAATATTGGTTAGCCACGAAGTGAGATCGTATGACTGCACTGAATTGGCAGCAATTGTTGTGGTATAAGTAAGTGATGGATTGGCGGGACAATAAACTTTAACGGTAGCGGTGCCTGCTTCTGTATTCATCATCCTGAGAAAAAGGGGTTGATCTCTTTGATTAGCACCGGAACTTTGAATAGTAGCGGGTGCTGCAAACCAGAAGGCGGTATCTGTTTGCGCCGAAGCATGTATAGAGCATACTATACAGAGGTATAAAAGCAAACCTCTGACAAGAGATAGCTTTTTCATGGATGATTGGATTGGATAAAACTTCTTTCGAAGCTGAATCAAAAATAAATGTTAAAGGCATAAGATATATGGCTGTTTATCAATTCAATCCGATAGGGCTATAAAAAAAATGCAGCCGTTGGCTGCATTAGGTTTTACTATTAAAAATCAATTAGTTACTGCTATATCACCACTTCCCTTGTTAAGTGAATTTTTGTCATTTGTAAATAGTGATTTTGCAGCTCATGAACCATCAAATGATGAGTAATATGCCGCTTATCTTCTCTGTACCAAATTTCAAAGTTGTTGAAATCATCTTTTTGATGAACTAATATTCTGAATGATGCTTTCTTATATTTTATTGATCCATCCGGATTTTCTTCTTTTATAAAATTCAGATTCAATAACTGTTCATCACTTAAAGGAATAGGATGCAGATGCGCAACATCATACCAGAATTCCTGTTCATCAGTACGTATGCAAACCTGTTTTTCATCGCGGTTTAACCTGATAACTTCTCCCTCCGTTGCTTTTCCCTCGTATTCTGCTCTCACCAGGTCGCCGATTTGTAATTCATGAAATCTGATCATATGGCAAATTATTTTAGGACATTAATTTACAACTGTTATTGTTTTCAGCCAATTGAATTTTATTCGGCCCAGCTCATTGTATACCCGGCATTTTCAATTTCAAGTGCATCCTTTGTTAATTGCAAAGGATGAAACGTATCGACCATCACGGCGAGTTCTTTTGTTTCTTTTGCCCCGATGCTTTTTTCTACCGCTCCGGGGTGGGGCCCGTGTGGAATTCCGCCCGGGTGCAGTGTTATCATACCGCGTGTTACATTTTTGCGGCTCATAAAATCACCGTCAACATAGTACAATAATTCATCGCTGTCTATATTACTATGATTATATGGGGCGGGAATTGCCAGGGGATGATAATCATATAACCGTGGCACAAAACTGCAGATCACAAAATTATTTCCTTCAAAAGTCTGGTGAACAGGCGGCGGCTGATGAACTCTCCCGGTTATAGGTTCAAAATCATGAATGCTGAATGCGAAAGGATAACAGCATCCATCCCATCCCACAACATCGAAAGGATGAAAACCATAATGAATATGATACATTCTTCCTCTCTTTTTTGTTTTGATCACGAAATCGCCGGCTTCATCTTTTGCAGCTGTGAATAAAGGTTTACGAATATCCCTGTCGGTATATGGTGAATGTTCCAGCAGCTGGCCGTATTTACTTAGATAACGTTTAGGAAAACGAACGGGGCTAAAACTCTCTACAATAAATAACCGGTTTTGTTCTGTATTAAATTGTAACTGGTAAATGCATCCGCGGGGAATAATTAAATAGTCGCCGTAATCGAAAGAAAGTTCACCATACTGCGTTAGCAATTTTCCCTTTCCTTCATGAATAAAAATAACCTCATCGGCATCGGCATTCTTAAAAAAATAATCATCAAATCCTTTTTTAGGAGCGGCCAGTACGATATGGCAATCATTATTTACGAGTACGGCTTTCCGGCTTTTTAAATAATCATCTTCCGGTTTAATTTTAAAGCCGTCGAGGCTCCGGTGTTTAAGCATTTTTTCTTCTGCTATTTGCGGCATTACATCATAAGGCGCTTCTGTATTGGTGATGATCGTAGGAGGATGATTGTGATACAGCAAAGAATAATCACTGCTAAAACCTTCTGTACTGAATAATTGCTCAGAATATAATTTCCCTTCGGCATTTCTGAATTGTGTATGTCGTTTTGCAGGAACTTCTCCTGCTTTATGATAATGAGGCATAACTATTTAAGATTTACGGTGTGCGATGTAACATTAAATAATTCGTACATCGGTTTAATTATTAATTTTTGGTAACGGGCTGCATAATCTTTTTCAGCTTTTGTGCTTTTTGTTCTTTATTGAGCTTTAGTCACTAAGGCACAAAGGGGACACTAAGCGTTCTTTGTGAATCTTTGTGCCTTGGTGGCTTTGTGGCTAGCGACAATTGAAGCATCGTCAAAAGAAAAACATATTTCCATTTACGTTTATCTATCCAGTAAATAAAGTTTCGGAAAAGTGTCATATGCTACAATCGTTACTAAAGTTAATTAAAATGCGAATCATAATACTGCGGCTGAAGCTGCCAAACGTTATACGCAGAACTGAGCGTAGCAAGGGACGATGCTATGAAAAACAAATGCCGGAATCAAAATCAAATTAAAAAGACAAAAAAAGTAAGCCGCTTATCTTTGAAGCCTTCCTTTTGAATTTTGAATTTTGAATTATATGACAAGAATCGGCCTCATTTCAGACACCCACGGATATTTGGATGATGCTGTTTTTAAACATTTTGAAAACTGCAATGAGATATGGCATGCAGGCGATTTTGGAAATATAGAATTAGCAGAAAAATTGAGATCGTTTAAAGCTTTAAAAGGTGTCTGGGGTAATATCGACGGGCAGGACGCACGAAGTGAATTTCCTGAAACTTTGGAATGGCAATGCGAATCTGTAAAAATTCTGATGACGCACATTGGTGGTTATCCAAATCATTACAGCCCGAAGATTAAACCTGTTTTATTCAGCAGTCGTCCGCAACTTTTTATCAGCGGTCACTCTCATATATTAAAAGTGATCTATGATCCTTTGCTGGAATGCCTGCATATAAACCCGGGAGCAGCGGGTAAACAAGGATGGCATAAAGTAAGAACGCTTGTGCGTTTTGTTATCGACGGAAGAGATATTAAGAATTGTGAAGTAATTGAATTGGGCAAAAGATAGTTACTGTTTTAGCTGTGCATATCTTTGCATTCTAAACACATGCAATGATAAAAATTGGGGTATTCGGGGTTGGTTATCTTGGTAAAATCCATCTGAATAACTGGCAGGAAATTGAGAATACAACTATCGTTGGCTTTTACGACCCTAGTGATGAGGCTGCAGAAGAAGTGATGTCAAAATATGGATTGAAAAGATTTATCAATCCCGAAGAGTTAGTCACGCAGGTTGATGCTGTAGATATTATCGCTCCCACGAACCATCATTTTTATTTATGTGAACTGGCCATCAGGCACGGCAAGCATGTGTTTGTTGAAAAACCTCTTGCAAACACCATTGAAGAAGGACGCAAGCTGATGCAAATGACGAAAGAAGCTAATGTAAAAGTGCAAGTGGGTCATGTTGAAAGATTCAATCCGGCGTTTTTAGCTATTAAAAATGAAGAACTAAATCCAATGTTCATCGAAGTGCACAGGCTTGCACAGTTTAATCCAAGAGGAACAGAAGTAAGTGTTATACTGGACCTGATGATCCATGATATTGACATTATTCTGAGCATTGTAAAAAGTTCGGTCAAAAATATTTTCGCAAGCGGTGTGGCAGTGATGACGGAAACCCCGGACATTGCCAACGTTCGCATAGAGTTTCATAATGGTTGCGTGGCCAATCTTACAAGTAGCCGAATTAGTATGAAAAAGATGCGAAAGATGCGCCTCTTTCAGAAAGATGCTTATATTGGCATCGACTTTTTAGATAAGAAGACAGAAATAATAAAGGTTCAGCATAACAGTGATCAAAAAGCTGTCTTTTCTTTCGATTTTGATACTCCCAATGGTAAAAAAACGATTGCTATCGCGAATCCTGAAATCAAACAGGTGAGCGCTATCCGGCTGGAGCTGGAGGCGTTTATAAACGCGATAGTTAACAATAAACCAACGGTAGTAAATGAAATCGATGGATATCTCGCCATGGAAGTGGCACACCAGGTACTTGAAAAAATCAGCAGCACTAATATCCTCGTCTGATATTTCTTACAGCGGTTGTGGTGTAAGTGAAATTTGGCCAGTCCTTTTGTTGCCAGTTGTAAATTGCCATGAGCCGTTTAAAGGATTTATTCGGCTCAAAGATAGTGAAAAACATGAGCCGATTAACAGACCTAATCGGCTCATTAAAAAAGTCTTCTCAGAGCCCCGATCCGGTAGCATAGTCATGTCGAAATTTGCATGAATTTTCGACATACTAAAATGTTGATGTCGAACATTTTTGAAATACACCGCTAATCGGCTTACAACAAGAAAAGAGACCTGGCGGCCTCCCTTGGTCAAACACCAGGAGAAAAATTATTACCTCAGGTTATGTACCATGCCAGATAAGGCATGCAGTAGTCATTTCAATTCATCTATTGTCACAGACATTAGAGTCTTTGGATAAAAAAATTTATTATCGGTGTTTTTTATTTCAAGTTGAAACCAATCGTATTTGGAGCTGGTTAAGGTTCTAGAACGTGTCAATGATGCCTTTGCGGATTTTTGCATACCGACAGCTAACAAGCGTGAATGTGCCGATACTTTAAATGGCAGCCATTCAAAACCTACAAAAATTCTGTTTCTCTGAAAAATAAGATTTGCGGCCCGCAGATCCACGGTCGCCATTTTACTGGATGCTCCCGACATCCCTATAAAGAAATACTTGTCTGTTAGCAACTCTTCTTTAGGCATATTGTTAGAACTGTCAACAGCGTAAATGTGAAAAAGCAATAAAGTGTTACCTTCCAGATTGCGGACTGGCATACTTACTGACGTTATTCTGTAATACGTTAAGTCTGAAGGAAATTCTACTAACTGGACGAATTCATCGCCTCGAGTTGACGAGCCCCAATAAAAATCAGCTTTAGAATTCGTTTCACCGATAAGCAAACTGCTTGTTACAGACAAATTTCGAATAGCAACATCGGGTAAATTATTTTCTATAGATTGCAAATACACTTTATTACTACTTATTTGCCCATTGTAAACCGTTCGTTGAAGATAACCGATACACGAAATTAATAAAGAGTCATAGGGTCGCTGCGGCAACACAAAAAAACCAGCACTGTCGGAAACTGCTCCTAAAGAGGTATTATATATTTTGACGGTCGCAAAACTAATCGGTGCACCTGAATCTTTGTCAAGAAGTTGGATGAATACCTGCCCATCCACGAAAAAAGGAATAAAAAATAAAAAGCCTGTTATTAGTTGCTTCATAGATCGTTTTCATTATCGCCTAAATTTCTTTCTCTTTATTTCACTTTACTGCAACTATAATTTTATTAGCCATCATTGATATATAACTCAGTAAAAATGACTAGCGGCAACAATTTTACGGATGCTTTAGGCAAAGTATGATATGTCCCCAAAAGATGCGCAATGGAATCTTTTAGGGGACTTACGCACTTGTATAATATTTGACCATGTAGAGTCGTACTTAAAAAGAACGAGCATATAACAATACAAAGCTTCATATTTTATTGAACTTATATCCTGAGCTTTATTCGAGAGACTGTTTCATTTCAACAATCTCGCCATTTCTAAACTTGAGTCTGGCAGCAAATTTTCCTCGGATCCATTCGTATTGATAGAGTAAGTCATTATCATTTGAATATCTATCAACGACCCTCGGATTAAGTTTTATATTATCTAAATTGGTTTTACTGCTTTCTTTATAAAACAAAATATCAAAATGAGCACAATTATTATTATGGGAATCATTATATGCTTTCGCGTATACATCAATCTTATGGACATCATCAATGTTCCTTTGAATCAAAAAAGATTCCGCTTTGTTAACAACCTTTTCCCCTCTATCTATTCTCACATCATTAAGTGATAAACTTGGTATTTGTAAAAAGTTTATTTTACTTAGCTTCTTACAGGTCACTATTGACATCCCCGTTATTATAAAAAAAATAACTCGCATAGTTTCTGTTTTTATAAATGCTCGCTCACATGAATAGTTTCTCTTATTATGGTAGTAAAAGAACAGAGTCCCTTTTATGCTGGAGAAGCCACCATGCAGCAAACCAACTTGATACCATTGGTAAGTTAAAGCATCATTTTTATCCAATCCAAAACGGTCCCAAATAGTTATGCAAAAATCCGCACTCCAGCCCCCATTATTAATCGTATAACTACTCAGTCTGATTTCGTTGATTTTCGGATTATCTATTCTTTCTGATCCTTCTAAATTCAACAGATTACTGGATGATTACAGGGTTAAATAGTGCATGGAATCCTGGGAACGCTGTTTCATCCTGGAGAATAATATGCTTAAATTGCTTACTGACTATCAAATGGGTCTGTCATTATATCATTCAGACGGTTCAAATGATAAATGGCAGGAAAAAACTGTCAATAATTTTTCAAACACAGCTAATAATGGGCCATGTCATAATTAAAACTATGAAGTTATATACCTTGATATTTTTCCTCGTGTGCAACCAGGTAACGGGCCAGACTATTAATGATACTTCTTACTTTAAAACTGACAGATTAGAAAAATTTGAAGGTGTCTGGTGTTATAAAGATGATAGTTCATCTTTCACTATTAAACTTATTAAAGTTAAACATTACTACAGTAAAAGTAATGATTATGACGACGTTATTCACGGGTGGCATGAATATATTAAGAATGGTAAGGTTATCGAGAGCTCATATTCAAAGATTAATACCCGGGGTGATGATACTACTCATACTTTAATAGGTGTTCCCTATAAAAGAGATACGCTAACCTCACATTATTTCAATGTAGGTAAAACACAATTTGGAAAAGTGTTTCTTATATTTTCAAAAAATGATCATAATAAGTTGCGTTGGGAACTAGGATGGGATGAACAAATTGTTATTACATTACAGGGAGAACCAAAACAGGATTATAGTTTCCGGGTCCCTTTGTTATTAGAATTAACTCGCCAGAAGGAATAAGTCTAATAATAAGTTCCGTGGTGTAACGGCACCCACAATTTTATAAACACAATGTTTGTACGCCGTTTATGAGTTTTTGTCAATATAACTCCTTGAAACATTTTTAAAAGTTTTGCGTAGCTATTATGTTTAAAATCTTTTGCCAATGGAAGCGCCAAGCCAAGGAACAAAGCTGTATTTATTTGCAATCGGTGTCAAGCTAATTCGCCACATTACATCTTTTACAGTATGTCGCCTATAACCAATGCTTGGAATAAAGTTCACAAAGTTGTCGGCATTCTGATTTTTAGAACCGACAAATAACTTTCCATCAATTCGTGTCCAGGTAACGCCAAGGCCTGCATCAATGAAGGATTTGTTATTTTTTAGTTTAAACAGATAGTTAATGCCTGCGGGTATTGTCAAATAGAATGCTTTTTCAGAGTAAAAGCCAACACCAACGCGCAATCCAAGTCCAGATTTGTTTGTTATTTGTCTTTCATAGTTAACAGAACCGAAAAGCCCGTTTCCACCTGCTTCTAAATAAATATCGTTCTTTTTAAAAGTACTTTGGCCAAATGAAAATGTTATGGAACATAACGCACAAGCTGTTAATATTCGTTTTCTCATAAGTGAAGGCGTTTTAATTACCGCTAACTCATAAAAATAAGAAAATTTGTTTTTCAAAGCCAACAAATCACTGCTGAGTTCCCACCCATGTTAGCGAGGTTTTATTGTCCTATAAAGATGACAGAATTTTGATTTTCGAGCGCTGTGAAATATAAAACCACAAGCGGTCGTACATAACCATTGAATAAAGAGACTTTGTCGTCCGAACCCATTTCTTCTAACTCCTTTTTAACTTCTTTTGATAAGTTGTCATACATTTTTGAAAAGCCGTTAAAAGTTTCAATTTTGTTGGTCTTTATCCATTTTGCAATTTCAACTATTTCAGAACTCGGAAGAAATCCTCCAATTTCCCCCACACTACATTGTCATTGTTGAACGGATGTCCTTAAAAACTGTAGCTAACAATTAAATACAGGAAAGTTGTTTCTTTCAGCCCAGCTCCTAGTTGTGGGGTCTGCATTTATTTCCACCAGGGGATTGTGTTGTCAAAGGTTTGCTTTGCTTCTATAATCAAGGATAATGTTTGATTTCTTATCAAATTGACTTCAATAAAAAAGTCTTGATATTTGTATAGACATAGCCTGTATTTTTAAAGATAGAATTGGATTTGAGACGGATGATAACGCCGGAATGTATCAATTAAATTTTTAAAATATTTTTAATCATGAGAAATTACGTCATTGTATTTCTGATCGTAATTATTATTTCGTGTAAAGATTCTGCTTCAGGCGATACAGAAGCACTTATACTAAATGATTGTTTACCGCAAATTATTGACACTTCCGTTCTTAAAGATCAGGCGCAACAAATGGAATCAAGAAAAGAAGATGCAAATTCGAAAACAATTTCTGTATACGATTCATTAATTGGCTTTGCTCATTGGCCGTACATGCATAAGGAAATTTATGATAGTCTGAAAAACGTGCGAAGTGAATTATTTGAGAAAAGCTTAATTTTTAATGTTGAAAAACTGAAACAATTAGGGTCATATAAGCTGAAAGTTGTTAATGATTCACTACTCAAGAATTTTAGCGGATATATAGCGCATGTTAACTTTAGCCGAGTGGCATTTAATGAACAAAAAGCATACTTTCTGTTCACGTTGCAACAGAGTAAAAAAATAGGTTTTACAAAATTGGTCGGTTGTAGAAAAGAAAACGATAAATGGATTGTTTACAAACAGGAAGACGTTCAACGATGGTAAATAAACCATCACTAAAAATTCTTTGTTAGATAAACAAAAGTTTTTGCTCGTGCCTAATGAGAAGCCACTTTCTCTTCCAAACATTTTTTTGCAATTTCGGTGAAGCTTCACCTTCCTTTCCTGCTTCTGCTTAAAGTCGCTTTATCAACACATAAATAGCTGGCAATGTCGCAATCTTTGATACGCGGGTCATACAGAATCCAGTGTGTAATTTCCTGCAGCTTGTTAAGTCTTTCTCCTTTTGCTAATCCAAGCAAATTGATATACGTTAGCAACAAATGGTTCTGTTCATCAGACAAGAACCGAATATTAAAATTGAAGCTGGGGAATTTCTTTAATAATGTATCTAGTTCATTATTTGGTATTCTTCGCATCCAGACCTCGTCAACCGCGCGAATGATTTCCATGGACGGTTGGCCTGTATACTCCCTTGCGGCGCCTACGATGACTTGCCCTGTTTTGCAAAATTGATTTATCCTTTCTGAGCCGTTGTCGGGCATGGTATATTTTTTCACTAATCCTCTTTCAACAAACACAATTCCGTCCAGGCGTTGACCTTCACGAAGGATAACTTTATTAGCGTGGTATACTTCTCTTTTAATATTATGAAGAAGGTGGACTTGCAATTCTGGATGTACGGGATACACCGCTTCCATCAGTTTTAAAAATTCTTCCATTAAACAGGGTTTAGGTTAAAAATGATCGCTATCAGCGAATGATAATGGGAGTTAATAGGTAGTAGCGATACCAATTCGAAAAGTCCACTCGCTTCATTTCAAAATGATTTTATGCTGGCAATGTAACGGGCGTAGTTTTTTTGACAGAAGATTCCACAATCATGCAGGAGAGTAAATGGCGGGATTTGCATCGAACAATTGCGCACAGTTACAGCAACATGGCAGCCAGGTGCCTGGTCAGGTTTTATCATAGTTTGAATTCTAAGTAACAAATCAACTAACGGTTAAAATTCAAATCAATCGTAAAACTTCAGTGCTGACTACAGGATTTTTACTGTAGCTAAAACACATAACCTCCTGTGAATTGCAATCTTGAAAACAACATCCACGGGAATTTACGGTGGTAGATTTACGGTGGTGCTTCCTGTAGTTTACCGATTTCCTTTCCTGCAATGGTTGCACATCTTGCGAGCAAAAA
>JAQBNK010000109.1 GCA_028288595.1 Chitinophagaceae bacterium
GAGCCCATGTATATGTCCACCCGATTTTATCCAATACTTCTTCTGCTACCAGTTCCATTGAATCTGCGGCAGCTATTTCCAATAGGGGTTTATCAAGAAAGCCGGGCCAGGCATTAATACGAATATAATTTTCGTATTTAAAATCTTTCGTTGTGCTGATCACTGCATTAGCAAAAACAGGACGCCCCTTTACAAACAAGTTTGCGCCGGTATGCTCCTTATCAAACAAAAGATCAAAATAAACATCTGCATCGGCTTCTTCTATCAGGTCGTCTTCACCATACCATTCAATTCTTATATCGTTATTCACAGGCTTTGTCAGCAGTTCCTGTTTTTGTAAATCATTGCACCGGATAATAATATGCATAAACCTGTTTGTGTGGCAAATTTAAGGGGTTGTAGGATTGAAATATTTTCCATGTAAAGAATAAGCCCGATGCGATACAGACAAAGTTTCTTAAAGTTTTTTTCTTTCTGTTTCTTTGCGTCTCAGTGCCTTTACGGCAGTAAAAACAAATCAAATGAAGATCATCGTTAACACAGAAAAAGCACCCGCCCCGATAGGACCATATAACCAGGCAATAAAAACAGACAGCCTTTTATTTGTGAGCGGGCAGGTAGCTATAGACCCGGTAACCAACGACCTTATAAAAGGTGATATCAAAACGGAAACTACACAGGTGATGATTAACCTGAAAAACATTTTGGAAGAGGCGAAAGTTACTTTCGAGCATGTTGTAAAAACCACTATTTTCTTAAGCGATATGAATTTGTTTGCCGATGTGAATGAAGTGTATGGCTCATATTTTACCGGAGATTTTCCGGCTCGTGAGACTGTCGCCGTGAAAGGATTACCCAAAGGAGTGAATGTGGAGATTAGCGTTATTGCAACGCTGAAATTGTGATCGTGAAACGTGAAACGTGAATAAAGTGTGTCGCATTGACGATTCACGTCTCACGTTTCAAATTGCCTGCACCTCATACAACACACAAAAACTATATTTCTCTTTTGGTTCCAGCAACATCAAACCGGTTCCGCTGTTAAAACAATCAGGCGGGCCTGATACGCATTCAATAGCTACATTCTCCCTGTGATCGGGAATAAAAACTTGTATATACGGTAAGGTTTTGCCCGAATGGATAATGACTGAAAGACCGTTCCCTTTTAAACAGGCTGCCGCTTTTCCGGGAGTTTTATTTAGTTTGAATGTATCATCGACTTCTATACTTGAAAGCAGGGTGCTGTTTAGAAAACGTTCATCATTTATTAATTCACCCGTAGGAATTTGTTTTGCATTTACCTCAAGGCGCTCATTTGAATCTAATTGTAAAGACCAGTCATCAGTTGCATCTCCTAATTTAAAGTAAGGATGATATCCTTCAGCATAGGGAATAGGTTCATTGTTAAAATGACAAACAGTACTTGTTACTTCAAGACGACGATTTTTTTTAAGAGCATATTTTATTTCAGAAATATAAGGAAAGGGATAACCCCTGTCTATACCGGTATAAATATTTTTAAGGATTACGAAGCATTCCTGGGAAGACTCCTTCATTTCTTTAATTTCAAACACAGCATCGAACACTAAACCGTGCAATGCATTTGCACCCTGATAAAACTTTTCAATCTTATACTGCTGTTGATTAAAAAGATAGCGCCCATTATTAATACGACCGGGGAAGGGACTTAAAAATGCAGATTTAAACCAGGGTATTAAATTTTCAACGGCGTCTTCAGGCGATTCATATCCATCAATCACATTCCGGTACTTTCCGTTTACAGGGATTGCAAAACGATTCAGCAGTGCCCCAAAAGCATACACTTCTGCTTCACAGCCAGATTCCAGGTCTTTTAAAGTTATAGCGGCGTATTTTTTTGTATTATCTACGCTAATGCTGAAACCCATGTAATAATATTTATGGTTGATAGTTAAGGCCTATCAAATATTGTTCTAAGATGCAGAATATCTGTGAAAGGCATGCTAACAAGCGTTAACTGTTGATGTGAAAAGCATTAAATTTGCGGCTACCGAAAGACATGAGCTATACACCTTCCAATAAAATAAGAATCGTTACTGCTGCCTCACTTTTTGATGGCCACGATGCCGCCATCAATATTATGCGCCGCATCTTACAATCGAAGGGCGCTGAAATAATTCACCTGGGACATAACAGAAGTGTGAGAGATATTGTTGAGGCTGCTATTGAGGAAGATGCACAGGGAATTGCGATCACGAGCTACCAGGGGGGTCACGTAGAGTTTTTCAAATACATGAAAGACCTGCTCGAAGAAAGCGGTTGTGGTCATATTAAAATTTTTGGTGGAGGGGGCGGAACAATTTTGCCGGATGAAATCCGTGAACTGCATAATTATGGTATCACGAAAATTTATTCTCCTGATGACGGCAGAAAGATGGGTCTTGAAGGAATGATCGAAGACGTCATCAAACAATGCGATTTTAATTTGAATGGAAATGGTGAGTATAAAGTTCCGATGGGTTTGGGTGAAGTGAAAGATGTAAGAAAAGTGGCCAGAGGAATTACCAATGCCGAGAACGGTGTTAAAACCGAAATCCGAAATCCGAAATCCGAAATCCCAACTGCCAGCCATCAACCATCAACCATTCCTGTGCTTGGAATTACAGGAACCGGCGGTGCCGGCAAATCTTCCGTTACAGATGAAATTGTGCGACGTTATCTGAATATGTTTATAGATAAAACAATTGCAGTTATTTCTGTTGATCCTTCCAAGAAAAAAACGGGCGGCGCATTATTGGGTGATAGAATTCGTATGAATGCGATCTCCCATCCACGTGCATACATGCGCAGTCTTGCAACACGTGATGATAACACGGCATTGAGCGCCTATGTACAGGATGCAATTAATATTTGCCGTGCAACTGGTTTTGATTTTATCATTTTAGAATCGGCCGGTGTTGGACAAAGTGATGCGTCTATTTTAGATTATTGTGATGTGAGTTTATATGTGATGACGCCCGAATATGGCGCTGCCTCACAACTGGAAAAAATCAATATGCTTGATTATGCAGATGTTGTCTGCATAAATAAATTTGATAAAGCCGGTGCACTCGATGCTTTGCATGATGTGAGAAAACAATACAAACGCAATCACCAGTTATGGACGGCAAAAGACGATGAATTACCTGTTGTGGGAACCATTGCCGCTCAATTCAATGATGCGGGTATTAATGAACTGTTCGAAAAAATATGGGTAGCAGTTGAAAAGAAAACCCGTGTTAAGCTGGGTAATATTGAACTGCACAAGCATCTAAAAGATACGACTACCAAATCCCAGATCATTCCTCCGAAAAGAGTTCGCTATTTAAGCGAGATATCAGAAAATAACAGGAGTTATGATGAATGGGTGAATGAACAATGTGCGATCGCTACCAAACTTTACCAGATCAACGGACTGCAATCAGAGTTGACAATTTCCCAGGAGTTAGCAACGCTTAAAAATAAATTCGAAAAGCAATTACACCCGCACTGCAAAAAACTGATGGATGAATGGTCCTCAGTAGTTCAAAAATATAAAGCAGAATTTTTCGAATACAAGGTTCGTGATAAAGTAATTAAGCAGCCATTGGTTACGCTTTCATTAAGCGGTACAAAAATTCCAAAAGTTGTTTTACCAAAATACAAAGACTGGGGTGATATTCTTCGCTGGCAGTTACAGGAAAATATCCCCGGTGAATTTCCCTATACTGCCGGAGTGTTTGAGTTAAAAAGGCAAGGCGAAGACCCGACGAGAATGTTTGCCGGTGAAGGTGGCCCTGAGAGAACGAACAAACGCTTCCACTATGTTTCATTAGATCAGCCGGCACAAAGATTATCTACCGCTTTTGACAGTGTTACATTATATGGTGAAGATCCCGATGCCCGTCCTGATATCTATGGAAAGATCGGTAACAGCGGAGTTAGTATTGCGACTGTTGATGATGCGAAGAAATTATATAGCGGATTCGATCTTTGCAATCCCAAGACTTCTGTGAGTATGACGATCAATGGTCCCGCGCCAATGTTATTAGCGTTCTTTTTAAATGCAGCGATTGATCAGCAGTGTGAAAAATATATTGACGAGCATGATCTCTGGAAAGAAATTGTCAAAATTCAAAATTCAAAATTCAAAACCCAAAAAAAACCCGTCTATCATAATTCTTCATCTCCTGAAATATTGCCGGAAGGAAATAATGGATTAGGATTAAAGTTGCTTGGGCTGAGTGGTGATGAAGTATTGCCCAAAGAAATTTATGAACAGTTAAAGATCCGGGCATTAACACAGGTGCGTGGAACGGTACAGGCAGATATTTTAAAAGAGGACCAGGCGCAGAATACCTGCATTTTCTCTACCGAGTTTGCTTTGAAACTAATGGGTGATGTGCAGGAATATTTCATTCAAAATGCAATTCGCAATTTTTATAGTGTTTCTATCAGCGGGTATCATATTGCTGAAGCAGGAGCTAATCCCATTACGCAATTAGCATTTACCTTATCAAACGGTTTCACTTATGTTGAATATTATCTGAGCCGCGGGATGAACATTGATGATTTCGCTCCCAATCTTTCTTTTTTCTTTAGTAATGGAATGGATGCAGAGTACAGTGTGATAGGGCGGGTAGCAAGACGCATCTGGGCAAAAGCCATGAAGAATAAATACAAAGGGAATGAACGTTCTCAAAAACTAAAATATCATATTCAAACTTCCGGTCGCAGTTTGCATGCGCAGGAAATTGATTTTAATGATATAAGAACAACACTGCAGGCTTTGTATGCGATCTATGATAACTGTAATTCACTTCACACAAATGCTTATGATGAAGCGATCACTACTCCTACTGAAGAAAGCGTGAGAAGAGCAATGGCGATACAGTTAATTATTAATCGTGAACTGGGTTCTGCCAAAACAGAAAACACCATACAGGGATCTTTTGCAATTGAAGAATTAACTGATTTGGTTGAAGAAGCAGTACTTGCAGAATTTGACCGCCTCACAGAACGGGGTGGCGTTTTAGGAGCGATGGAAAGAATGTACCAGCGTAATAAAATACAGGAAGAGAGTTTGCAATACGAACACCTGAAACATACCGGGGAATTGCCATTGATCGGTGTAAATACTTTTCTTAATAAAAAAGGAAGCCCAACTATAGTTCCCAACGAAATTATCCGATCAACGAAAGAGGAGAAAGAACAGCAGATACAAAACCTGCATGCATTCTGGAAACGCAATGAAAATAAATCTGCAGAGATGCTTAGTCGTTTAAAAACAGTGGCCATCAATAATGAAAATCTTTTTGCCGAATTAATGGAGACTGTGAAATATTGTTCACTCGGTCAAATTACACATGCATTGTATGAAGTTGGCGGACAGTACCGGAGAAATATGTAGTTTTTAAGCTTTCGCTGAATTTGCGAAAGTTCTATTGTTCAGTCCTTAAGCACACAATACAATAGATCCGGGAGGCTATTAATGGCAAGTATTTATGCTCATATCTTAAAATAATTCCTGTATGGTTAGAAAAATAAAAAAGCCCTCAATTATTCATTGGGGGCTTTTATTTTTTTCTAATGGGAATTCAAATTACTTCATTCATTACAATCTCCTTTACTTTATTTAAGGGAATCCTTTCCTGTTTCATACTGTCACGATAACGTATAGTAACCATTTGATCTTCTTTCGTCTGGTGATCTATTGTTACGCAAAAAGGCGTGCCGATTGCATCCTGCCTGCGATAACGTTTGCCGATTGTATCTTTTTCTTCGTAATAACATTTAAAATTCCCTCTGCACTCATTCAACAATTCCTTTGCGATTTCAGGTAAACCATCTTTTTTTAATAAAGGAAGAATTGCGAGTTTATTCGGAGCCAGTTTAGCCGGAATGCGTAATACAACGCGGCTATCTGTTGTTCCATCTTCTTTATTTATTGTTTCCTCATCATAAGCATTGCAAAGAATGAGAAGAAACATTCTATCAAGGCCGATCGACGTCTCTACAACATAAGGAACATAATGTTTGTTGATCTCTGTATCGAAATAAGTAAGTTTTTTACCGCTGTGTTCCTGATGACTTTTTAAATCGAAATTTGTTCTTGAGTGAATGCCTTCTACTTCTTTAAAGCCAATTGGAAATTCGAATTCAATATCTACAGCAGCATTTGCGTAGTGCGCCAATTTTACATGATCATGAAAACGATATTTTTCTTTTGGCAGCCCCAGGCTTAAGTGCCAGTTCATTCTTGTTTCTTTCCAGTACTCATACCATTCCAGTTCTGTTCCCGGCCTGCAAAAAAATTGCATTTCCATTTGTTCAAATTCACGCATACGGAAAATGAATTGTCTTGCCACAATTTCATTCCTGAACGCTTTTCCTGTTTGTGCAATACCAAAAGGAATTTTCATTCTCGCCGTTTTTTGAACATTGAGAAAATTCACGAAAATTCCCTGTGCCGTTTCGGGGCGCAAATAAATAGTATCAGCATCTTCAGCAACAGAACCCAATTGCGTTGAGAACATTAAATTGAACTGGCGAATATCTGTCCAGTTACATGTGCTGCTGACAGCGCAGCTTATTTTATTTTCTTCTATCAATTGTTTTAGGGCAACAAAATCTTCTTTTGCTAAAAGCTGATCCATTTTCTCAAGCAGGGCATCGGCTTCGGTTTTTTTTCCGGCATCTTCCAGTTTTGCTGCATGTGCCTCTATTAAATGATCAACACGATAACGCTTTTGAGAATCTTTGTTATCAATCATAGGGTCGCTGAAATTATCAACGTGACCGCTTGCTTTCCAGGTTGTAGGATGCATGAAGATGGCAGCGTCAATACCAACGATATTGTCCTGCATTTGCGTCATGCTTTTCCACCAGTAGTCGCGAATATTTTTTTTCAGCTCACTGCCGTATGGGCCATAATCGTAAACGGCGCTTAACCCGTCGTAGATTTCACTGCTTTGAAAAACAAAACCGTATTCTTTGGCGTGGGATATAATTGCCTGGAACCTGTTCTCTTGTTGTATACTCATATAGAGGGCAAAGAAAAGTAAAAAAAAAGTCAAAAGTCAAAAGTAAAAAGTCAAAAACCAAACTCTTGCGGTTCAAGGTATCTTTTTGAATTTTGAATTTTTACTTTTGACTTAGCTGGCGGAATGACTGCATCGTGCCGAAGCCTGCACAGTCGTACAAGAGTGCGACGCAACTTAGCTGATAGTAGCAATGCAGCCCGGCTAATTATCTTTTTTAATTTCTTTAACCACTGCTTTTGTGTCGGATTGTTCCTGCAAAGGTTTTCGGTTTTCCATTTCAACCTGCTGAATAAAAACGGCATAATCATTTGGACGGATATTGCATCCATTTGCCTGTGCATAGATGCGGGTGAAGATGGCCCCGAAATATAGAATGATAGCGGAATAATAAACCCATAAAAGGATAACGATGATAGAACCTGCAGCGCCATAGCTGCTGGTAACATTGCTTTGACCAAGATATAATGCGATAGCAAATTTGCCTATTATAAAAAGCAGGCCGGTAATAAAAGCGCCCATCCAGACATCTCTCCAGCGGATGACCGCATCGGGGAGAACCTTGAAAATTATGGCAAAAAGTACTGTGATGATGCCTAGTGTTAATACCAGGTTGATCCCATAAATTATATAAACCGTTATATCAGGAAAAATTCGTTTCAGGACTTCTCCGAATGCTTCGATGAGTGCATTAATAACCAGTGAGACCATAAGAATAAAACCCAGGCCAACGATCAGTGAAAAGCTTAATAACCGGTTCAAAATAATTTTTAAAAATCCTTTTTTGGGCTTTGCTTTTAAATGCCAGATGGTATTAATCGAATCCTGTATCTCCGTAAAAACGCCTGTTGCAGTAAGTACAAGCGTAATGATGCTGATAATAGAAGCAACCGTCGTTTTACCGGAGACCGCTGCATTTTTAATGAGGTCCTGTATCTGCAATGCGGCTGTTGGGCCTACAAATCCGCTGATTTGTCCGTATATCGATCCTTGTATCGCATCTCTTTTATAGAATGTTTCAGCAATGGCAATAATTACGATTAGCATTGGCGCCAATGAAAAGACGGTATAATAAGCAAGCGCAGCTGATTTTTTTAAAACATTCTGGTTGTTGAATTCGGGCAGGCTTTGTTTAAAAACTTTCCAGATCTGTTTAGCATGCATTTTCATCCGTATGAATTTAATAGTTAATGCGGATGGAGCCGCGGGTATCGCCTGAATATGATTTCATGTTTATGGGTGCAACCAATCGTATGCCAGAGGATTTTAGTTATTGAAGTTTTTCATTATTTAAGTGGCGGCTGACATCACGAATATTCTTTTTATCGAAGTTTTTTTCAAGGGCCTGGGTGAGATCTACTCCGGTTTGATTGGCAAGGCAAATAAGTACCCAGAGTACATCAGCCATCTCATCCGCCATATTTAATTCTTCTTCATTTTTTTTGAATGACTGATCGCCGTATTTACGTGCCATTATCCTCGCTAGCTCGCCTACTTCTTCTGTGAGAATTGTCATGTTGGTTAATTCGCTGAAATAACGGACGCCAACTGTTTTAATCCAGTTATCGATGGTTGTTTGGGCTTCGTGGATGGTCATGCGGGGATTTAGTATTTAGCACTAATACAGTTGACAAATGTAATCAAAACCATGGCCGCTTCTTACTCATCTCATTATTCATTACTCATTTCTGATGAATGATTTTTATTTTCATAATAGTAGCGATTGATAGGGCTCGCTGCTTTGCAAGTTCGGCGTTAGTTCCTTCGAATAATTCATCAATTGTTTGGTTGAATAAAGATACCCATCGGTCAAAATGTTCATCTTTAAAAGGTGATAATTGGTGCAAAGCATGATGCGGCTGAATTGCATTGCCTTTATATTTTCCGTTTGCGAAAATTATGTTTTCCCAGAAGTTAGCAATGATTGGTAAATGTGTTTCAAGATCTAAATGTGCCACTTCAGTAAAAAAGAAACCGATTAATTCATCGTTGAAAGCTTTGTCGTAAAAATGTTTGAGTAAATTTTCTATGTCCTCCCGGGACGTAATATCGGGTTTCATTTTGTAAAGTTAGTTATCGCAGAGGCGCAATGACGCAGCGTTTCTTTGCAGCATTGCGTCTCTGCGGTTAAAATAAATCCCTATTCTTAGAATCTATTATTATCGTCACCGGCCCATCATTCAATAAACTCACTTTCATATCTGCGCCAAAAACACCGGTATGAATTGGCTTTCCTAAATCAGATTCCAATTGTTTGATCATTTTTTCATACAGGGGAATGGCGATATCAGGCTTACTGGCTTTTATGTAAGAGGGCCTGTTTCCTTTCTTAGTACTGGCATGTAAAGTAAATTGACTTACAAGTAAAAGATCTCCATCAGTCTCTCTCAAACTCAGGTTCATCACTTCATTTGCATCATTAAAAATCCGCATGTTTACGATCTTGTTACTGAGCCAGGAAATATCTTCACCGGTATCTGCATCTTCAATGCCAACCAGCACAAGCAGCCCGTTATTAATCTTTCCCGTTATAGCGTTGTTAACAGTAACGGATGCGATAGTCACCCGCTGGATAACCACTCTCATAAATGTATCTTTATAATAATGAAGTTAGATATTACACAGGAGATTCAATTTCAAACTGCACGGAGCGGCGGCAGCGGCGGACAGAATGTAAATAAGGTTGAAACTATGGTTGAAGGGCGCTGGAATGTTGATGATTCTGCATTAGTTAGTGATGAACAAAAAAGAATAATTAAAGAAAGATTGGAAAATAAAATTACTGCTGCCGGGGAGCTGCTTGTAAAATCTCAGACCGAAAGAAGCCAGTTAGGAAATAAACAAGAGGTGATTAAGAAAATAAATCATCTGGTGAATTACGTTTTGATACCAAAAAAGTCAAGGATATCTACAAAGCCGTCCAGGGCGGCGAAAGAAAAAAGGCTGGAAAAGAAAAAAGAAAAAGGAAATATTAAAGAAGGCAGAAGAAAATTAAAACCAGGGGATTTCTAATGAAGAAAATCATCATTATTTTATTGTCAGGGTTTTTATTTACTTCTTTTCATCACTCCTCCCGTTTTGTAAAAGCAAAGCATAAGCTGCAGCTTGTTTTTCATAACCAATTTTCCGGGAAGGAAATGATTGCTGATAGCAGTTATCAAAATGCATTCGGGGAAAATTTTATTCTAAAAGGCTTTCGTTATTATATTTCTAATATTTCTGTCAAAGAGAAAAATGGCCGGCTGCATAATATATCAGCGAAATATTTTTTGGTTGATATGGCTGATGATTCATCTCAAACAATAGAATTGGCAATAGATAAAAAAGATTTTATCGGCCTGCAGTTTATGCTCGGTGTGGATTCTTTACGTAATATAAGCGGAACGCAAACGGGTGTACTCGATCCTGCAAGAGGAATGTTCTGGACGTGGAACTCTGGTTATATAATGGCTAAGCTGGAGGGGATTTCCGGGGACTCAAAAGCTAATTCTCATTTAGTGACCTACCATGTCGGTGGCTTTAAAAAAGATCAACAAACCAACCGTGTCATCAATTTAAATTTTATTGAAAGCCACGAGCTAGCCGGTAACATATTTCGTGTCGATATAAATGCAGATGCTGCGGCATGGTTTAATGGAGAGCATAAAATAAAAATTGCAGAGTACCCGATTTGTCATAGCCCGGGTGCACTCGCGGTACAACTTGCAGATAATTATTCAAAAATGTTTTCATTAGCCGGAATCAGATAGCGTGAAAAAAATTATCATCATATTAAGTTCATGTATTTTTCTTGCTGCTTTACTGGTAGATGCAGGGCGTATGAAATTGGTTTCCCCGGGATTTAAGACTACGCTTCTTTCATTTAACATTCCCCCAGGCTGGCCACAACCGGTTTACGATTTTAAATCTAATCCATTAACAAAAGAAGGATTTGAATTGGGAAGGAAATTATTTTATGATGGCCGTCTTAGTAAAGACGGAAATTTTTCCTGCGCCAGTTGCCATCAGCAGTTCGCTGCCTTTGCTACGTATGATCATAATTTTAGTCATGGTTTTGATAATACATTAACCAGCCGTAATGCGCCCGGCCTGTTTAATCTGGCGTGGCAGAAAGAGTTTATGTATGATGGTGGAATTAATCATTTAGACCTTCAGCCCCTGGCACCGATGACAGCAAAAAATGAAATGGCGGAAACCCTGCAAAATGTTTTAGATAAATTAAAAAGCGATAAAGATTATCGTAAAATGTTTAAGGCAGCATTTGGCGATGAGACAGTTAATACACAAAGAATGACCCGTGCTATCAGCCAGTTTGTTTTAATGCTGGTAAGCAGCAACAGCAAGTACGATAAAATGAAAAGAGGCGAAGCAGAATTTAACCTGCCAGAATCTTTGGGCTATGAAATTTTTAAACAGAAATGTGTTAGCTGTCACCAGGAACCTTTGTTCACAGATTTTAGTTATCGCAATGTCGGGCTTCCCGCCGATGCTACTATCAATGATTTTGGCAGGATGAAAATAACCAGCGACCCTGCAGACTCCCTGAAATTTAAAGTACCAGGCTTACGAAATGTGCAGTTAACTTTTCCTTATGAACATGACGGGCGCTTTCAGTCTGTGATACAGGTGATGGAGCATTACCGGTCTGGCGTAATTGCTAGTGCTCAAACAGATCCGCTCGTGAGAAACAAAATGAAGATTTCAAATTACGAAATTGGTCAGCTGATCGCTTTTCTGAATACGTTAACTGATTCCTCATTCATAAAAGATCCGAGGTTCGCCGATCCGGGAATGAGGCGTTAACAGTTGGTATTAAAATAATTGGCATTGCATTCGCTATTTTAGCACAACAATTTATCACCTTGAGCGGACTAAAACAATTAGCAGGTCAAACCATGTGGTACGGCGTAAGCAGTATCGCCGCGAGGTTTATTAGTTATGCACTAACACCTTATATAACCGCAGTTGTTTCCCCTCAAGACTATGGCCGCATTGGAATCGCTTATGCGTTCATTTCATTGATGAATATTTTTTTTACTTATGGAATGGAAACGGGCTACTTCAGGTTTGTTCAAAGACAGGAAAGATTAAATTCAGTAAACGATACTGCTACGACTTCTTTAGTTGTAACATCTGTTATACTTTTTTTTGTATTGTGGATGGGTAGCAATGGAATCGCTAATGTATTATCTCTTCAGGATTTTCCTTCAATTGTTAAATATTGTGTTGTAATCATAGCTCTGGATGCCATAACTACTATTCCATTTGCAAGGCTAAGACAGGAAGGAAGGCCAAAATTATTTGCGTTTATAAGAGTGACAGGAATATTTATCAATATAGGGTTAACTATATTTTTTCTGACTTATTGCAGAAAAGCAGTAGCTGCAGATTCCCAGAGTTGGTTGAATAAAATATATGACCCCCACGCTAATCCGGTAATATATATTCTTATTGCCAATATTGCACAAGCTGCTTTTGCGGTATTAGTATTGAGTCCGAAACTCATCCCAAAAAAATGGAAATTTGACTGGGGGCTTTGGCGTGAAATGATGATCTATGCGTTACCAATGCTGATAGCAGGTTTGGGTGGTATGATTAATGAAACGTTCGACAGGATTATGCTGGCAAGATGGTTGCCGGGCAGTCATGATCATGTTGTTGAACAGGTAGGTATTTATAATGCATGTTATAAATTATCAATCTTGATTAGCTTATTTATACAAGCCTTTCGAATGGGTGCAGAACCTTTTTTCTTTAAACAGGCTGAAGGGAAAAATGCACAGTATACTTATGCAAGGGTGATGAAATTTTTTGTAATCACAATTTGCCTGATGTTCCTGGTAGTTAGTTTGTATATCCCTCTATGGAAGCACTTCATTCAAAATAAAAAAGAATGGGAAGGCCTTAGAGTTGTTCCGATACTTCTATTCGCTAATATGTTCCTGGGTATTTATTACAATTTAAGCGTATGGTACAAGGTCACAAGCCGAACTAAAGCCGGAGCCTGGATAACTGTTATTGGTGCATTGATTACGATAGTGATTAATTTTTTCTTTATCCCGTACTTTGGTTATATGGCTTGTGCATGGGCTACTTTTTTATGCTATGGAAGCATGATGGTCATCAGTTATGTATGGGGACAAAAACAATATTATGTTCCCTATTCAACAAAAAAATTGCTTGCATATCTTGGCATTGTAGCTATGCTGTACTTTATTCATAAGACGATTATATATTTTGTTCCAGGGCTAACATTCTCACTCGTACTGGCCACATTTTTAACTGGAGGTTTTTTCTTTCTGATTTTTGGGATTGAAAGAAAAGAATTCAGAAAGCTGCCTGTAATTGGCCGTTACCTCTAGACTGTGTATAATTACTGGATAAATGCAGGAACTGACCGAGCCGGTGTTTCATTATTTTTGTTGTGATAGAAAAAGTGTAAAATGAAAAATACGCAAACAAGTCTTGATAAGCTGGGTGATATTTTAGGAGAAGCAGGATATGTGATCCGGTACGAACGGGGCACTTTTCAGAGCGGATGGTGTTTGCTGGAACAAAAACGTATCGTTGTATTAAATAAGTATCTCGATACGGAAGGTAAGATCACTATACTAATGGAATTGATTCCGCAGTTAAATATTGACTTCGATAAGCTTACCCACGAATCTCAAAAACTATACGGCCAGCTATTAAAGAATTCTTCGGCTGAAACAGAATAGTCTGCTATTTTTGAAATGTGTCTTTTCCATCATTAACATTTACTTTCTTAGGTACCGGTACCAGTAGTGGTGTACCCATGATCGCCTGTACATGCGATGTCTGCAAATCATCTGACCAAAAAGATAAAAGGCTTCGAAGCAGTCTGATGGTGCAATCTGCAACTACAACAATTGTTATAGATACTACGCCAGATTTTCGTTACCAGATGTTACGTGTACATAACAACCGGTTAGATGCGGTGCTGTTTACTCACCCTCATAAAGATCATATCGCGGGGCTTGATGACATTCGCCCTTTTAATTATTTCCAGGGAAAGCCAATTAAAGTTTATGCAAATGAGCTAACAAAAAAGACACTGCTAAACGATTTTTATTATGCATTCGCTGATCATAAATATCCCGGTGTTCCTGATATCCAGTTATTGGATATTAATAATAAAGAGGATTTCATAATCGGAGATATTCCTGTGATTCCTATACTTGTCTGGCATCATAAGATGCCGGTTCTGGGATTTCGCTTTAAAGATTTTACTTATATTACAGACGCCAATCGCATTGATGAAGCAGAGAAGGAAAAAATAAAAGGTTCTTCGGTGCTTGTGTTAAATGCGCTAAGGCACGAAGAACATATTGCGCATTTTACTTTGGATGAAGCAGTAGAATTGATTGAAGAATTGAAAGTGCCAAATGCTTACCTCACGCACATTAGTCACCAGTTAGGAAAGCATAAAGATGTTGAACATAAACTCCCTCCGCATATACGACTTGCCTATGATGGCATGCAGATAAGCGCTCCCGCTTAACTGTTATGTATGAAAAATTCATGGTAAGATTATTTGTATTTCTCAAAAGCGGAAAGAAGCGCGGTCATAGTATTGGTTATACTTATCACGGTAGTGATCTTCCTTCCTTATTATTTCCCAAAAAAGAAATTTATTCTACCTGTTGCGAAAGATGAGATGGCTATTCTTTCAGCAGATTCAACTGAGGGCAAAGAATATACACCGTATTTTAAAAGAGAGACAGATAGTTATCCTCGAACTGAATTACATCCGTTTAATTTTGATCCAAATACTTTATCAGAAAGTGGCTGGGAAAAATTAGGGATCAGAAAAAAACTCATTCCAACCATTTTAAAATATCGCAATGCCGGGGGTAAATTCTATAAGCCAGGTGATATTGAAAAGATATACGGGATAAAACCTAACGAAGCAAAAGCATTAACTCCTTTTATTACTATTACTTCAGGCCAGGAAGAAAAAAATTCTTTTGTAAGAAATGCACAACGAAAGATCACGAGACCTTTGGATATAAACATTGCGCCTGTTGAAGATATCTTAGCGTTGCTATGGCCGGATAAACGCATGACATACCGGTTAATTAATTACCGCGAAAAAACTGGAGGCTTTTATTCTGTAAATGAAATAAAACAGGTTTATGGTATGACGGATACCGTATTTACTGTCATTTCTCCTTTTATTAAGATCGAAACATTGCCCGCAAAAAAATCAACCTGAATCTTTCCTCTGCAAAAGACCTCTTGCGAAATCCTTTTATTTCAAAAGAGATCGCAGAAGCGATTATTATTTACAGGAAACAGCATGGGACTTTTAATAATGTAAAAGACCTTAAGAAAATTGTTTTTATAACAGAGGAGGTTTATAAAAGAATAGTGACCTACCTTGAGGCCCCTTAAAAGTTGGAGAAGTTATTTCTTACTCCTATTTTTGCGATACTAACGAATGTTCGCTTATTTTTTACAACTGCTTAACCCGGTAGTACCCTGTTAGGCAGTTTTAATTTAAAGAACTAATAAATAAGAGATGAATTTTTTACGGGATGAAATAACAGTACAGGTAGCAGAAACGGCAAAGCAGTTTGCAGAACAGCATATTCGTGCGCATGTAATGGAATGGGATGAACCACAGGAATTTCCGCTGCACATTTTCAAGGAGATGGGTAAGCTTGGACTTATGGGAATTTTGGTGCCGGAACAATACGGTGGCGCCGGGTTGAGCTATTTTGAATATAATGCGGTGATACAGGAAATCGCAAAAGTTTGTGGCTCAATAGGCCTAAGCCTGGCCGCACATAACTCCCTTTGTACAGGGCATATCTTAACGTTTGGTAATGAGGAACAAAAGCAAAAATATCTTCCGAAACTAGCCTCTGCCGAGTGGATCGGTGCCTGGGGTTTAACAGAACCAAATACCGGCAGCGATGCTGCTAATATGAAATGCACAGCAGTAAGGGATGGAAACGACTGGATAATAAATGGAACAAAATGCTGGATCACCCACGGTAAATCCGGCGATGTGGCCGTTGTTATTGCCCGTACCGGTGAGCCGCGGACAAGCGGAAATTCTACCGCTTTTATTGTTGAGAGAGGAACGCCCGGTTTTTCAGGAGGTAAGAAAGAGAACAAATTAGGTATGCGTGCAAGCGAAACCGCTGAAATGATTTTTGATAATTGCCGCGTACCTGATGCTAACAGAATGGGGGAAACAGGTGACGGTTTCCGGCAATCATTAAAGGTGCTGGATGGTGGCCGTATTTCAATTGCCGCATTATCACTTGGTATTGCCAGAGGAGCTTACGAAGCAGCAAAACAATATGCAAAAGAACGCTACCAATTCGATCAGCCGATTGCAAATTTCCAGGGCATTAGTTTTAAACTTGCCGATATGGCTACAGAAATTGAAGCCGCAGAAATGCTGATACAGCAGGCATGCGATTTAAAGCATAACGGGAAAAGCGTAACACGGGAATCTGCGATGGCAAAGTATTACGCAAGTGAAGTAGCGGTAAAAACAGCCAACGACGCCGTACAAATTTTCGGCGGCTATGGATACACAAAAGATTTTCCTGTTGAAAAATTTTACAGGGATGCAAAATTGTGCACTATCGGTGAGGGAACGTCTGAGATACAAAAGATTGTAATCGCCAGGGAAATTCTTAAAGGCTAAACCGCACTATCCTTTCCCCAAGGGATAGGGTAAATGTTATATCTTGAGAGCTATAAAGCGTACTGCCTTAATGAGATCTTTTCGTGTACTTATCTTCATTTTATTTTTGGTTAAAACGCTTCAGGGGTTTTCACAAAGCAGGCCTTTGCCCGCAGAGCTTTCAGCAAAGCAAATTGATTCACTAAATGAAAAAGCCAGGAGCATAAGCGGTTATAACGTTAATGATGCTTTACACATATTAGCCATAACGGATAGCGCCGCTGAGCATTCAGGGTACCGGCACGGGAAAGCCATTTCCTATTTGTACCAAGCTGCTATATTTCTGCAAAATGGTGATTCGCAAAGGGCTTTAGAACTTTTTATTCAATCCCAGAATCTTTCAGAGAAACTGGGAGACAGTTTTAATATTGCCCGTGCAGAGGAACAAATTGCGCTTTTAAAAAAACCAAAAGGAAATACCGCTGAGGTTGAACAACGATTGCAGCAAACAATTATTTTATACAGGCGGCTGGGCAAAGAAAATGAAATGGTAAACTCGCTGAATAGCCTGGGGCATATTCAGTTAGAAAAAAATGATTTTGATGAAGCGCTAACATTATTTAATGAAGCTCTTGCAGTTAGCCTTAAAAATAATTACACGGAAGGAATTAAAATAACCTATTTCCATTTTGGCCTTGTGTATGAAAGAAAAAAAGAATTTAACCAGGCCATTAATTTT
The DNA here is from genome assembly GCA_028288595.1 of Chitinophagaceae bacterium. Lineage (GTDB taxonomy): Bacteria > Bacteroidota > Bacteroidia > Chitinophagales > Chitinophagaceae > JAQBNK01. The sequence continues at coordinate 17,441 of JAQBNK010000109.1, forward strand.
TTACAAAAAAGCCTTCTTATTAACCAGAAGGATAACGATCTCTTTAATGTCGCGAAATGTTACATGGAACTCGCAAAAATTTCCATCGGCACAAAAGATTTAGCGGCTGCGCAACAACAGGCATCTCATGCATTCGAAGCAGCTTCCCGTATTGGATCTCTGCAGTTGCAGTCACAAGCAGCCGGAATATTCGTAAAATTATTTAAAGCAAATAACAACACGAGTGGGGTAATTGAATGGCAGGACAAACAAATTAGCTTTCAGCAACAAATGTCTGATAAAGAAAAAAAGAATGCCATTGGCTTTATTGATATTCTCAAAGATCAGCAGTCTTCATCTTTAAAAGCACAACAACAGGTACAGCAACGAACAGCCCTGCTTGTTATTGCCGCTATCATTATTGCCGTCATTATTCTTTTAGGTTTTCCATTTTATAGAAATTATAAAAGAGCGAAAATGTTTAGTATTGAAGTGGAGCAGAAAAATGCCATCATTGAAAAACACTCTCAATCCCTCGACCAGTTAAACAAAGCGATATCAAGACAAAATGCCAAACTGGAAGAAGAAAATAAAATGAAGGACAAATTGCTTTCCATTATTTCTCATGACCTTCGACATCCGCTTGTTAATACTAAAAGTATTCTTGACCTTATCAATCTCAAATTGGTTAGCCCTAAAGAAACCAACGAATTACTGGAGCAACTTGAAGCACAATATATCAGAAGCTTATCACTGCTTGATAATTTATTATTCTGGATAAGAGGACAGATGAAAGGAGTAAAACTGGAAAGAACCCGCGTTAATATGCACCAGTTGTTAAACCTCCTGATAGAAGAACAAAGAATGCCATTACAAAACAAACAGATAAAAATCACGAATGAATTAGATAAAAGTATCGACTGGTTCGCTGAAAAAGAAATGCTGAAAATAATTTTCAGAAACCTTATTACCAATGCGATTAAGTTTACGCCTTCTGAGGGAACGATACAATTGTACTCAGTTCAGCATGATGAAACAGCTTACCTGATTGTGAAAGATAGTGGCATAGGTATGACTAAAGAAACACTGGAAAAAGTAAATGCAAGGCAATACTATTCTTCTAAAGGAACATCAAATGAAAAAGGAAGTGGTTTTGGGTTGATGCTGGTCCGGGATCTTGTGATCCGTTTGAATGGAGAGCTAATGATCGAAAGCGAGCCCGGAAGAGGAAGTACTTTTGTAATAAAATTTCCAACCACTATGCACCAGGGAATAACTACTATTGCCCCGACTGAAATATCTGGTCAACCGCCCCACCCAGCATAGGAAATTTTTCTTTTACATAATTGGCGATTGCTTCAATACTTTTTTTTGCCTGCTCTGGCGTTACGCCTGCATCCTGTACTAGCCTGTCGATCATTTCCTGCATAAAAAAAGTTTTTATAATTAAGCAACCTTAAGAAGATTCAGTCGGCTCCTGCCAAATTGTTGTTCTGCATATTCAAGCGAAAGGTGAAATTCTTTGGTATCGGTGCCTGGAAGTGTAAACATAGCATCGGTTAAAATACTCTCGCAAATACTGCGTAACCCTCTTGCTCCTAATTTATACTCCATCGCTTTTTTCACCATGAAATTCAACACATTTTCATCTACCGTTAATTTGATGCCCTCCAGTTCAAACAGCTTATTGTATTGTTTCATAAGACTATTCTTCGGTTCTGTAAGGATAGATCTTAGTGTTTCCTCATCCAGCGGTTCAAGGTGAGTAACTACTGGTAAACGACCTAATAATTCAGGTATCAGCCCAAATGATTTCAGATCCTGTGCATTTATAAACTGCAGTAAATTTTTACGCTGCATTTCCTGCTCATCTTTATTTACGCTAAAGCCAATGGCATTAGTATTAATACGGCGGGCAATTACTTTATCAACTCCGTCAAAAGCACCTCCGCAAATGAAAAGAATATTTTGAGTATTGAGTTTGATCATTTTTTGTTCCGGATGTTTTCTGCCTCCCTGCGGCGGAACCAGGACTTCAGTTCCTTCCAGCATTTTTAATAATCCCTGCTGAACACCTTCGCCGCTTACATCTCGTGTGATTGAAGGATTATCGCCTTTACGGGCAATTTTATCGATCTCGTCCACGTATACAATTCCTTTTTCGGCAGCCGTTACATCGTAATTACAATTTTGTAATAAACGTGTCAGCATACTTTCCACATCTTCACCGACATAACCTGCTTCTGTAAAAACAGTGGCGTCAACAATAGCGAAAGGAACGTTTAAAAGTTTAGCAATAGTTTTAGCAAGAAGGGTTTTCCCCGTACCTGTTTCGCCTACCATAATAATGTTGCTTTTTTCAATCTCAACATCATCTGTAACGGATTGTTTCTGGCCGATCCTTTTAAAGTGATTATAAACAGCAACCGACAGTACTTTCTTAGCTTCATCCTGCCCGATAATATACTGATCCAGGAATGTTTTGATCTCGTTTGGCTTCTTGATTGTAAAGCGGTACTGGGAGGTTTTATCTTCCTGCTTCTGGTAAAGTTCCTGAGCGATGATCTCCTGCGCATGCTCCACACAATTCTCGCAAATATGACCTTCCTGGCCGGCGATAAGGATTTTTACCTCTTCGCGGCTGCGGTTACAAAATGAGCAATGTAATTGTGCTTGCTTGGCCATAACTATAAATTTACCAAAATATGAGCGACAAAAATACAAAACAGCTTACTGGAAGCGATTATTTTGTATGTTAATCTTAAAGAAATTAAGCGAGTTTGTCTATAACCGCGTCTACAATACCGTACTCAACAGCTTGAGGTGCGTCCATCCAGTAATCCCGGTCAAAATCTTTTAAAATCCTTTCAACGGTTTTACCACAGTTTTTTGCCAATATCTCAGCACCAAGCTGCTTGGTTCTTTCCATTTGTTCGGCCTGGATTTCAATATCTGCTGAGGTAGCTCGTAAATATCCACCCAAACTTGGCTGATGAATCATCACTTCACCATGCGGATAAATAAAACGGCGCCCTTTAGCCCCCACACTCAGTAAAATAGAGCCCATACTCGCAGCCAGCCCCATGCAAATTGTACTTACAGGCGAGCTGAGCATAGTGATCGTATCATAAATTACCATTCCGCTCGTTACCATTCCACCGGGACTATTAATATAAAATTTGATTTCTTCACCTGGTTTATCAGCGTCGAGCAATAGTAATTTAGCGACTACATCTTTTGCTGAACGATCATCAACGGGTCCCCATAGATAAACTGCTCTTTTCTGAAGAAACAGCTGCTCCATTTTCTTCATTAAATACTGCGAATGATTTTCATGATCCGGCTTAGGCATTTCTTCCTCTTCCGGTGTTTCTTCATCATCCATTCTGAAAGGGTGTAAAAAATATTTTGATGGTTGCATATTGTTTATTTCAATGTGATTTAAAATTTAAGTTTCAACGTTCAATGTTGCATTGTTTAATTGCTTCGAACTTGATCAACAATGCAACAACTAAACAATGAAATCAAAAAACCTTAATTAAAACAAGTCAGATTTTTTTTCCTTTCTTGTATTTTTTAACAGCACTTCATCTACCACACCATAAGCTTTGGCTTCGTCTGCTGTCATCCAGAAATCACGGTCGCAATCAACAGCTACTTTATCCAGCGGCTGACCCGTATGATTGGAAATTATTTCATACAGCTCATGCTTGATCTTTTTGATCTCACGTGCGGTGATTTGTATATCGGTAGCCTGTCCACCAATTGCGCCACTTGGCTGATGCAACATTACACGTGCATGCTTCAGTGCCGTTCTCTTCCCGGTAACGCCTGCACATAATAATACTGCGCCCATACTGGCAGCCATACCGGTGCAAATAGTAGCTACATCCGGACCAATAAATTGCATCGTATCATAAATTCCAAGCCCTGCATAAACACTTCCGCCGGGGCTGTTTATATACATTTGAATATCTCTCACTCTATCCGTACTTTCTAAAAAAAGTAACTGGGCCGTTACGATATTGGCAACATAATCATTCACCGCTTCACCCATAAAAATGATCCTGTCCATCATCAGCCGGCTGAAAACGTCCATGCTGGCCACGTTCATAGGGCGCTCTTCAATAATATATGGAGTAAGATTAGTTACCTGGTGCTGGGTATAATTATGCAAAGTAGCACTGCTTACGCCGCGGTGTTTTACAGCGTATTTTTCAAATTCATTTTTAATATCCATTTTATCCTTGATTTGTAAATGAAGATAAGCGATTTACATAGGCTAACTACTCAACCAAATATTATGCAAAGCTCATAAAACGACAAAAGGGCAGGCATAAAAAAAGCCGGTAGTAACACCAGCTTTCTATAAGTTTCTTGCTGAAATTGCTGGATGCTCACAAAACTTCTGCGGCTTCTGCGTATTCCGCGAGCCAAAAAATTAATGATGATGATGGTGCAGTTTCTCAGCAAAATTCTCAGCACTGATCGGCTCTTCCTGTTGCTGAACCTGTCCTTCCAGTAACTGGAAGAGCTTGCTCGTCTGCAACTGGAAATATGTATTTTCCACAAACTTTTTATCCTGCATCATACGATTGGCATATTCATCTGCCCAGGGTGCATCATCGAGATTTTGAATACCCATATATCCCAGTACCTGCTGCATTGCATGCTGCCTGATTTCTTCAGGTTCTACATTGATCTTATTTGCATTTATTAACTGGGTAGAGATCAGTGTCCATTTTAACTGGTTAGCAAAAGATGGATATTCTTTCTCTGCCTCTTCGGCAGATTTAGGAGTTTCCCCGCCGGTCTGCAACCATTTTTTCAAAAAAGTTTCGGGTAGTTCGATCTGGGTATGATCAACTAAAAAATGATATATCTGGTCGTGCACCTGGTTCCGGGACTGTTGTTCAAACTGGGTTTCGATATCAACCTTAACTGCGTTTCTTAATTCTTCTTCAGATGTAATATTGCGGCCTGGAAAAGCAGCATCAAAAAACTCAGATGTCATTTCTGCTTTTTCAATCAACCCCACTTTAGTAACCGTTATACGAAAGTATTTATCCTGATCAGTCTCGTTCGTTTTATCCAAACCTAAATCATCCATTACCCAGTCACGCTCTTTTTCCTCAAATGCGGTTTTTAATTGAACTTGAATTGTATCATCTTTCTTTCGCCCGATTAATTCACTGCGAACAGGCTCTGTAAAATATTTAACTAATAAAGAATTTGCTTTGGAAGCACCATTTTCAATTTCATTACCGGCTTCATCAGTTTCCGTAAATAAAACATTCAGCACATGATCTTCAGAATCCACTGTTTCAGGTTCCGTCATTTTACCATGGCGTGTCTGTAAACGGGTAATTTCTTCATTGATCATTTCTTCTGTTGCCTGCACTTTATATTTAGTAACAGTGCAACTTGCAAGGTCAATTTTTACCTGGGGCTTCAATCCGATTTCAAAAGCAAAAGCATAATCCTGCGGATTATTGATATCCAGCATACGGGAATCCGTTTCCAGGGGTAGTGGTTGAGCAAATATTTCTAACTGCTCGGTTGACATATAATTGTTCAGCTCTTTTTCTACTGTGCGCAGTATCTCGTCAGTAAAAACGCTTTGACCGTACATTTTTTTTACCAGCCCGGCCGGTACCATTCCTTTTCGAAAGCCAGGGATGTTTGCCGTTTTTGCATATTTCTTCAGGCTTTGTTCAAAAGCAGGCAAATAATCATTTTTAGCAACTGTTACAGTCACTTTATCGTTGAGTAAACCAATATTTTCTCTTGAAATAGTAGCCATAGTAAAACAAATTTAAATATCAGCCGTGGTTTTAGAACGGTTTAAGGGGTGCAAAGGTAAGGGAAGACGGGCGAAAATATGTTTTAAGGAAAGTGTAAATATTAACCCGGCAGCAGTTCTTTGTGGCATCGTTCCTTGCGTCGCACATTTGAAGTTCCGGTTATGAATTGAGCTTTTTTTACCACGAAGAACACAAAGGGGGTGCACAAGAACACAAAGAAGCCCTTGTGTCTGTTGTGAAGTCTTTGTGTTCCTTGTGGTAAAAAATAAAGCACCCGGTTATCGGGTGCTTTCGTGCGGATGATAGGAATCGAACCTACATGGATTGCTCCGCTAGATCCTAAGTCTAGTGCGTCTGCCAGTTTCGCCACATCCGCAGGGGCAGAAAAGTAAGGGCGCAAAAATAGGGTTTTCGTTCAAAACAAAATCCCAATTATTTGCTCGTCATTTTTATTACGGGGATGATCATTTCTTCCATGCTTATTCCCCCGTGCTGAAAAGTATTCTTATAATAATTTACATAGTGATTATAATTGTTGGGGTAGCAGAGAAACCCATCTTCCTTCGCGAAAATAAAAGACGAGTTAACATTCGGCACCGGTAATCCTGCCTGTCTTGGATCCCGAAAAGCCAGAACCTCTTTGGGCTCATAATTTAAATTTCGCCCGTGTTTATACCGAAGATTGGCGGTCGTTTGTTTATCACCTATCACTTTATACGGGGTGTTTACTCTTACACTTCCGTGATCTGTCGCTAAAACAATATTGATTTTTTTATCAGCTATTTTTTTAAGGGCCTGGTTTAAAGGGCTATGCTCAAACCAGCTCCTGGTAATGCTTCTATAACTGATCTCATCAGATGCCAGCTCTTTTAAAACTTCTAATTCTGTTCTTGCATGACTAAGCATATCAACGAAATTGTAAACAATAATATTCAGATCGTTGCTTAGTAAATTATGAACATTGTTTACCAGGTGCTGCCCATCATGATGATGTAAAACTTTTGTAAAACTGTATTTGATATCTTCTCTTCTTAACCGAGCTAACTGCCCTTTAAAAAATTCTTCTTCAAATAAATTCTTTCCTCCTTCTTCATCATCGTTTTTCCATTGCACAGGAAACTTCTTTTCAATATCAACAGGTAATAAGCCGGCAAATATTGCATTGCGGCAATATTGCGTAGCAGTGGGGAGAATACTATAAAAACTTTCCTCTTCCAGTATTCTGAAATTTTCGGCAAACAAAGGTTGAATTGCTTTCCATTGATCGAAACGCAGGTTATCGATCACAATAAAAAATGTGGGAATGCCTTTTTCAATATGAGGTAATACTTTGTACTGGAACAACTGGTGACTCATAATAGGCGCTTCTGCACTTTTAGGATCTACCCACCCTGCATAATTTTTTGAAATAAATTTGAAGAATTCAGTATTCGCTTCCTGCTTTTGAGAGTTAAGAATTTCAATCATTTCCAGGCTATCGGTCTTCTCCATTTCAAGTTCCCAGTAGACCAGTTTTTTATAAATATCCATCCACTCATTATAATCGGGATTACTGTTCAGGGCCATAAAAAGATTCCGGAATTGTTGCTGGTAAGCAGTTGTTGTTTTTTCAGAAACCAACCTTTTATTGTCAAGTTGTTTTTTTATACTAAGCCAAACCTGGTTGGGGTTAACAGGTTTTATCAGGTAATCGGTAATCTGGCTGCCGATTGCTTCATCCATTAAATTCTCAGTCTCATTTTTAGTAATAAGGATTACGGGCACCTGGCTCACTTCTTTAATCTTTGATAATGTTTCCAGTCCGCTAATTCCCGGCATAGATTCATCTAGCAGCACAATATCAACAGGATTTTCCTTTACATAATCGATTGCATCAAATCCGTTCGTGAGTGTTTTTACTTCATATCCTTTCCCCTCTAAAAAAAGCTTTTGCGATTGAAGGCTTTCTATTTCGTCATCCACCCAGAGTATAATTGATAATGCCATTCTTTTTTTAGTTTATGAGGTCAGTTGCAGGAAAAGATATCAAATTTATCTAACCGGTTGCACAATGTACCTTTGTATATTAACTGGTAGTTTCATTTAACAAAGCGCCAACAAGTATGCCATCAGTCACTAAGAGAAAGATTATCAACGACCCGGTGTATGGATTTATCACTATTCAACATCCGTTAATTTTTCAAATCGTTGAACATCCATTTTACCAACGGTTGAGAAGAATTAACCAGATGGCAATGGCACATCTTGTCTACCCGGGGGCTGTACATACCCGCTTGCATCATTCTCTCGGAGCGTATCATCTCATGTGTAATGCAGTTACCGAACTGCGTGCGAAAGATGTAGAAATAACTACTGCCGAAGAGATTGCCGTTAAAGCTGCTATTTTATTACATGATGCAGGGCATGGCCCTTTTTCTCACGCACTGGAAGAAACGCTTATTCCTTCCGTACATCATGAAGAGTTGAGTTTACTGATAATAGAAAAAATGAATCGTGAGTTGAATGGTGCACTGGGTCTTACACTATCCATTTTTAAAGGAGAATATAAAAAACATTTTCTTCATCAGCTCATTAGCGGGCAACTTGATATGGACCGGATGGATTATTTAATGAGGGATAGTTTTTTTACCGGGGTCTCCGAAGGTGTAATTGGTTACGATCGTATTTTAAAAATGCTTGTAGTACACAACCAGGAACTAATGGTTGAGGAAAAAGGAATTTATAGTGTTGAAAAATTTCTGGTGGCACGCAGGCAGATGTACTGGCAGGTGTACCTGCACAAAACTGTACTTGCAGCCGAGAAAATGCTGGTTAAAATAATTGAAAGAGCGAAATACCTCAATTCTATAAATGACAGGAACTTAAGTGCAGGCCCGGCTATTGATTTTTTTATTCAATCCTACGATGGGAAAATGACCAATCAGTCACTTGAATGGTTTTGTGCAATGGATGATACAGACATCACTTTTGCCATTAAAACGTGGAGGCACCATCCAGATAAGGTCCTTTCTCTTTTGTGTGATGGATTGTTAAACCGGCGCCTATTAAAATGTGATTTGAGAAGTACAGCTTTTACTTCTGAAGAACTGGCAACAAAACGGCAGCAAACGGCAGCATCTCTTAAATTATCAACTGAAGAAGCACAATATTTCGTTTTCACCGGCGAGGCCAGCAATACCACCTACAAAATAGCTGATGAGAATATTAAAATTTTATTTAAAAACGGGGCTGTCACGGATATTTCCCATGTCGATAACCCACTCATACACCAAACTATTTCAGCCCCTGTAAAAAAGTTCTACATTTGTTCATTCAATTAAAAGACCGGAAGGACGTCGTTAAACCCTTTAACAGAAAGGTTGTCCAACGTACTAATGACTACTAAATGAACGTTTTGTTATAACTATATTATCATTTATGCAATTTACTGCTGCCGAGATAGCAATGTTAGTGAAAGGAAATGTGGAAGGTGATGCCGGCGCATCTGTAAATTCTTTTGGGAAAATTGAAGAGGCCACCAAGGGGCAACTATCCTTTTTAGCCAATCCTAAATACGAGGATTATTTATACACGACTAGTGCTTCAATCATTATTATTAATTCTAACCTGGAATTAAGGCAACCGGTTGGTTCCACACTTGTGAGGGTAAAAGATGCTTATTCAGCATTCGCTATTTTACTGCAGAAGTACCAGGAAATAGAAAGAGAACAATTAAGCGGCATCCAGGAACCAAGTTATATTTCAAAATCCGCTAAACTGGGTGAGCATGTTTTTGTTGCTGCCTTTGCTTATATCAGCGACAATGCCGTAATTGGTAATAATGTTAAACTTTATCCGGGGGTTTTTATTGGAAATGATGTTGTTATTGGAGACAACACAATCTTACATCCCGGGGTAAAAATATATCATGATTGTATCGTTGGTAAAAATGTAACCATTCATGCAGGCAGTGTGGTTGGTGGTGATGGCTTCGGCTTCGCCCCGCAGACCGATGGCAGCTTTAAAAAAGTACCCCAGATTGGAAACGTAATAATCGAAGACTTTGTCGAAATCGGCTCAAATGCTGCGATCGACAGGGCAACAATTGGTTCAACCTTAATTAAATCAGGAGCTAAGCTCGATAACCTGATACAGGTTGCGCATAATGTTGAAGTAGGAACCAATACCGTTATCGCGGCCCAGGCCGGCGTTAGCGGCAGTACTAAAATTGGAAATAATGTAATGATCGGGGGGCAGGCGGGAATCGTTGGTCATATTCAAATTGCCGATGGCAGCAGGATCAATGCTCAAAGCGGGGTAAGCAAATCAATTAAATCTCCTAATACAACCGTCACCGGTACGCCTGCGTTTGATTATGCCAGCGCTTTAAGGAGCCAGGCGCTTGCACGTAATCTCCCTGAAGTGGAAAAGCGGATATCTCAGCTTGAGGAACTGGTTAAACAGTTGATGGCAGAGAAAGTGCCTGTTGAGTAATAAAAAATAAATTCAAAAAGAAAAGTCAAAAGTCAAAAAACGGCAGAGTTCTGCTTTTTGACTTTTGACTTTTCTTTTTTGACTTACTTTTACGCCCTTATGCAACGCATGAACGACAGCGAACCTTGTTTTCAGCATACGATCAAGGAAGAAATAAGTATCACCGGAACGGGCATTCACACAGGTAAAACTGTTACGATGAAATTGAAGCCTGCTGGTTCCAATACCGGTATCAATTTTCAGCGGGTGGACTTGCCCGGCCAGCCAGTAGTAAAAGCAGATGTAGACAATGTTATTGAAACTAACCGTAGTACAACTATCGAAGCTAACGGAGCAAGAGTTAGTACAATTGAACATTTGATGGCATCGCTGGTGGGAATGGAAATCGATAATCTTTTGATCGAGATCAATGCTGAAGAAGTGCCTATTCTTGATGGAAGCGCTCAGCCTTTTGTAGAAGCGCTGGAGAAAGTGGGTGTGCAACAGCAGAATTCACCCAAAATCTATTATTCGCTGGATCAGAATATTACTTTTTCAGATGAGGTGAATAAAGTAGAAATGGTAGCATTGCCTTATAACAGTTACCGCATTAATACACTGATAGATTTTAATTCCCAGGTCCTTGGAACACAGCATGCGGCTCTAAAAAATATAAAAGATTTCAATAAGCAGGTAGCATCCTGCAGAACGTTTTGCTTTTTTCATGAGCTTGAATTTTTATATTCTAACAATCTTATTAAAGGCGGTGATATTAATAATGCTATTGTAGTGGTGGATAAGCCTGTAACAGATGAACAGGTACAAAGAATTTCCAAAGTATTTAATAAGCATGATGTTCAGGTAAGTGAGCAGGGTATATTGAATAATCTTCAGCTGCGTTTCCCCAATGAACCTGCAAGACATAAATTACTGGATGTGGTTGGAGACCTTGCATTAGTGGGTTATCCTTTTAAGGCTCACATTATCGCTAACCGGCCGGGCCATGCTTCGAATATTAAGTTTGCGAAAAAGATAAAAGAACACATTAAGAAGAACAAAGGCAAACATGATGTCCCGAAGTACAACCCATCCCAGGTACCCTTTTTAGATATTCATGCAATTGAGCGAATTCTTCCGCATCGTTACCCGTTCCTGATGGTTGATAAGGTAGTTGAGATGACGGATAAATATGTAATCGCCATCAAAAACGTTACTTATAATGAACCATATTTTGTGGGACATTTTCCCGGTAATTGTGTAATGCCGGGAGTATTGCAGGTTGAGGCGCTGGCGCAGGCGGGAGGATTGCTGGCCATACCACGGGATACTGAGGATAAATATGATACTTATTTTCTTAAGATAGAAAACTGTAAATTCAAACATAAGGTTGTACCTGGAGATACATTAATTCTTAAAATGGAATTGCTGAGTCCTATCAGGAGAGGGATTTGCGAAATGAAAGGGACTATATTTATTGGTAATACCCTGGTTACTGAAGCAGTTCTCGTTGCACAAATTGTAAAACGACCTAAAGAATAAGCATGATCAGTCCGTTAGCTCATATTGATCCCAAAGCGAAACTTGGAAACAATGTAATTATAGATCCGTTTGCGGTTATACATGCTAACGTTGCGATTGGCGACAATACACATGTAATGTCGAACGTGGTGATATTTGAAAATTCAACTATCGGTAAAAATTGTAAAATATTTCCCGGGGCAGTTATCGGTGCGATTCCGCAGGATTTAAAATTCGCAGGAGAAGAAACCACAGCAGAAATAGGCGATAATACAACCATTCGGGAATTTGTTACTATCAACAGGGGAACAAAAGATAAATGGAAAACTGTAATTGGAAATAATTGCCTCCTCATGGCGTATGCACATGTGGCGCATGATTGTACTGTTGGTAATTCTGTGATATTAGCGAATGGGGTTCAGCTTGCAGGTCATGTTGAAATATTCGATCATGCCATATTAGGCGGGTTGGCAGGTGCACATCAATTTACACGTATCGGCGCCCACTGTTATGTAGCCGGGCATACAGTAATCCGGAAAGATGTACCGCCATATGTAAAAGCGGCGAGAGAGCCGATGAGTTTTGTTGGAGTTAACCTGGTAGGTTTACAACGTTCGCAGTTTGCTAAAGACACGATTGATGAAATCGCGTCAATTTATCATACACTTTTTGTTGAAAAAAATACTACTTCAGCAGCAATCGCTAAAATAGAAGAAAGTTTTGCTGACACTAAAATCAGGCAAAATATTCTTGGTTTCGTGAAGGGTTCTAAAATCGGTATCATCAAACGTCCTTCTAAAGCCAATGAACATGAGGATATCAGTTTCTGATGCGGGCAAAAGATTTAACCGCGACTGGATCTTCAGAAATTTTACTTACCAATTTGAAAGCGCAAACGCCTATGCTATTACCGGTCCAAACGGCAGCGGTAAAAGTACCTTGCTGCAGGTATTATCGGGAAGCATGCAATTGAGTAGTGGTAGTATTAACTGGCAAAATAATATTGATGTCGATGCAGATTCAGTGTTTAATTCAATTGCAATCGCAGCCCCTTATCTCGAGGTTGTTGAAGAAATGACCGCTGTTGAATTTTTAAAATTTCATTCTTCTTTCAAACCTATGTTGCCAGGTATTTCTATAGGAGAAATATTATCAATTACCGGGTTAGAAAAAGCAGCAGAAAAACAGATCCGTTATTACAGCAGCGGAATGAAACAGCGAATCAAATTAGCGCAAGCCATTTTTTCTGATGTTGCTATTCTTTTACTGGATGAACCTTGCACTAACCTTGATACTACGGGTTATGATCTTTATCATCAGTTAATAGAATCTTACTGCAAAAACCGGATGATTATTGTAAGCAGTAACGATGTAAATGAATTTCCTTTTTGTAAGGAGAAGATTTTGATTACCGACTATAAATAATTACACGCGAATTTTATTTTACCACATAGGCACATAGAAACATAGGGATATTCTATGTGCCTATGTGATAACTTTTTTATCTCCGGCTGGCGATCAATAAATTAAGATCTGTGTATTTCAGATCAAAACGCTGGCTGATATAAAAATTGGTGAGATGGCCTTTGTATAAATATATCCCGTGTCGCAAGTTGAAGTGGTGCCATACCATTTCATCAAAACCGCCGGCATCACTGGCTTCCAGGAGTAATGGCATTAAAACATTGCTTACTGCATGGCTCGCTGTTCTTGCAAAACCGCTAGGGATATTAGGAACACCATAGTGAATTACACCATGTTTTACAATCACTGGTTTTTCATGTGTAGTGATCTCAGAAGTTTCGAAGCAGCCACCGCGATCAATGCTAACATCAATCACAACACTTCCCGGCCGCATATTCATTACCATTTCTTCTGTTACTACAATCGGGCTTCTTCCGCTTTCATTGCTGAGCGCACCAACAGCTACCTCGCAGGTTTTTAATTGTTTTCCCAGAATGCCCGGTTCAATAACACTGGTCCACACACGTACACCTAAATTGTTTTGTAATCTTTTTAAACGATACACGTTGTTATCAAAAACTTTTACTGATGCACCCAGCGCCATTGCAGTTCTGCAGGCAAATTCACCTACGACACCGGCGCCGATAATAATTACTTTGGTAGGAGGGATACCGCTGATGCCACCAAGCAAAACACCTTTTCCATTATTCGCACTGTCAAGATATTTTGCTGCTATCAGCATAACGGCACTTCCTGCAATTTCACTCATGCTGCGAACTATGGGATAAGTACCGCTATCATCTTTTAAATTTTCGAAGCTTAATGCAGTGATTCTTTTTTGCATCATCTTTTCGATGCATTCTTTCTTTAAAAGAGAAAGATGGATAGGTGAAATGATCGTCTGATTTAATTGCAAATGCGATACATCATCTTCTACAACAGGGGCACTTTTGATAATGATCGGGGCTTTATAAACATCGGCTTTATCATAAGCGATCCTGGCACCGGCCTCACTAAAGTCTTTGTCGGAATATTTACTTCCTTCGCCGGCTTTGGTTTCTATTATTACTTCATGACCATTATTAACCAGTACAGCAACAGCTTCCGGGATGAGCGCAATGCGATTTTCCTGCAACGAGGTTTCTTTTGGGATTCCGATCATTAACCTGGCACCCTGCGGTTTAATATCCAGTGTTTCTTCAAGTGTCTCGTAACTGAATGCGGGGCTGATAACAGGTCTTGCCATAATCGAATCCTTATTTAACGGTAGAGAATTAAAATTAATTTAAATTTTTGAGGTTTTGGTAAGGTTGAAGAATGGGATTGTAACCCTGAAGCCCCAATGTTACAGAGTACCACAGAGATACCGCGCATTCTTTCTGCCATAAATTGTCTCTGTGGTTATAAATCTGAACCTGGTTAACCTAATTTCTTAATATTAATTTCCCGCGTTTGCTCGTCAATAATTTCGATATAAAGTCTTAGGATACTATCCGGTAAAATTCCTTCCGCTTTTTCGGCCCATTCGATCCAGCAATAAGCATCGCCGGACAAAGCGTATTCAACACCAGCCTGTACTGCTTCTTCTTCATCTTTCAGGCGATACCAGTCCATATGAATAATAGCCCCTGCCACAGGACTTTCATACTCATTAATAATAGCAAAAGTGGGGCTTGAAACCGTAGCAGAGACTTTTAAGAGATCGCATAAAGCATGGATCAGCGTAGTTTTTCCCGCCCCCATAGGCGCATAGAATGCCCAGGTTTTATAAGCAGAATAATTTTGCCATAGCCATTCAGCGATGCCAGGTAATTCATCCAAAATATATTTCCGCTTCATTATGCAAACCTAATCAAACAGTTAATTCCTTTCATTTTGCAACAATGATTAAAAGATATTCCGCTATGCGACAAACCATCGTTTCCCTGTTATACTAATTTCGCTTCCGGGTTTAGAATGAACATGTTATGGAAAAAATTAATTGGAAGGTTGATGGAATGACTTGCACTAATTGTGCTTTAAGCGTTCACCGCTTCCTGGAAAAGCAAGGCGGAAAAAATGTGAAAGTAAATTTCGCAACAGGAGATGTAGCATTTGATCTGAACGGGAACGTTACAAAACAAGAATTAAGTAAAGGAATAAGCAGGCTGGGTTACCAGGTTAAAACGGGAGAAATTAATTCAGCAGGCAAAAAGAAATTTTTAAAGAATCAAAAAGGACGTTTTCTTTTCTGTCTTGTGTTTACACTGCCTTTTTTTATTGATATGTTGTTTCACATGCACTGGTTCATGAATCCGTGGTTACAGCTTTCATTAACACTACCCGTCTACATTGTTGGAATGAGCTTTTTTGGCAGGAGCGCCGTAAAAAGTTTAACAAGAGGCGTTCCTAATATGAATGTACTTGTTGCACTCGGCGCAACAGCTTCACTGGTTTATAGTTTAATCGGAAGCATTGCAGGCAATGCATCGCAGTTTATGTTTTATGAAACGACTGTTACGATCATTACCTTAATTTTTTTAGGAAACTGGCTGGAGGAAAGATCTGTTGCTGTTACACAAGCTGCTTTAAAAAAATTAACGGTTAGTCAGAAGATCACAGCTAATATGATCGCTTATGATGACCAGCACAATGAAAATATTTTTTCAGTTGAAGCTGAACGTTTGCATGTGGGTGATATTATCCTGGTAAGGTCAGGTGAATATGTACCAATGGATTGCAAAATATTATGGGGTGATGCCAGTGTAAACGAATCTATTATTACAGGAGAGAGTTTACCTGTTGCAAAGAAAATGAATGATAAATTGATTGGCGGAAGTATGATTAGTGATGGTACGGTTAAAGCTTATGTTACAGCTGTTGGCGATGAAACAGTAATGAATCATATTTTAAAACTGGTGCAGGAAGCACAGTCAGAGAAGCCACCGGTGCAACAAATGGCAGACAGGATCAGCGCTATTTTTGTTCCTGTTGTTTTGGGATTGACGGTTCTTTGTTTTACAGGGAATTTATTATTTGCACATCATTCTTTTGCAGATAGTTTAATGCGCAGCATTGCTGTATTAGTGATTGCCTGCCCTTGTGCAATGGGTCTTGCAACGCCTGCTGCAATTGCTGTTGGTCTTGGCAGAGCAGCACATAATGGGATATTATTTAAGAATGCAAAGAGCCTAGAAGTTTTCAAAGAGATAAAACAAGTTGTGTTTGATAAAACCGGCACGTTGACCACAGGTAATTTTGCTATTAATAATTTTACGGTTACAGGAGATATTGACGAAGAAAGTTTTAAACAGATCGTTTATTCACTTGAAAAATTTTCTACTCATCCTTTAGCAAAAACATTAGCGGCTAAATGGAAAACAAAAGAAATAAGGTGGAATAGTGTTAGCGAAGTGAAAGGAATGGGAATGGTTGCTGTTGATAAAGAAGGAAATGAATTTAAAGCTGGCTCAGAAAAGTTTATTGAAACTAGTAATGCCGGCGGTCATAACATTTATGTTTCGAA